>JAPLDA010000090.1 GCA_026391945.1 Bacteroidota bacterium | reverse complement strand
GGTTGAGTTTACGATTGTGGAATAAATTTTTCTGTTTGCATTTTCAAAAACGTCCTGTTTCGGCAGGACGTTTTTGTTTTGCTATTTTTACAGAAATGAATGGCATGGACTGCATCCGGAAAAAAACCGCCGGCTTGTTCTTACTAACTCGATGATTCAATGATTGAAACCTGCTTTACTCCATTTCCAGAACTATCAACCGAAAGGTTATTGCTTAGAAAAATCGTCATGGAAGATGTGCAGGAACTATTTGCTCTTCGCTCCGATGAAAGAGTCATGCAGTACATCGACAGGCCGAGGGCGAAAACCATTGATGATGCGATGAACCTGTTTAAGATCATGGATGATGCATTAACCAACCATACTGCTGTTACATGGGCAATTACCATGAAAGGAGCTGGCCGGCTCGAAGGCACCATTGGTTTCTGGAGAATCGAAAAAGAAAATCACCGCGCTGAAATCGGTTACCTGCTCAACCCTGCATTACAGGGAAAAGGATTCATGCAGGAAGCCATGACAGCGGTGATCGATTATGGATTCCGTTTGATGAGACTGCATTCCATAGAAGCCAATGTGAATCCCGGGAATGCTTCGTCGAAAAAATTATTGGAGAAAAACGGCTTCGTACAGGAAGCGTACTTCCGTGAAAATTATTTTTTTGAAGGAAAATTTCTTGACTCGGTAATTTATTCACGAATCAATGAGTATGACTCAGTATGACCATGTGGTTATTTACGAATACGAATCATTACGAATTTACGAATGACAGTATCCGATAATTCAAAAAGGTGTTGTTGCAATCCATATCATGAAATGATTGTTACGGGACATCTATGTTCATTCGCTTTCGTTTGAAATCAAAACAGAACCAGTGACACTTTCTTCTTTGCAACTTTTCCGTTTCATGGCTGCCGTACTGGTGATCCTGTTTCACATGGAGCTGATGAAATCAGGTTACAAAGGCGTGGATTTGTTTTTTGTGATCAGCGGTTTTGTGATGTACTACAGCACGTTTATCGCTGAACAAAAAAAAGCCTGGAAATTTGTCATCAACCGGCTGACGAAAATTTTCATCCTGTACTGGATTGCCTTGCTGGTGTTGTATGCCGTTCAACCGTTTGATATCAACCGGTCTATCCTCCGCACATTCTTTTTGCTGCCGGGACATTTTTCCGTTCTCGGAGTCAGCTGGAGTTTATCGTATGAACTTTATTTCTATTTCGCTTTCGGAATCATCGTGTTCGTGGTTCACAAAAAATTTCACCAACCGGTTTTCATTTTCCTGCTGATCCTTTCATCCATCATCACCATCCTCAACAACACGTATGCAGGCATGAAAGGAACAGGAATAAATTTTCTCGCCGGCCCCAATGCCTGGGAATTCCTGCTCGGAATTTCAGCAGCCAGACTTTTCTCAGCAAAATTTTTCAAAACCAAAACCATGTGGATGTGGTCGGCGCTGGTCATCATCCTGATCTTATATTTATTCACCGGCATCCGTTACAACGATCCGAAGAGCATTATCATTTACGGATCCTTTTCTTTCCTGCTGGTTCTATCCGGTGTACTGCTGGAAAAAAAATATTTGCTGAACCCAAAATTATCCGGCATCTTCAAAATTCTCGGCGACTCCTCCTATTGCATTTATCTTTTCTCACCCATCGTGATCCTCGTGGTAAAACCTGTCAGCCATTTCTCTCAAATGACGACCATCCTCACAATCGTTTTGATATCGGTTCTCATCAACAGGTTCATTGAAAACAACCTTCTGAGGGTTGCAAGAAAAAAACTGATACGGCTGATCCCAAAAACTTCAAGCACCTCGGCCAACATTTAAACCGCGAGATTGAAATTTTCTTTTGGTATCCGGCTTCAACAAGAGTAATCACTCATTTTGAATTACCAGCTACACCCTAATTCGCAGATTCGCACTGATTCGTATTCGTTGATTCAAACCTGATATTTCAAAATGAGTCATCCTCTGACCAAACAATCATTTCCTCATCTCGCTCTTTATCACTACATTCGCACTCGCGAAAAAGAACTTTTTATTTTTTAATAGTTTTTTGCGCCCGGGGGAACTCTAAACCAACTACTTAACAGATGCAAATCAGAAACGTCGCCATTATTGCACACGTTGATCATGGCAAAACCACTTTGGTGGACAAAATTCTTCATCAATCCATGTTATTCAGGGATAACCAACATGTTGGCGAACTCATCCTTGACAACAATGAACTGGAACGCGAACGCGGTATCACCATCGTTGCAAAAAATGTTTCTGTACGGTACAAAGGCGTCAAGATCAACATCATTGATACTCCCGGTCACGCTGATTTCGGAGGAGAAGTGGAACGCGTACTCACCATGGCCGATGGTGTTTTGTTGTTGGTGGATGCTTTCGAAGGAGCCATGCCTCAAACACGGTTTGTTCTTTCCAAAGCGCTGCATCTCGGCCTGAAGCCGATTGTAGTCATCAACAAAGTAGACAAAGAAAACTGCCGGCCCGATGAAGTACATGAACAGATTTTTGATTTGTTCTATCACCTGAACGCCACGGAAGACCAGCTCAACTTCCCGACTTTATATGGTTCCTCCAAGCATGGCTGGATGAGTACCGACTGGAAAAATCCCACCGAAGATGTAAGTGCATTGCTCGATGCAATTGTCGAATACATTCCGCAGGCGCCGAAGCGTGAAGGAAATCCCCAGATGCTGATCACGTCGCTCGATTACAGCAGCTTCGTCGGACGAATTGCCATTGGCAGAGTGTTCCGTGGAAGCATGCGTGAGAACATGCCGGTGAGCCTGATCAAACGCGACGGCAGTATTCTGAAATCGCGCGTGAAAGAACTTCACAGTTTTGAAGGACTCGGAAGAAGTAAAACCGACCACGTTTCCGCGGGTGATATCTGCGCCATCGTCGGACTTGAAAATTTTGATATCGGCGATACGATTTCTGATTTTGATACACCGGAAGCATTGCCAACCATTGATGTGGATGAGCCAACCATGAGCATGTTGTTTACCATCAACAACTCGCCTTTCTTCGGGAAGGAAGGAAAGTTCGTCACCTCCCGCCATCTTCGCGATCGTTTGTATAAAGAGACAGAGAAAAATCTTGCCTTGCGCGTGGAAGAAACAGGCTCTCCTGATTCATACCTTGTTTTCGGTAGAGGAATTCTTCACCTCTCCATTTTAATTGAGACGATGAGAAGAGAAGGATATGAATTACAGGTCGGGCAGCCGCAGGTCATCATCAAAGAAGTGAACGGAGTGAAATGCGAACCATTTGAAATCCTTACCGTGAACGTTCCGCAGGAATCTTCCGGCTCCGTGATTGACATTGCCACACAACGCAAAGGCGAACTGATGGTGATGGAACCAAAAGGCGATGTGCTCCATCTTGAATTCAACATTCCGGCACGCGGCATCATCGGGCTGAGAAATAACATGCTCACTGCAACGTCTGGAGAAGCCGTGATTGCCCACCGCTTCAATGATTACGAGCCATGGAAGGGAGATATCCCGGGACGCATCAACGGCGTTTTGCTTTCTATGGAAAAAGGAAAAGCAACCGCGTATTCCATCGACAAACTCCAGGACAGGGGGAAATTTTTTATTGATCCGGGAGATGAAATTTATGCTGGACAGGTGATCGGTGAACAAATCCGTCCGGGCGACCTCGTCATCAATGTAACGCGTGCAAAACAGCTCACCAACATGCGCGCTTCCGGAAATGACGAAAACGTACGTATCGTTCCGAAAATAAATTTCTCTTTAGAAGAAGCCATGGAATATATTGAGAAAGACGAGTATATCGAAGTCACGCCCAAAGCCATTCGCATGAGGAAAATTATCCTCGACGAAACTGAACGGAAAAGGGCTTCGAAAAATTAAGTCAGGGTCATTTTTCATTCTGGGAATTAATGTTAATATTGCATCGGAAACACACATTAACTTTTAATTTCATCTAACCCAAAATGAAGTACATCAAACCTGTATCGTTCATCCTCATCACTATTGCAGTAGCTGGCTGCAACGGACTCAGCAAAATGGCAAAGAATGCCTCGCTGGTCAAATATGAAGTAACTCCCAATCCCCTTGAAGTGCATGGCGACAGCGTGGCCATCACCGTGAAAGGTTCCTATCCTGCAAAATATTTTGCAAAGAAAGTGGACCTCGCTGTTACTCCTGTTGTGAAATCAACAGGTGGTGAACATGCTTTTAAAACCATCACAGAAGTCGGTGAAAAATCGCTGACACCGGGAAACAAAATCAACAGCAAAGCCGGCGGCAACTTTTCTTATTCCGGCAAAATTGCTTACTCACCCGACATGAGAGCCGGCGATGTGATGGTGAACATCAAAGGGAGCCAGGGAAGCAAAAGTCAAAACTTCACTCCTGTAAAAATTGCTGATGCAACCATCGCCACACCGATGCTGGTGAAAGCAGATGAGAAAACCATCGCCGCAAAAGACAAATTTCAAAAAGTAGTTCCTGCCAGTTTCAATGGCGAGATCTATTACCTGATCATGACGAGCAACGTGAATCCTGCTTTCAAGGTGAAGCAATGCGGCATCAACAACAAACCCGGGTTTGCAGCACTCGACAGTGCCATCAAAGCTTTGTCAGTGGCTCCATACATGATGAAAAACATCAGCATCATGGGCTATGCATCTCCTGACGGAAAAGAAAGACTCAACACAGGACTTGCCGATTCACGCGCAAGATCTTCCATGAAATACCTGATGGGAAATTTCAAGAAGATGAAAATGCAGCAGGGAAAGGACAGTTCTTTTTATACCAGAAGTTCTACGTCGGAAGACTGGCAGGGATTTCAGCAACTGATGCAAAGTTCCAACATGTCTCAGAAAGAGATGATCCTGCGTATCGTTGCTTCCAACACCGATGTGGATGCCCGTGAACTGGAAATTAAAAAGATGGGAAAAGCATTCACTGAAATCGCCGACAACCTGTTGCCGAAATTGAGAAGATCGGTGATCACCATCAATGCTGATAAGATGAGCCGTACCGATGACCAGATTTCAGCACTTGCTGCTTCCGCTCCTGATTCACTGAGTGTGGAAGAAATTCTCTACGCGGCCACCCTCACAAAAGACAATGCTCAGAAATTATCTATTTACAAATCCGCTGAACGCATTTATCCGCAGGACTGGAGATGTTCGAACAATGTCGGCATGATGACGTTCATGAATGGTGATGTGGAAGGTGCGATGAGTGAATTCCAGAAAGCGGATCAACTCTCTTCAAACAACCCGGTTGTTAAAAATAATCTCGGGGCCTGTTACAGCCGCAAAGGCGATCGTAAAAATGCTGCCGCCATGTACGCTTCTGCATCTGGTGCCGGAACTGAAGTAAATGAGAACATGGGAATCCTCGATATCAAAAACGGAAACTATTCTGCAGCCATCGGCAATTACAGTTCAAGCCAGAGTTTCAATGCTGCATTGGCAAAACTCCTGAATGGTGACAAAGAAGGTGCGATGAGTACGCTCGATGCTTCTCCTGACAAAGATTCTGCAATCGGATTGTACCTGAAAGCGGTGATCGCTGCCCGCAAAGGCGATGCGAACGGTGTTGTTGCTAACCTAAAAGCATCTGTATCGAAAGACAGCAAGATGAAATCATTTGCACAGGAAGATCGTGAGTTTATCAAATGGTTCAACGATTCAAATTTTAAGTCTGCCGTACAATAACGCCAGCGAACTAAAAAGAAAAAGCCATCCGCCTTTGGCGGATGGCTTTTTTGTTGGATGATTTTTCTCCTACTCAAAATCTTCATACAGCAAATATTTTTTCCGGAGCAGTTTGAAATTTTCCAGTCCGCTCTTCCACTCTTTCTTGATCATTTCTTCTTTAAATTTTTTCGTGATCTGCATTCTCAACTGATCCGTGCCGGCGAGCTTGTCAAAGAAGTCATTGAAGAATTTTCCTTTGTCAGGATACGAATCATACATGCCGACCAGCATAAACAAATACATTCTCCTGTACTGTACGATCCTTGACTTCAATGTGGTCGTCAGCTCAAAACCCTTGCATAAGGTATCCTCATAAAGCGGATGATTGGCCAGCCCGGGAAGGCTCTTCGGAGTGAATGAAATATTTCCCTCCCTGAAATCCGGGTAACCGATGAACTGAAAAGGCTTCATGGTGCCGCGGCCTACACTCACAGGCGTTCCTTCAAAAAGGCAAATGGAAGGATACAGGTAAACCGAAGCCATGTCGGGCAGGTTCGGTGAAGGCGGAACCGGCAACTGGTATAAATCTTTATGAGAATAATTTTCCAGGTGGATGACTTTCAGTTTGCACTGAACACCTTTCGAAAGCCAGTGCTCGCCGTTCAGCATCGTTGCATATTCACCGATCGTCATCCCATAAACGATAGGAACAGGATTCATTCCGACGAACGACGCAAACTTTTTTTCCAGTATCGGTCCGTCAACATAAAAGCCGTTGGGATTCGGACGATCCAGCACAATCAACGGCTTCTTTTGTTCTGCACAGGCTTCCATGACATATTGAAGCGTGGAGATGTAGGTATAAAAGCGGGCGCCGACGTCCTGGATGTCAAACAACACCAGGTCGACACCTTTTAAATCCTGCGCCGTTGGTTTCAGATGCTTTCCATAGAGCGAAACGACAGGCAATCCTGTCTTCACATCGCGCGATGATTTTATTTCTTCACCGGCACCGGCATCGCCACGGAAGCCATGTTCAGGAGCAAACACACATTTTATTTTCACCTTCAACGAAAGCAACGTATCCACGAGGTGAACCGTTCCCGCCATGGATGCCTGGTTGGCGACAACGGCAATCGCCTTTCCTTTCAGGATCGGAAGGAATTCATTCAGCCGGTCGGCGCCCGAATGGATATCAGCAGATGTCTTCATCCTCTCCTTCCACTCTTCCTGTGAAAAAGATCTCAGCGACAGGCTCGTTAACAGGAGTAATAAAATTACTTTTACGATGATTTTCATATACGTTCAGGATGAAATATCTTTAGCACTATTTAAGAACGCAAGTATACAAGATTCCGGATGAATTTTGAATTATTCATAGCAAAGAGAATTGTTTTTTCAAAAAAAGACAATGCCATGATTTCACGGCCTGTCGTTCGCATCGCGCTCATCAGCGTGGCGCTGGGCTTCACCGTGATGATCCTTGCGCTCGCTGTGGTATCAGGATTCAAGGATGAAATCCGTGAGAAAGTAATTGGCTTCGGCGCACACATCCAGGTGAGCAATTACGATGAGAACAATTCGTATGAAACAAAGCCGATCGACCGGAACCAGTTTTTCCTGCAGGACCTGAAAAAAAATGAAGGCATCCGCCACATTGAAGTCTTTGCCACCAAAGCAGGAATCATCAAAACAAATGAAGAGTTACAGGGCGTGGTCGCCAAAGGTATCGGCAGCGATTTCGACTGGAGTTACTTCGGAAAAAAAATCACCGACGGAAAAAATTTCACTGTGAATGATTCGGTGAAGTCAGATGCCGTTCTCATTTCGAAAAATATTTCCAAAAAACTCAACCTGAAAACCGGCGATAACCTCGTCATGTATTTCATCCAGCAGCCACCGCGCGCGCGGAAATTTAAAATCACCGGTATCTACGAAACAGGACTGGAAGAATTCGACAACCTGTATGTGTTCTGCGACATCGCCCACATCCAGAAACTCAACGACTGGACTCCCGGACAAGTCGGTGGTTTTGAAATCACCATCAAAGATTTCGACAAACTCGATGAAACCGGTAAACAGGTGTATGCTTCCATCGGGCCGGAACTGAATTCACGCACCATCAAAGAAATCTATCCTCAGATATTCGATTGGCTCAACCTCCAGGATGTAAACGGCATCATCATCATCACGCTCATGCTGATCGTCGCCGGCATCAACATGATTTCGGCATTGATCATCATCATACTCGAACGGGTGAATATGATCGGAACGCTGAAAGCCCTTGGCGCGGCCAACATCAGCGTCAAAAAAATATTTCTCTACGTGGCCTCTTTCCTCATCGGCAGAGGATTGCTCTGGGGAAATATCGCCGGGATCGGGATCGTACTGTTGCAAAAATACTTTCACCTGATCCACCTCAACCAGGAATCCTACTACATTTCGTATGTGCCGGTAAACATTTCTGTTGTCCAGTTTCTCATGCTGAATGCCGGAACCCTGGCCGTCTGCGTGGCCATGATGCTGCTCCCAACGCTTATCATCACTAAAATCAGCCCTTTAAAGGCTCTGCGTTTCTCCTGAAATTTTCGTCCGGATATCAGCAGAGTTTTTAAATTTGCAGACCTTTTTGAATCACTATTAATTCCTCTGAAAATGTCGGCGAACCCAAAGAAAAAATATTGCGAAAATGTTCTTGAGTCCATCGGGAACACTCCATTGATTAAGCTTCACAAATTAGTGGACGGCGTGAAGGCAACCGTTTTCGCAAAAGTGGAAACGTTTAATCCCGGCAACTCCATCAAGGACAGGATGGCTCTGAAGATGATTGAAGATGCGGAGAAGGCCGGTTTGCTTAAACCCGGCAGCACCATCATCGAAGGAACTTCAGGCAATACGGGAATGGGACTTGCCATCGCCGCCATCATCAAAGGATACAAATGTATTTTCACGACAACGGATAAACAATCAAAAGAAAAAGCGGATGCCTTGAAAGCATTCGGTGCGGAAGTAATCATTTGTCCGACCAACGTGGAACCTGATGATCCGCGTTCGTATTATTCTGTCTCGTCACGATTGGTAAAAGAAGTCCCGAATTCATGGAAAGCCAACCAGTATGATAACCTGTCGAACATGCAGGCACATTACGAACAAACCGGCCCGGAAATCTGGGACCAGACGGATGGAAAAATCACCCATCTTGTGGTTGGCGCCGGAACAGGCGGAACGATTACCGGGACGGGAAAATTTCTGAAAGAAAAAAATCCGAACATCAAAGTATGGGCGATTGATACGTATGGATCAGCGTTGAAGAAATACCATGAGACCGGCGTACTCGACAACAATGAAATTTATCCATACGTCACGGAAGGGATCGGTGAAGATTTTATTCCGCAGAACTACGACTTCAGCGTGATCGATCATTTCGAAAAAGTGACCGATAAAGATGCGGCGCTTTACACGCGGGAAATTGTAAAGAAGGAAGGCATCTGGGTGGGCAACTCGGCGGGATCAGCCATAGCCGGGCTTTTGCAGATGAAAGACCAACTGAAAGAAACGGATGTGGTGGTGGTGATTTTTCACGATCACGGTTCGCGGTATCTCGCCAAGATGTTCAACGACGACTGGATGCGCAAGATGGGTTACCTCGACAAAACAGGAATGACGGCTGCTGACATCGTGGCTTCGAGAAAAAATATTGCGCTCATCACCATTGATAAAAATCAAACCATCGGTGATGCATTGAAACTGATCACTGAAAATAATTACTCGCAGCTTCCTGTTACTTCTGATGACCGCATCGTGGGTTCCATCTACGAGAACCTCGTCTTCAACAGGATCATGCAAAACCCGGAATCGAAACACGACAAGGTGGAAAGCATCATGCAGGAAGCGTTGCCTTTTGTTGACATCACCACTCCGCTCGATGATCTTTCCAAAATGATTTCCGGTGATCGCACGGCCATCCTCGTAAAAGATTTTAAAACGAACGGCAACTTCATCATCACCAAATTTGATATCGCTGAAGCGATGGCGAAGTAGTTTTTTATTTTGCGGTCATTAAATTCTTCTCAGTGTATTCTGCATCTTCGAGCACCCTGCGTGAAACTTTTCTAAAATATTCATTCTACGCCAAATTTATTTTCACGCAGAGGACGCTGAGGAGCAGAGGTCGCAGAGAACTATTGTTAAAGGAGTGGAGCTTATTTTTATTTACGGCCCAACTACTTTTTTTACTTCTTCGTCAGTTAAGAAACGATAGTCATGAAATAAAGAACCGCCGCAACCACCCGTTAAATATCTGAAGCCAACGATTGTGTCTTCAGCAGTCTGCACAATCTGGATGACAACAACAAGTTCATCCATATTCGTCATGGGATTACGGTGATAGGCCAATTTCGGCAATGTCAGCGAATAAGGTTTGACATCAGGATTTGCCTTTTCGCCATAATGGTGAATAGACGTTCCGTTCATTGTTTCTTCGTAGGTCGGTAGCCGGCCATTAACCACAGGTATTTTATCCCATGATTTCAGGTCGACAGGAGGGTACGATTTATCGTCGGGACAATTGAATTCAGTAATTATTTTTCCGTTTTCCCAATACCCCTTTGTGTTATTATATTCATTGGGAGTGTACGAGGCATTCGATTTTTCTGTTTTGCCTGCCTGGTCATTGCAAGACAGAATAAGTAGCAAAGAAATCACCAGGAGAGAAATTGAATAAATTGTTTTCATTGGCTGATTGTTTATGTGGTTCTCATTTCCATGTTCAGGCGTGACCGTAAATGAAGTCTTAACTGTCATATCCTGCAAATTATTCTTTTACCATTTTTTTTTGAACTATCCAGTCAACACCGGTAATCTTTATGATATACATTCCTTTCGCCAATGTACTGATGTCAACTTCGTTTCTTCTCTCATTGAGTTCCATCCGTAATACAGGCTCTCCCATCAGGTTATCTATTTCTAAATTCATCTTCCTGTTGTCTGCACATACCAAATGAATTTTATCTTTTACAGGATTGGGATAAATATTCAAATAGTCTTTTTGATTCATGTCCTTGATACCAACAGCTAAATCACTAATCAGTCTAATGGAAAAACCGGATTTCCTGGTAGAGGCTCCCCAGTTGGTCATTCCTTCTGAATTGTAGGAGATATTTACTCCCCACGGATAGACGGTATCCAGTTCGGAAGAAGACCACCAATAACCCTGTTGGGTAATTTCTGAAAACGTTCCTGAATAAATTGAATCAGCACGCTGGCCTCCGGGCAGTGCCGTAAAACCATATTGATCCGTAGCACCGAAATTCGGACTCATCCAATGAGCGGTTCCAATCTCTTTCAGTTTACCACCTGCAACTAAATCATAACCAAGAAAAATCTGAAGCGTATCCCAATCTTCAAAAGTTGGAACATGCCAACCCAAAGGAGCGATGTTACGGGAATCCTGGACTGCATACCAGTTATAGAGACGGCCATAAACGGCTGCCATGTTAGTATCATAATTACAGTATGCTCCTGACGTTGAATTATACCATTGCAAACTATCTGCAACATTAGGTATTGAATCTCCATTCCGGTAATGGGTAACCTTCAGGTTTTCCTTTGTCCAGGCCTGCGTTCCGATGGTTATGGTAGTGTACACATTGCCGTCGAAGTCGGTCACGGTTTGCGCATTAATTTTTATTGACGTGAATGTAAGAATTGCGAAGAGCAAAATGATTTTTTTCATTGCCACTTAATTTGTACCAAAGGTAGCCAGATACAAGGTGAAATAAAAATGGATAGGTTTCATATCTGCGACCTCAGCGAATATTTTTAGACGCTCAATAAGTTTAGGATTCCCGGCAAACCCCTAAAGGATTCAACAGTTCATTGAAAAAAACAAGACACTTACTTCATACATTCTTTGAATTGGTAGACGGAAAACCCTTTAGGAGTTCGTCGGCAGCATCCGCTTCCACCTACGCTAGTCGTAGCTTTAATACTCCCGTACGATGGCCAGCTACGACATTTCATTTAGATCGCTGGCTTTTTATTTCTTACCATTAAGAAAATTAACTTTCAGACACTTCTTGATGAATGGTTAACTGTTAACCAGATCGTAGCTGTCCAACACACATGGCTTACGTTTTAAAGCTACCAGCGTGAAGCTTATGATCTGATTGTACATTGCAGCGTAGTCACCCTGCACGCGATCCTGCGCACAAGACTACGCTGAACGGGGGTATTGGTTAAAACTGTTTGATTAGTAATTTTAAAATCTATGTGATACGCGCGGTCAACTTTAACATTCCAATCTGTTTGCCATACTTTAAAATTTCTGTTTCCATCAGTCCAAAAATAATAGTCAAACTGGTCTTTGTCCTCTCCTGTTTTATATTGTCCGTGCATTGTTGCAATATAATCAGCTAAGTCATTGAGAACTTTTGTAGATGTTCTTCCTCCTGGAACAACCATGCCGTGACCTTCCTCATCAGTGTCTTGTATTTTAATTTGCAATTCAAATAATTTATCATTCATAAATAAAATTGTCATTTCTGATGTAACACTATATTGTCCATCATTTAAGAGATAAGTCCCCGACATTTTATTATCACCGCTTGTCAAATTTATCTTCACTCCTTTAGATTTCAGTTTTGCTACATGCGCCTGTGCCTCTTTTAAAGACATACCAAATTGAAAGCCGATAAAAATAGTATCGCTAAGAAGTTTCGGTTTCCCTACAACTTCCTTTGTGGCTTGAATTTCTTCTTGCGCAACTTGTGTAGGCGTTTCTTTTTTTTGTTCTGTTTGATTACAACTGACAATTAACGTCACTCCAAGAATGAATGCTGAATTGAACAATAGTGTTTTCATAATTTTTTAGTTTAATTTCTTTAAAGTAATTTTTTCTTTTGTATGTCAAATTCTTCCTGTGTAATTACACCCTTGTCAAGAAGTTCTTTGAACTTCAGAAGTTCATCGGCAACATTTGTTTTTCCTTTTACCGCTTGCTCAATTTCGTATTGCTTAGATTGTTCTGCCATTCGTGCTTTGAACTGTGCTTTTGATGCAATGCTTGCATTCGTTTCAGATGTAAGCACAATAATTAAACCGATGATAGGACTTAGTATTACGCTCCATGCAAATGCTCCCCAAAATCCTATTTCTCTTTCTCCGCCCATGTAGGCGACAAGCAATGCACCAATAATCCATACAATGATAATCATAGTAGTTTCGTTTTATTTAGTTTATCAAAGTTAATTTCTTGCAGTCACTTTCAAGTTAGCAGTATCCCCAACAATTGCCGATAACCTTAAACTATCCCCCTCCCAATCCCAAAGGTTCCGAATACTACACCAAAGATAACAGAAGTTTCGATTTCATGTAGCGTGCGGATACCTTAAGCCATCGGCAGTTTATTTTTGCAGCAGCACTTTTTCCAACTCCTTTACCTTCGCCGTCC
>JAPLDA010000084.1 GCA_026391945.1 Bacteroidota bacterium | reverse complement strand
GGGGGGGTTATTCAACAATCATTTTTCCGGAATAGATTTTTTTACTATTGCTTAAAGTAACATGGTATGTTCCTTTTGCTTCTCCGAAAATGTCGAGTTTAGGATGCTCATCATTCATGTTTAATTGTTGCTGTCGGATGAGTTTGCCACTGTCATCAAAAATGTTTAACAATAAATGTCTTTCATTAACAAAATCATCAGGTACTTTTAACCGGAATGAACCTTTGTTTGG
Source organism: Bacteroidota bacterium (assembly GCA_026391945.1). Taxonomy (GTDB): domain Bacteria; phylum Bacteroidota; class Bacteroidia; order AKYH767-A; family 2013-40CM-41-45; genus JAPLDA01. Next base: position 3,936 of record JAPLDA010000084.1, on the reverse strand, counting down.
ATTTGCATAAATAATAAGCGTATTATTAGCAATACGGCTTTCTCCTCCGGTACCAGTTAATAGATTATGTTTGGCAAATACAATGTCTTCATAGCCATGTGTGCTAAAATTACTGCTTCCTATAGAAAGCATTCCTGAATCTGAAGGGAAAGGCGAAAATACTCCTGTTACATAAACACCGCTACCATCTGCCGCAATGCAGGTTCCATGGCTTCCGCCTACATGATCCAAACCAAGACAATCTCCTGCATCATTAAAACGCGCTATAAATAAATCGGGTGCATTGCCAGCACTAATGGTATAACTGCCAAAAACTGCAGTACCAGAAAAACTGTTTGTAATATAATATGTACCATCACTTTGAACATTTAAACCTATAGATCTTACGTCACCACTATAATTTGTGCTGAAGTTCATTTGATGATAACCATAGATGTTTCCATTTTGATCATACTTGACAATGACAGACCAACTGCCATTTCCTTTTATTGTATCAGTTCCAAAATAGCAGGTGTCTCCACCCAATGCATATAAATAAATATCGCCATTATTATTCATTCCAATAGGACCTTGTGCATAGGGTAATCCATCCAGTCGAAACCATTTCACATTAGCGGATGTATCCATACAAACGATTCCGGTACCCGCACAATTGGTGCAGGGTATAACTTTGCTAATGGTATCAATGGAGATGGTATCATTCGATCCACTTATACTGCCGGAAGCATAAACATTATTATTATAAAATTTAATTTGTGAAATAAAAAAAATAGGCATTGAAGAAAAGCTAATAAACGATACTTTGGTTTTCGCCCAGAGGCAATTTCCGGATGAGTCAAATTTTGCAATAAATGCACCTGCAGCAACTGTTATTGTGTCAACAACAGCTCCATTGGGTGCCCAACCTGCGGAATAAACATTTCCATGGTTATCAAAAGTTAGGCAGAGTAAGTTAGAACCAATGGCTATATTTTTTGACCAGATACAATTTCCAGCGGTATCAATCTTTGATAGAAAGGTTTTGTATCCGGGGCTTGACAAACCGCAACCTGCTATGGTGCAAGAATTTTCATAGACACCCGATAAATAAAATACATTACTTACGGAATCAAATCCCATTGCATCTAAAACTGCATAGTGTGATGGGGATACAATATTACGGACCCATATCAGGTTTCCATTTTCACTGTACTTAGCTATAAAACTTCCGTTCTGACCAATAAGTGAATCGGTGGACAGGTAACAATTGAAGCCAATAAATTGTGGAATCCCTAAATCCTTTGCGTATCTTCCGTATAAATAAATATTGTGTTGCGAATCAATATGACTGATGTAAGCTGCATCAAAGCCAGTACCTCCAATTTGTTTAGCCCACTGCCAAGATTGAGCGTTTAACATTAATGGAACATTCAGGCTCAATGAAAAACAAAGAAGAATTATTGATTTAAAAAAACTGAGAAAACATTTCGTATAGATTTTTCTCATGAGAATGGATTGGCTGAAAGAATCTCAACAGGACGTCACACTATAAGGGTGTTATAGTCGGAGCATTCGTGACCACTTCCTTTCATCGTCCGTAGTCTCATCCTCTAATTCCCCCGCTGGTCGTAGCATCCATACGCCGCTTTGTGTGGTGGCGTGCTACGACCGAATATTTACCAGGTTCAACCAATAGACCAAGGTAGACGTTACCAGCATTGGACTTCTAAGGTAAAAAAATAAATTTTTATCAACCACCTTTAATTTGTAAATTGCAGGATGACAATACTTGAAAGAATCATCAATAAAAATCCTCTCGAAATCGCCGATGATGATCATCCAAACCGAAAGGACATCACTGAAGAAGAATTTTCAGAAGCCATCAAAGAAATGGGAAAAAAATATGGTCAACTCAAACCATCCAGTGAAGCAGATGTAAAACTGGCTGATCAGATGGCTGCCGGAACAGTCGCCGCTTTAAATAAAAAATAGGAAATGGCTGGACGGGTAACAAGTCTGATCGCCTAATCAACTGAGTCCTGAATTTTCAAATTTTCAAATCACCACATTCTCAAATCAGCCAATCACCACATCAGCCAATCTCCGCAATCAACTCACGGATAATCGCCGTCATCTTTCCTTCCGCGGCAGTGGCTACTTTCAGCACGGCTTCATGACTCACTTTTTCTGCTTCGTCAAAACCGCCGAGATCGGTCACAATGGAAATCGCAAAACAGGAAGTGTTTCCATGCCGCGCTGCAATCACTTCCGGAACGGTTGACATGCCCACGAGATCGGCACCAATGGTCCGGATGTATTTGTATTCAGCAGGAGTTTCAAAACAGGGTCCGGGTACGCCGGCATACACGCCGATGTGTGAACGGTACCCTTTTTTGTCGGCAATTTTTTTTGCGAGAGAAATCATTTCCTTGTCATAAGGTTCGCTCATGTCAGGAAAGCGCGGGCCGAGTTCATCATAATTTTTTCCGATCAACGGATTGCTCGGCATCAGGTTGATGTGATCATGAATAATTACAACGTCGCCGATCTGGTACGCAGGATTCATTCCTCCAGCGGCATTGGAAAGGATCAGGCGTTTTACCCCGAGCGCCTTCATCACACGAATCGGAAACGTGACTTCCTGCATCGAATATCCTTCGTAATAATGAAATCGTCCCTGCAACGCCATCACATTTTTTCCGCCGAGCGTCCCGAAAATCAGTTTGCCCGAATGTCCTTTCACCGTAGAGACGGGGAAATTCGGAATGGAAGAATAATCGAGCGCACGTTGAATGGTGATTTCATTCACTAATCCGCCGAGGCCGGAACCGAGTACGATGCCGAAGTCAGGTTGGAAATTGATTTGTTGCCTGATGTACGAGGCGGTGTGGTTGATTTTTTCTAACATAGTCTGAAATGAATTGATCGAATTTTTCTTTTTCGTTGTGAAAGGCCACCTCTATAGGAAGATAAAAAAGAGGCAATGGCCTGATGCCTTCTTCAAGTTCAGGATTCCTGAATCGCATGGCGTCTTTTTCGGTGGTGACAATAATTTTACTTGCGTTGGCAATGTTATCAAATGTTTCCTGAATTTTTTTAATGTCGCGTAAAGAAAAATTATGATGGTCGGGGAACGTCATGATTTCAAGTTTGTCGGTATGCCTCCTCAGGTATTCAATGAGCCCGGATGGATTGGCAATTCCCGTTACCACTAAAATGGTAAATCGTTTTTCGAGGTAGTACGACGAACTCATGAACATGCTTCCCTGTTTGCCGGTGATCTTAACAAACTCGCCATACCGGTAATGTGAAAAATAAACCTGTTGATGCGGGCGCGGCTTCAGGCGTTCAAGAATCCGTTTGCGTTCGATCGGAACCAGGATGGAAGGCGATTTGGTGATGATGATGATGTCGGCCCGTTTCATTCCCGGTTTCCATTCCCGCAGGTTTCCTGCCGGCAACGGGTAATCGGTATCCATCACTTTATCGTATTCAAAAAGAAGGATGTTGATACCGGCTTTTACCGTACGGTGCTGGTAGGCATCATCCAGCAAAACCACTTCCGGTTTGTTCACGGTGTGAAGAAGATTTTCAATCGCAGCCACGCGGTCTTCCCCAACGGAAACCATGATGTCTTTGAATTTCGAATGGTACTGCATCGGTTCATCACCGATGCTGGTTGTGGTAGCAGGATCGGTGACGAGGATGAAACCACTGGTCTTTCTTCCATATCCTCTGCTAAGCGTGGCTACTTTAAATTCTCCTTTCAGCAACCTGACGAGGTATTCCACGTGAGGCGTTTTTCCGGTTCCTCCTGTGTTGAGGTTTCCAACACCGATCACAGGAATACGGAAAGTTTTTGAATTCAGTATCTTGTGATCATAAAGAAAGTTCCGGATCCACATGATGGTTCCGTAAATCAGCGAAAACGGCAGTAAGAGAAAACGTAAAAATTGC
>JAPLDA010000067.1 GCA_026391945.1 Bacteroidota bacterium | reverse complement strand
CAGGATGATCGTACGGGCTTTGGAATATTTCGGGAATCCATCATCTCATCAGAAAATGAATAACATGACGATAAAAGAAATCACCGCTTACCTTGAAACCATTGCCCCGCTTCATTTGCAGGAATCGTACGACAATGCCGGTCTCATCGTGGGCGATAAATCAATGGAAGTAAAAGGAATCCTGGTCTGCATCGACAGTACAGAGGATGTCATTGACGAGGCCATCAAACACCAATGTAACCTGGTGATTGCCCATCATCCCATTGTTTTTACCGGATTGAAAAAACTGAACGGGAAAAATTACATCGAACGAACGGTGATCAAAGCCGTCAAAAATGATGTGGCTATTTATGCGGCGCACACCAACCTCGACAATATCCGTCATGGTGTGAATGCCCGGATAAGCGAGCGGTTGGCATTGAAGAACTGCAGGATACTGTCTCCGAAAAATGACATTCTCCGGAAACTGGTCACGTATGCTCCGGCTGATCATGCAGATAAAATCCGTGCGGCCATTTTTGCAGCAGGAGCAGGGCAGATCGGGAATTACGATGAATGCAGTTTCAACTCCGAAGGCACCGGAACATTTCGTGCGGGAAAAGATGCGAACCCGTTTGTCGGGGAGAAAGGAAAACAGCATCACGAAAAGGAAACGAGGATTGAAACGGTTTATGAAATTCAGTACGAGACCGCAATCGTCAAAGCCTTGCTGGATAGTCACCCGTACGAAGAAGTTGCCTACGATCTTTACCCGCTGGCCAATTCAAATCCTTTTATCGGGTCGGGTATGATCGGTGACCTGGAAACGTCAATGGATGAAAGCGATTTTCTTTCTCTGCTGAAATCCGCCATGAAGACGGAGTGTATTCGTCACACCGTTCTCACGGGCAGGAAAATTTCCAAAGTAGCTGTTTGCGGAGGTTCCGGAAGTTTCCTGCTGAACGATGCCATCCGGCAAGGGGCGCAGGTTCTGGTCACTTCCGATTTCAAATACCACCAGTTCTTTGATGCTGACGGAAGGATCGTGATTGCCGATATCGGGCACTATGAAAGCGAGCAGTTTACAAAAGAATTAATACATAGCTTTCTTGTTGAAAAATTTTCTACATTTGCCGTCCGTTTGTCAGAGGTTGGTACAAATCCGGTAAAATACTTTTGATATCATGGCTAAGAAAACCTCCAAAGCTGCGAAGTCTGTAAAGAAATCAGCAGCATCTAAAGTAAAGAAAGGGAAAGCGACTGCTTCTCACTCCAAACCTGCTAAAGCAAAACAGGTGCATGTGAAAAAGGCGGTCAAGGTGAAACCGGTGAAGCCGGTTTCAAAAAAGGAACATACCAGTCAGGCCAAACCAGCTGCCAAACAAAAAACGGTTCTAACTAAAACAAAACAACAAACTGTGGGTCTTTCAAAATTAGGTAAAGCGACAATCAAAACAAAGGTAAGAGAATTTATTCCGAGAAAAATTGAGAAGCTGATTGACATTTCAAAACTTGAAAGCAAGCTTCAGGAAATCATGAAGCTGGATCACACTGAGTTTTCCATTGAGGAAAAATTAAAAGCACTGTACGTGTTGCAGGAGATCGACTCGAACATTGATAAGATCCGCACCATCCGCGGGGAATTGCCGATGGAAGTCACCGACCTCGAAGATGAAGTGGCCGGGCTTGAAACACGCATCACGCACATCAACGATGAAATTGCCCAGTTGCATGAGATGGTTGCAAAGAAGAAACAGTCTGCAAAAGATGCAAAGGATCAGATCAAGAAATACGAGTCGCAGCAATCGAAAGTGAAGAATAACAGGGAATACGATTCTCTCAATAAAGAAATTGAATTTCAGAATCTCGAAATTCAACTCGCCGATAAACGGGTAAAAGAATATGGTATCGAAGTGAATACCAAAACTGCACTGCTCACGTCGGCCCAGGAAGTTCTGGAAGAGAAACAAGGCTTGCTTACGTTAAAGCGTAAGGAACTCGACAGCATCATCGAAGAGACGAAGAAAGAAGAAGATCACCTGAGAAAGATATCTGAAAAGGCGAGAACCATCGTGGACGAGCGTTTGCTCGGCGCTTACCAGCGGGTAAGAACGAGCGCCCGCAACGGACTTGGCGTGGTTGCCATTCAGCGTGATGCATGTGGCGGATGCTTTAATAAAATTCCTCCTCAGCGGCAATTGGATATCCGCCAGCACAAAAAGATTATTGTTTGTGAACACTGCGGCAGGATACTCGTTGATTCCAAAATAGAAGAATAAGTTTTTTAATAAGAATAAGAGAAAGGGATTTCATCAATTGAAATCCCTTTTTAGTTTCTATGAAAATCAAATTCATCTTCAAAATTTTTTTCTTTTTACTTTTTACTGAAAAAGTAGTTGCTTCGTTTGAATTGAACGACCGTGTACAGCAGGCTTATCTTCAGATCACCAGGCTTCGGTTTACTGAAGGGAAGGAGTTACTTGACACGGAGCAATTGCAAAACCCCGGCAATCAATTGCCTTTGCTGTATGACAGCTACCTTGATTTTTTGAAAGCGTTTATCTCGGAGGAGAAAATTTATTTTGATGTTTTTAAACGGAACGCCGACGGCCGACTGAAAAAGTTAGGGGAGGGAAATTCGCCTTTTTGTTTGTATGCAAAGTCCGAACTGATCCTGCAGGATGCGATGCTGCGGATAAAGTTTCACGAATATGTTTCCGCTGCATGGGAGATCAGGAAGGCTTATAAGATGACGGAGGAAAACATCCGGGCTTACCCGGATTTTTTGCTGAACCGGAAAGTAGCCGCATTCCTTCATGTACTCGTCGGATCAGTACCTGAAAATTACCGCTGGCTATCTGCGCTGTGTGGAATGAAAGGGACCCTTGTTCAAGGCACCTCCGAATTGAAAGCTTTGCTGAAGGAAACCAAAGGCACTGCTTATTCTGTTTATGAGGAAGAGATTCTTTTTTATCTTTCGAGCATCAGCAATTCATTTTCCCGTATGGAAAATAACACCGGGGAGATCCAGGCGATGCTGAGGCCATGGTGTTCAAAAAACATTTTGCTTCGTTACTGTTATTCCAATCTGCTGATGAAGGAAGGGAAAAATGAGGAGGCTATAAAAGTTCTTTCCGATTCAACTTCTGTCGCCGGCACATTTCCTTTTTTCTTTCTTGAATATAAAATCGGGTTGGCGAAACTCCGCAAACTGGATGATTCTGCCGAAATAAATTTCAGAAATTATATCGCGAATTTTAAAGGTGCAAACTACATCCGGTCGGCATATCAAAAACTTGCCTGGATCAGTTTGTTAAGGGGAGAAAAAGAAAAGTATGTGTTGTTGATGAATCAATCCCAGGTTGTGGGCAGCGATTTTGTGGATGAAGATAAGGAAGCATCGGCCGAAGCGCATCACGGAGAAATCCCCAACCCGTTTCTTCTTCGTTCACGGCTTTTGTTTGATGGCGGATATTACCGGCAGTCGCTCTCGGAAATTGCCGGAAGAAAGGCACAGGATTTTTCCAGGTACAAAGATCAGTTGGAAGTCACCTACCGTTTTGCCAGGATTCTTGAGAAACTGAATGAGCAGGAACAAGCCGTAATTTATTATGAAGAGACGATAAAAAACGGCGGCTCATCATCGTATTATTTCGCTGCGAATGCTGCCTTGCTTTTAGGGATGATGTACGAGGAAAAAAATGAAACCGAAAAAGCCAGAACATGCTACCGGAAATGCCTGGCGTTCCGCCACCATGAATACCAGAACAGCATCGACCAGAAGGCAGAGGCAGGGCTCGAAAGGCTGAATGTTAAAAACTAATTGAATTAATTTCCTGAACACCTGTTCTCATGTGTAGTTTTGTTCACCGGAACCATGAAATTAAAAACGACATTTCCCAAAGGCTTTATCCTGTTTTCCTCTGTGCTGTTGCTTGGTATTTTCATAGTGGAAAATATCAATCATCGCTTTTGGCTGAATGATTTCAGGGTATATTACGGCGCAGCACAGGCTATGATCAGCGGAACTCCCGTGTATGGAACCCTGTTCGCTCTGGGTTCCGGTTACTTTAAATATTCTCCGTTCACGCTTTTACTGGTCATGCCGCTTTGCATGTTCCAGTATCCTGTAGCCTGTATCATCGAATACATGGTGCTGGCATGTTCCATCATTGCTTTATTCATGGTCTGCGGGCAGATCATTAACCAATACCTGTTTTATGAGAGGTTGAAAAAACCAGGCTGGATATTGTCGGTTGTTTTTATTTGTTCACTGAATCATTTAGTACGGGAGCTGCACCTGGGAAATATTAATGTGATTCTACTGCTTCTTCTTTGTCTATCAGTTTATTTTATTTTACAAGGAAAGCATGTTTTACCTGGTATTTTGATTGCCGTCGTAGTGATGACGAAGCCTTTTTTTATTCTTATTTTATTGCCGCTGGTTTTGCGAAAGAACTATAAAACCATGTTATCGTTTTCAGTTTCAATCATTCTTTTTCTTGTGAATCCTGCCGTGGTGATCGGTTTCCCGAAAAACATTCAGTTGCACCGCGAATGGTTTCAAACCATACTCGATCACAATTCCTCATTCCCCAGCAACAACACGATTGAAAATATCATCAGGACCTATGTGTCTCCTGGTTTAGCGGGCTCTGCCCAGTTTTTTATCATGATTGTAATCGTCATGGCTTATTTCATTCTCTATTTTTATCACACTTCCGGTGAGAGAAAAAATCCTTCTGATGATAAAATAAAAACATCCAACCTCGTGATGGAAACGTTTCTGTTGATTGCCATCCTGCCCTCCATCTTTAAAACAGACACTCAGCATTTTCTTTTATCAGTGCCCCTGTTGATTTTCCTGGTTTATCAGTCAGCGGTGACGAAGAATTATTTTTTGATCGGGGCACTTTTTCTCCTGGTGATGATGTACGGCCTGAATTCATCAGACCTGTTGGGAAAAAATCTTTCGATGAAGATGGATGCAGCCGGGATACTCGGAATCAGTAATCTTTTCATCCTGGCTTCGTCGCTGTTTGTCTATTTTAAGTTCATGAGAAAAGCTATCCCAGCCTGACTTATCTGATTGCACAGGTCACAATTTCCGGCAGCGAGATTCTATGCACAGGATGAATTTTATTTCATCAGGATAACTTCATTCCAATTTGCTACTTATGTTTTCGTTTTTATCCGGTGTATTTTTCAATGACGAACATGAGCGATTATTGAAAATTTTTATTCCCTATAATTTCAAACGATAATGGAAAGAAAAACATTCATCAGATTTCTGGGAGCCAGCGTTGCAACTGGTTCGTTGATTGCATTTTTAGATGCTTGCCAAAAGAACAACCCTGCGCCGGTTTCACCCTCTGTTGATTTCACTGTTGACCTATCAGCATCTGCTAATGCTGCTTTACAGAATTCCGGTGGTTCCCTCGTCAATAACCAGGTGATCATCATTAATAACAACGGAACTTATGTTGCCTTATCAGATGTGTGTACTCACCAGGGCTGCTCAGTTGGTTATGATAGCGCCAGCAAACAGCTTAATTGTCCGTGTCATGGTGCTTCCTTTAATTTAAGCGGAGCAGTACTTGGAGGTCCGGCACCTTCGTCATTGAAACAATACAGCGTTTCGAAAAATGGAAGTACGTTGCACATAACAGGATAGTTTATGAGAAGCAGTCAGCAAATGATTTACTAATTTTGAATAATAATAATAATAGATGAGTGCAAAATCGATTGCAATATTCGCATTGTTCACCTTGTTTTCGCTGACGATTGTTTCATGCCGTAACAATCCGGAAATTCCTGCACAACCGGTAGTTAGTTTCAGCAATGATGTGCAGTCAATTCTTATTGGCAATTGTACACAAAGCGGATGTCATGGAAATAAAGAGTTCAGAAGATTTTCGTTGACTACTTACGACCAGATAATGGCTTCGGGAACTGTAATAGCTGGAGATTCTCACAATAGCAATCTTTACAAGGCAATTACAGGAAGGAATAACATCATGCCCAAGGCTCCTCAATCACCCTTGAATGACCGGCAAATCAGTTACATTTACGTGTGGATTGCCCAGGGTGCAAAAAACAATTAATACAGAATTAGTATGGTTGATCGATCCTTGATTTTACTCCGCGGATTACCCGGAAGCGGTAAATCAACACTGGCCGCCTTGCTCAGTGAAAACGGGAAGTACCCGGTTCATTCCATTGATACTTACTTTACAGATTCCCGTACAGGTGAATACAGTTTTAGATTCCAGGATAATCATCTTGCTTACAAGCAATGCGAGAAAGATACAAGGGACAGTTTGGAAAAAGGAATTGAAAAAATATTTGTCGACAATACATTCACTTTAGAGTGGGAACTCGAGCCCTATCTAAAAATGGCAGCCGATAATCATTACAGAATTTTTGTTTTCACGGTTGAGAATTATCATGGTAGCAATAATGTTCACGACATTCCTGAAAGTCAATTAGTGAAAATGGCTTCCGGCTTCAACGTGAAACTGATGTGAACACAACTCGGAAAAATAAAATTAAAAAAGGGTCTTAGAATTTTGCGCCGAGCGTAATGGTAAAATTGTTAGCGCTGATTGAATTCTTTACACCGGGTACATCTTGTGTTGAAAGTGAATACGGTTGAAAATATTCAGTCGTTTTTGACAAAACATATCCGAAATCAATAAAATAATTCTGATCCCTTACTCCGATCCCGAAGCAATAACTGTTTTTGCTCATGTCAGCGCCATTCATTTTATAGGCTGAAGAAAAAGGTGATCCGTACAGGGCGTAACCACCGCGAAAACTAAAATCCTGGTATCTCCATTCTGTCCCGATCCTGAGATTACTGGTTGCAGTGTATTTTTTTTGAATCAGGTCGTTCACATCAAAGAAACTATTTCCGGTTGCGTCAAATCGCGGCTCTGAGTAATCCACCAATTCATAATCAGCACTTATTAACCCCATCTTTCCAATGATGAATGCAATGCTTCCGATAACACGCATGGGAGTGGTAAGATTGTAATCATAGGTACCGGCGGGCGATTCGGCCGTATATCCATTGCCATTGTCGAATTTCGATTTCATAGTGTTAGAGTATTCGTCGGTCATCGAATAAAAGGTTGGGGTATGAAATGCAGCACCAATCCTCACCCAGTCGGTTGCCCTGTATATCATTCCAAGTTTCAGGTTGATGCCGTACCCTTGCGTAGTCAGGTTCTGATTGAATTGAAAATTGTTGAAGAAATTAATAGAATCATTTTTGTCTGATTCTTCATAGGAGGATTCTTCCACGTAACGGGAAGAACTAAAGCCAATGGTTCCTCCAAGGTAAAGTTTGTTGCTGTAGTTGGCGCCGAAGGAAATGACTATTTCGCTCAACGCTCCCTTGGTGGTAACAGTTCTTCTTTGCAACAATTCCTGTCCGGGTAATTGATCTTTAAAATAATGATATGGCATCGTGGAATTGGTGTCAATGAGCCAGGTATTGAAGGCGAGTTGCTCACCGAATGGATCTAAATTATCCGGACTGATTCCTCCATTTGCATTGGCTTTTTCAAGAAAATAATCAAGCAATGAGTTTTGAGAATTAACTCCTTCATAAAATGATTGTGTGTGAAAATTATTGATCCGGTTATAGCCAATTCCGAAGTTCCAGTTTTTCCATCCCGGTGAAGAATCGTCATTCGTTAATTTCTGAGTGTAAACAAGGCCAATATTTCCAAAGTTAAAATTGTATTTGTTCGAAGTACGGATGTTGTCCTGAAAATCAGATTTTGTTTTGGCAACATAAAATGACGGAGAAAAGGAAAATTCCGACTTCCTGTAAATGGCAATTCCTGCGGGGTTTTGACTAAGAGTAGAAAAATCGCCTCCCAATGCGCCGAAAGCACCGGCCATACTGATGAACCTCGCCGTTCCTGCAACACTTGTTTGTGAATACCTGAGTGCATCAATATCCGTCTGGGCAAACGAAATAAAAGGGATGCTGATTAGTAATGCCAGAATTATTTTGATTGTGTTCTTCATAAGGATAGGTTTGGATTTGAAAGGAACACCATTAATAAAAGTGTATTTTTCAAGGAACATTTCATCCATGCCGGATCGAATTCAAAATGAACTTATCTTTTTCCTCTCCCCACGCTGTTGCTGTTGTTTCGTCCGCTGGAAGAATTTCCATTTGCATTTCCTGACGGAGATCTGTTTTCTGAAAACGATCGGTTCATTTGTGCAGGACTTGATGGTCGGCTTTCGGAATTACTCATCTGGCGCGGCTTTCTTGGCTCATTGTTTTGCCGCGGTGAAGGTGGGTTTTGATTTTGTGGCTGCTCGATCGGGTGATTTATTTCCGGGTTCGGCTTACTGATATTTTCAATTGGTCTCGGATGACTGTTTTCATGCTGTATAGTATTCTCCTGATTCCTTGGCATAGGGGAATCGCTATTCGGTTTAATGATGTTGGGCTTAGGGTTTACATTGTTCCTGTTTTCCGGGCGTGGGTCAACGGCATTCCCGGGATTGTTATGAGGTGTGTTTTGCATCTGGTCTTTTGACGGCCTTCCTGTGTTGCCTTTTACCGGTTCCGGAAAGACAGGAGTTGCATTTTCTTTGACGGGATTATCACGGTTATCTCTGTCCGGCAACGTCGTTTCATTCTTAATCGTGATGGGTCCTTTAGCAGGAACTGTTGGGCTCGAAGGCTTCACATTCTCATTGCCAGAATTTACAGGGAGATTTTCGATGTGATGATTGACAGGTGCAGTCGGTACTGATTTTACTGGCACTGTTTCCCCCGGAGTTTTAACATCAGTCCTGACAGGAATTTCATTTGTATTTCCTTTGCCAGTATGATGATCATTTGGAGAGGATACGTTATTTTTTGTGTCCTCCGGTCTTACATTTTTGATTTCAACAGATTCTGATTTCGGAATGGTGTTGATTCTACCTGTATGGACTGCTTCCACATATTTGTCACCAAGTGTTCTTGGCTGGCGAATTCCATTTCCGGTTGACATGGGGTTGGACCGGCCAGGGCTATTACTACCTGCTGAATTCCTCGGTCCGTAATAATAGCTTGTTGCATCATAGCTATTGTAATAATAGGGATTCGAATATCCGTTTAACCCATGATAGTATCCATTCATGTATCCTGAATAGTACCCCATGCTATAGCCATTCCAGTAATTCATTCCGTAACCGCAATAAGGTGAATACCACGGATCATAAGATGAAAAAATTCCGCCGTAACAGAACGGATCATTGTAATAAAAAGATGGAGCCCACCAGTGATAACCCAGGTAAATGCTGACTCCCCAGGAAGCCGGGTTGTAATCATACCAGTAAAGGTTGGTGTAGAACGGGTCATAGTAACTGTACCCGTACGCAGGAGCATAAAATCTTTTCAATCGTGCGGTATAGGCGTAGTCGTAATAATCATCGTCGTTATAATAGTTGTTCGTAACATACGTATGGCCGCGATCGTCTTTTTCCTGAGTAGAATTTGTGTAGTCTGAATTAATTTGAGCGTTACTTTGATTGTTGCTGCCGGAATTGTTCTGATCCTCCTGACTGTAGTTGCTGTTTTCTTTTGAATAATCAGAAGGAGCAGGGGATTCAGAAACCGTTTTCTTGTTTCCCGGATTTTGATTTGCATCTTTCGATGAATAATAAACATCATCTGAATTGGAAGTGCCTGCATGATACGTGGATGAGCAGGCGGAAATAAAAAAAAGTGCAAACAGCAGTGAAGTTAATGGTCCGAAGTTCTTCATGTTCAGGTTTCCTTTCCCGGTTAATTGTTTGGTGAATGAATAGACGTTATATTGATCTGATAATTATTACTTTTGTTTCGAAAGTTTTACAAACACCATACCAGATTTTGTATTCAAAGATAAGCTTAAAATATGAGTAAAGATTTTCCAACACGATCAGAGAACTATTCACAATGGTACAACGATTTAGTAATTAAAGCAGACCTGGCCGAAAATTCCGCAGTCCGGGGATGCATGGTCATTAAACCTTATGGCTATGCCATCTGGGAAAAAATGCAGGCACGGTTGGATAAAATGTTTAAAGAGACAGGTCACTCCAATGCCTATTTTCCTCTTTTCATTCCGAAATCTTTTTTCAGCAAAGAAGCCTCGCATGTTGAAGGGTTTGCTAAAGAATGTGCGGTAGTAACGCATTACCGCCTGAAGAAATCGGACGATGGAAAAAGTATTGTTGTTGACCCGACAGCAAAACTGGAAGAAGAGTTAATCATACGGCCTACTTCAGAAACCATTATCTGGAATACCTACAGGGGATGGATTCAATCGTACCGGGATTTGCCAATTCTTGTTAATCAGTGGGCCAATGTAGTGAGATGGGAAATGCGGACAAGACTGTTTCTCAGAACTGCCGAGTTTCTATGGCAGGAAGGCCACACGGCTCATGCAACTGCGAAGGAAGCCATCGAGGAGACAGAGCGCATGCTGGGTGTGTATGCTGATTTTGTCCAGGACTACCTCGCACTCCCGGTCATAAAAGGTGTCAAAACGGCCAACGAACGATTTGCGGGTGCATTGGATACCTATTGCATTGAAGCGATGATGCAGGATGGTAAAGCTTTACAGGCCGGCACCTCCCATTTTTTAGGCCAGAATTTCGCAAAGGCTTTTGATGTAAAGTTTACCAGCCGTGAAGGCAAACTGGAACATGTCTGGGCTACTTCCTGGGGCGTTTCTACCCGTTTGATGGGAGCTTTGGTGATGGCTCATTCGGATGATGATGGATTGGTTTTACCACCCAAACTTGCCCCGATTCAGGTCGTGATCGTTCCGATCTATAAGAATGATGAACAATTATCAGCCATTAGTATAGTGGCAAAAAAAATCAAATCTGACCTGGAGAAGAAAAACATCTCTGTAAAATTTGATGACCGGGATACGCATAAACCAGGATGGAAATTTGCTGAATATGAATTCAAAGGAGTGCCTGTTCGCATCGCCATTGGCCCGCGTGATATCGAGAACCAAACGGTTGAGGTTGCCAGGCGAGATACAAAAGAGAAATCAGTGATTCACCTGACCGACCTCTCATTGAAAATAGAACATTTACTGGATCAGATCCAGGATAACCTTTATCAAAAAGCAATTACCTTTCGTGAATCAAAAACATTCAAGGCCGATTCCATGAGTGAGTTTACAAAGATCCTGGATGTGGAAGGTGGATTTGTTTATGCACATTGGGATGGAACTTCTGAAACCGAAGAGAAAATAAAAGAAGAAACCAAGGCAACTATTCGCTGCATCCCGTTGGACAATAAATTGGAAGAAGGAAAGTGCATCTATTCAGGAAAGCCTTCCAGGCAAAGAGTTCTTTTTGCCCGGGCATATTAATGATCTAAAATTATCTCCCATGGCAGATAATTCAAACGATTTGATTTTAAATATTTTAAAAGAGAAGACTCTTTTGAAGATGGAAGTTGGTGAAAGAACGGTCACCGCTTTTAACCAGTTAAAAAGGACTTTGTCAAACATTCAGGATGAGTTAAGGACTCTGATCCGGAAAGACATTTCGAAAAATATTCCGGTTGGTTTCCTCGATAAAGGTGATTATGAAGCTGAGTTTACCATTGCCGATGACACCATCGTATTCCTGATGCATACCAATGTTTTTACGTTTGAAAATAGCCACGAAATCTGGAAATCATCGTATGTTCAGCAAGATCATTCAAGATCTTTTTGCGGAAAAATTTATGTGTATAATTTTCTATCCGACTCATTTAAGTACAACCGGGCAAATGACATCGGATACCTGATAGCCCGTATTTTTATTAATAAAGAAAATCACTTTTTTGTTGAAGGCAAGCGCCAGTTGGGATTTCTTTACAATGATTTTGCAAATGCTGAATGTGATTCTGAGAATATCAGGAAAGTGGTTGAATCAACCATACTCTACAGCCTTGATTTTGATCCTTACACACCTCCTTATGAACAGATGACTCAACTGTCGGTACAGGAAATACTGGATACCACCATGCAATCCAAAATAGCTACCGGGAAAAGACTTGGTTTTCGATTCCAGGTAGATAATGGCGATGCTTTGTAGTATTTTAAAATATCCGGAAGGTTATGCTTTGTATTTTTCAAAAAGATTTTACCTTTGCAGCCCATTCAAAAATGGCCCGTTCGTCTAGGGGCTTAGGACATCTCCCTTTCACGGAGGAAACACGGGTTCGATTCCCGTACGGGCTACCAAATTCTCAATAACGTTGATAATCTATGGTATGAAGTGAAATTGAAGAATAAAAAAATCCCGGCTGCCAAAGGCAGCCGGGATTTTTTTATGCGTGCATGTGTTTTTATTTACTGTTCTGAAGGTAGTGAAGTTGTTCCGTAAGTATTAAAAAAAAGGTTGTCTCGATTCGAGACAACCTTTTTTTATGTTTACACTGAGATTTTATTTATCCAGCATCAGTCGGCCTGTAGAAACTTTGGCACCACTGATAATTCTGTACATATAAAGTCCGTTCGGCAAGTCTTCGGCATTCCAATCTATTTTAAAGGTTCCATTGGATTCAACATCACCATTGAAGAGTTCAATAATTTTGTTGCCGCTTAACCCATAGATTTCAACCACCGTCTTTGTTTTATCACCGGTATTCCGGAATTGAATGGTCGTTGTTGCTTTGAATGGATTTGGATATGCAGTGGATTCAAATGAATCGCTTACCGGAACACTGATCACTTTCGAATCACAACCACCGTGATGATTGTTGATCAAAGTAACGCAAACACTGCTTGTGCTCGAACAACCAGCAGCATTGGTTACGGTCACACTATATGTTCCTGCGCATGTTACGGTTATGCAACGCGTGGTTGCCCCGGTATTCCATAAATACGAAACACATCCTGAAGGTGCACACAGATACGTGGATTGACCATGAGCAATGTGCGTATTACCGGAAATCGTACTGTAAGGACCACTTGATATGGTAACACAAACAGAACTGGTGCTGGAACATCCCGAGGCATTGGTAACCGTTACGCTGTATGTTCCGGCACAGGTAACCGTAATACAACGTGAAGTAGCACCGTTACTCCAGAGATAACTTGCACATCCTGCTGGGGCACATAAGGAAGTAGAACTGCCATGGCAGATGGATGTATTACCGGTGATAGCACTGCTTGGAGGAGAACTGAATGTTACACAAATACTGCTTGTACTCGAACAACCAGCGGTATTTGTAACCGTCACACTGTAAGTTCCGGCAGAGGTAACCGTAATACAACGTGTAGTAGCCCCGTTATTCCACAGATAACCTGCATTTCCTGCAGGGGCACACAATGAAGTAGAGTTGCCATGGCAGATGGATGTATTACCAGTAATAGTACTGCTTGGCGGAGAACTTAAAGTTACACAAACACTGCTTGTACTCGAACAACCGGCAGCATTCGTAACGGTAACACTGTAAGTTCCGGTACAAGTAACTGTTATGCAACGAGAAGTAGCACCATTGTTCCAATGGTAACTTGCTCCGCCTGATGAAGCACATAACGAAGTTGATTGTCCCTGGCAAATAGAGGTGTTCCCTGAAATACTGCTGCTTGGAGGAGTACTTACAGTCACACATTTGCTGCATGTACTGCTGCATCCGCTGGAATTAGTAACTGTAACGCTGTAAGTTCCGGCACTTGTAACAGTTATGCAACGGGTGGTCGCTCCTGTATTCCATAAGTAGGAAGAACCACCTGATGGTACACACAATGAAGTTGATTGTCCCTGGCAAATCGAAGAGTTGCCTGAAATGGTGCAGTCTGGTCCCGGGCTAACAGTCACACATTTGCTGCATGTACTGCTGCATCCGTTGGAATTGGTAACGGTTACACTGTAAGTTCCGGCACCGGTAACCGTTATACATCGGGTTGTCGCTCCTGTGTTCCATAAGTAGGCAGAACCTCCTGATGGCGCGCACAATGAAGTGGATTGTCCCTGGCAAATCGAAGAGTTACCCGAAATAGTACAACCAGGCGCCGGTGTTACCGTCACACTTATGCTGCAGGTGCTGGAGCATCCGTTGCAATTAGATACCGTAACGCTGTATGTTCCGGCGCAGCTAACGGTAATGCAACGCGTATTTGCCCCGTTATTCCAATGATAGTTTGAATATCCGGATGGAGCACACAATGATGTCGATTGACCCTGGCAAATGGAGGTGTTACCTGAGATTGAACATACAGGCATTGGATTGACTGTTACGGTAGCGCTGCAGGTACTGCTGCATCCATGGCAGTTGGTCACGGTAACACTATATGTGCCTGCACTGGATACTGTGATGCAGCGGGTTGTTGCACCATTGCTCCAGAGATAAGATGAAGATCCGGCAGGTGCACATAACGTGGTTGATTGTCCCTGGCAAATTCTCGTGTTACCTGAAATGCAACAGGAAGGAGCAGGAATAACTGTAACATGAACGCAACACTGACTGGTAAAGCCACTGGCATCGGTTACGGTTACACAATAACATCCACCGCAGGTTACAGTGATACACTGAGCCGTTGAACCATTGCTCCAATGATAGCTGGTAAATCCGGCTGGAGCACACAACTGTGTACTTTGACCCTGGCAAATAACGGTATCACCGGTAATCAGGCAACTCAAACAAGGAACAACGGTAACTCCAATCGATGCACTTCCGTGGCAACCACTGGAATTTGTAACATCAACGGTAAATGTACCGGCAACAGAAGCTGAGATACACTGTGTGGTTTCACCTGAATTCCATGAATAGAAATTCCCGGCAGGAGCACAAAGTTGAACACTTCCTCCACTGCAGATATTTGTAGAACCTCCTGGAGTTATTGTAGGATTGTATGGCGCAGGAACAATAACTGTCTGCTGACAACGATTTGCATTTCCACATGCATCTGTCGCCTCCCAGGTTCTCGTGTAACTTATTGAACCGTCAGCATTGGTGACCGAAGTTGTAGAAACGATTACGATTACAGGATTTGCATCACACTCATCAAGAACTGTAGGCTGATCAAAGCTGACTTGGTTTGCAGGTATATAACAATCCACAGTCTTATTGGAAGAACAATTTATAGCAGGAGGAGTATTGTCAATTACCGTTATCGTCTGGCTGACAAGATTAGACTGGTTTCCACATGCATCCACAGCTTTCCATGTTTTGGTTCTTGAATAAGTACCGGCGCAACTTCCCGGAGTAGTGACATCAGAAACTTCAATCACCGTTGGGTTCTGATCGCATCCATCAGTTGCAGTTGGTGCAGTGAATACAGGTTGGATACCGCAGTTAATGGTAATTGCAGCACCTGGTTGGCCAATGGAAGGAGCAGTGATATCCTGAACAATGATCGTTTGACTTACCGTTCCTGATTGGTTACCGCAAGCATCCACAGCTTTCCATGTTTTGGTTCTTGAATAAGTACCTGCACAATTTCCAGGAGTTGTTATATCAGAAACTTCGATGACTCTTGGGTTCTGATCACAAGCATCTGTAGCAGTTGGTGCAGTGAATTGTGGTGAAGCAGGACAACTAATCGTTGCATTTGCTCCGGCCTGTCCAATTGTTGGTGCTGTATTATCCTTTCCCGGAGTTGTTATATCAGAAACTTCGATGACTCTTGGGTTCTGATCACAAGCATCTGTAGCAGTTGGTGCAGTGAATTGTGGTGAAGCAGGACAACTAATCGTTGCATTTGCTCCGGCCTGTCCAATTGTTGGTGCTGTGTTATCCTGAACAATGATCGTTTGACTTACCGTTCCTGATTGATTACCACAAGCATCCACAGCTTTCCATGTCTTTGTTCTTGAATAAGTACCGACACAATTTCCAGGAGTTGTTACATCAGAAACTTCGATGACAGCAGGATTTTGATCGCATGCATCCGTTGCATTTGGAGCAGTAAATTGTGGAGCAGCAGGACAACTGATGGTTGCATCTGCACCCGGTTGACCGATTGCAGGAGCAGTGATGTCCTGAACAAGGATGGTTTGGCTTACCGTTCCTGACTCATTACCGCAAGCGTCTATAGCTTTCCATGTTTTGGTTCTTGAATAAGTACCGGCACAATTTCCAGGAGTTGTTACATCAGAAACTTCGATGACATCAGGATTTTGATCACAAGCATCCGTTGCAGTTGGAGCAGTGAATTGCGGTGAAGCAGGACAACTGATGGTTGCATCAGCACCCGGCTGACTAATCGATGGGGCTGTGTTATCAATTACAGTTATTGTTTGACTGACAGATCCTGAGTGATTACCACAGGCATCAGAAGCACGCCAAGTTTTTGCGCGGATGTAAGTGCCGGCACAATTTCCCGGTGTAGTTATATCTGAAAGCTCTTCGATAACAGCTGCAGAGCATTCATCGGTTGCAGTCGGAGGAGTGAATTGCGGTGAAGCAGGACAACTGATGGTTGCATCAGCACCCGGCTGACCGATTGAAGGTGCAGAATTATCAGTGATGGTAATGGTCTGACTTACGGTTCCTGATTCGTTACCACAGGCATCTACAGCTTTCCATGTTTTAGTGCGCTCAGACAAACCACAGCTTAATGGAACAGTTACATCCGATACCTCGATCACCAGAGGATTTTGATCACATGCATCTGTAGCAGTCGGAGCAGTGAATTGTGGTGTAGCAGGACAACTGATGGTAGCATCAGCACCCGGCTGACCAATTGAAGGAGCAGTGATATCCTGAACAAGGATGGTTTGGCTCACCGTTTCTGATTGGTTACCACAAGCATCTACAGCTTTCCATGTTTTGGTTCTTGAATACGCACCGGCACATTCACCCGGGGTAGTTACATCGGAAACTTCAACAACCCCTGGATTTTGATCGCATGCATCGGTTGCAGTTGGTGCCGTGAATTGCGGTGAAGCAGGACAACTGATGGTAGCATCAGCACCCGGTTGTCCGATTGCAGGAGCAGTGATGTCCTGAACAAGGATGGTTTGGCTTACCGTTCCTGACTCGTTACCGCAAGCGTCTATAGCCTTCCATGTTTTAGTTCTTGAATAAGTCCCGGCACATTCACCCGGCGTTGTTACATCAGAAACTTCTTCAACTCTTGGATGATGATCACATGCATCGGTAGCAGTTGGAGCAATGAATTGCGGTGAAGCAGGACAATTGATGGTTGCATCAGCGCCAGGTTGACCAATGGAAGGAGCAGTATTGTCAATCACTGTGATGGTCTGGCTAACAGTTCCTGATTGGTTACCGCAGGCGTCAACAGCTTTCCATGTTTTGGTTCTTGTATAAGTGCCTTCACATTGGCCTTCCGCGGCCTCGGTGACATCTGAAACTTCTATCACTTGAGGATTCTGATCGCAGGCATCGGTTGCAGTCGGAGCAGTGAATTGCGGTGAAGCTGGGCAACTAATGGTTGCATCAGCACCCGGTTGGCCGATTGAAGGAGCTGTAATATCAACAACAGTTATTGTTTGACTTACCGATCCTGAATGATTTCCACAGGCATCAGAAGCACGCCATGTTTTTGTACGGACATAGCTACCTGAACAATTACCAGGTGTTGTTACATCTGAGATTTCTTCAACAATAGCTGAAGAACATTCATCGGTTGCAGTTGGAGCAGTGAATTGCGGAGTTGCCGGACAACTGATAGTTGCATCGGGACCCGGCTGGCCAATAGCAGGTGCGGAATTATCAGTGATGGTGATGGTTTGACTGACGGTTCCTGATTCGTTACCGCAAGCATCCACGGCTTTCCATGTTTTAGTTCGCTCGTACAAACCACAACTTAAAGGAATTGTAACATCAGAAACTTCGATAACACTTGGATTCTGATCACAAGCATCTGTTGCAGTTGGTGCAGTGAATTGCGGTGAAGCAGGACAACTGATGGTAGCAGTGAAGCAGGACAACTGATGGTTGCATCAGCACCCGGCTGACCAATAGAAGGAGCAGTGATATCCTGAACAGTGATGGTCTGACTTACTGTTCCAGATTGATTGCCACAGGCGTCAACAGCTTTCCATGTTTTGGTTCTTGAATACGTACCGGCACATTCACCCGGAGTTGTTACATCAGAAACTTCAACAACAGATGGATTCTGATCACATGCGTCGGATGCAGTTGGCGCAGTAAATTGTGGTGAAGCAGGACAACTGATGGTTGCATCAGCACCCGGCTGACCAATAGAAGGAGCAGTGATATCCTGAACAATGATGGTCTGACTTACTGTTCCGGATTGGTTACCACAAGCATCCACAGCATTCCATGTTTTCGTTCTTGAATAAGTACCGGCACATTCTCCAGGAGTGGTGACATCAGAAGCT
>JAPLDA010000111.1 GCA_026391945.1 Bacteroidota bacterium | reverse complement strand
TGCAATGCATTTGGTTGTGATACGCTCACAAAAACTGTCACTCTTGCCAATGTCGGAGGACCTGTTCCTGCTTCCTGTTCTCCGGCCACCACGGCGTATTGCTGCAGTATCGGGATTTACAGCGTCAACTTCAATACTATCCATAACAATTCATTGGATGGAGTAGATGGATATAAAGATTATACCTGCAGTGCTTCAACGAATATTTTCAGAGGACAGTCTTATTCCATCAACATTACGACGGGACCAACCTATACGGAAAATGTGATGGCGTGGATTGATTTTAACAACAACGGAATTTTTGAATCCGCCGAACTCGTATTTGCTTCGGCAGCCATGTTGCAGTATCATTCCGGTACGGTGAGCATCCCGTCAACCGGCGTGGTGCTGAATACGCCACTGAGAATGCGCATCGGCTCCGACTACAGCGGCAATGCTGCGCCGGATCCGTGTACGCCTGTTCAGTACGGACAGTTTGAAGACTATACCGTTTACATCACGATCAATGTAGGCATTGATGAAGCAAGTGTTGCCAATGGCTTTGCTGTTTTCCCGAACCCGTTTACCAATGAGACTTCCATACAGTATGATCTCGATGTTTCGCAGAAGGTCACGCTGGAAGTGTACAATGCCATCGGTGAAAAGGTGCGGGAAGTTCTTTCTGATAAATTGCAGCAGGCCGGAAGGCATGTTTACAGGCTTAAAAATTTGGAAGGCGGAATTTATTTCATCAGGCTCATCACGAAAGAGGGAATGGCTGTGCGCCGGATCATTCGCATGGAGTAAAACGATACCGTAAGAGGATATTCAAGGCGTTCAGGAATGAACGCCTTTTTTTTTTCGGGAAGTGTTTTCTGTCGTTCATTTTTTTCTATGTTTGCATTTAGATGATTGCCTAATTATCTAAACATTAAATCATGAACATTCTTTTCAAAGCGCTGAGTGACCCGACGAGAAGGCAGATTCTTGAAATGCTGAAAAAAAAGGATCTCACCGCCGGGGAAATTGCCAATGCTTTTGAATTCAGCAAGCCGAGCATTTCACATCACCTCGACATTCTTCGCCAGGCCAATCTTGTCGTCTCGATCAGGGAAGGGCAGTACATTTATTATTCTCTTAACACCACGGAGATGGATGAACTCATCAAATGGCTTTACCGGTTCACGCGGAAATAAATTCTTGTCAATTTAAACTTACAATGGCTATGGAAAAAATCACACGATCAAAACACGAATGGGTTTTCTGGGTTTTGTTACTCGTCCCGTTTATTTATTCAGCCGTGATCTGGAATGATCTCCCGGAAAAAATCGCCACCCATTTTAACATGCAGGGTGAACCGGACAGCTATTCCTCCAAAGCATTCGGCGCTTTTATCATGCCTTGCTTTGCTGTCGTGCTTTACTTCATCCTTCGTTACATTCCGCTGATCGACCCGAGGAAAAAAAATTATGATTACTTCATCAAATCGTATACGGGTATCCGTCTTGCGATTGCATCTTTCTTCCTCATTTTTTATTTTGTTACCATCCACGCTTCTGCCGGCGGTTCTCATCCTTTCAGCACGAAGATTATTTTTTCAGCGGTGTTTGTCTTGTTCGCTCTCATCGGCAATTTTATGCGAAACCTCCGTCCGAATTTTTTTGTCGGCATCCGTACGCCGTGGACGCTCGACCATGCTGAAGTGTGGAGGAAGACACATGAACTTGGCGGAAAGTTCTGGTTTTACGGAGGACTGGCAGGAGCTGTTCTTTGCCTGTTGTTACCGGAACATGTTTCCATGTTCCTTTTTGTTTTCATCATGGTGATGATCACATTCGTTCCGGTTGTGTATTCCTACGTGATTTTCAGAAAAATTAAAAAAGACGAAAACAAAAATTAGAGGCTCCCTAAAGTTCAGGTCGTTTTGCTGAGGACTTTATGTGCCTTGCGTCTTCTGACGGATCTTTTTTCATAATTGTGCGACAGGATGCTGATGTTGCCGTCGGCTTCCAGCACGGCGAGATCAACATGTTTAATATTCTCCACACCATGTTCCCGGGCAGCCGCTTCCAGTTCTTCGAGGGATATTTTTTCTTTTTCAAGATGTTCGTGGATTACTTTTCCCTGGTGGACGAGCATGACGGGGTTCCCCTGCAAAAGCTGGCTGAAAGATTTGTTCCGGTAGAGAAAAAATTTCAGGACGTAGTTTAAAGCAAACAGGGAACCGGCGGCCAGCATGCCACCGACAAGGCTGGTATCGGGCCCCACCATGGCATTCTGAACCGAGTTGCTGATCAGTAAAATAAAAACAAGGTCGATGACGGAGAGCTGCGCCAGTTCCTTTTTTCCAAACAGCCGTATGGCCAGGATCACAAACAGGTAAACGGCTACGGAGCGGAGGATTACTTCAAGGTATGGATTCATTTATCTACGAATTACTGGAATCAACGAATTACGAATCAGGTACGAATATACGAATAGAGAAGAATCTATTTTGAAAGAGAATATACAGGTCATTAAAATTACACCATTAATTCGTAATTCGTACATTCGTATAAATTCGTAGTTCGTTGCCATGAAGTTTAAGAAACACATTTTCATTTGCACCAACCAGCGCAAAGAAGGAGAACGCAACTCTTGCGGCGAAGCCTGCGGGATGGAACTGGTGAAAGCATTTAAGAAGTCGTTGAAAGATAAAAACCTGAACGAAGAAATCCGCGCACAGAGAGCCGGATGCCTCGATGCCTGTGATTACGGCCCATCGGTGGTGGTGTACCCGGAAGGCATTTACTATGGCGGTGTTCAAACAACGGACGTGGATGAAATTATTAGAGAGCATCTCCTCAACAACAGGCCAGTGCAACGACTCATCATCGATTTCAGCAAAGAAAAAAAATCGGAAAGTGAATCCTGAGCAGGTTGAAAAATACAGGAAGGATCTCGAAATCATCCGCCTTACCGCTGAACAGATAAAAAAAGATTTTCAACTATTCGGCCACGAAATTTCTTTTAGCGGAAACGAAATGACGGCTTATGCTGAATTGAAAGACCAGGTAACTCCATTGCTCGATCGGTTGTACCAGGACGACTCCATCGCGTTTCAGTCGCTGCTTTACCGAATCGACATCAGCGAAAAAAAATACACAGAACTTCTCAACCATGCTTCGCAGGAAGAGTTTGCCTGGCTGCTGGCGGATCTTGTCATTCAACGGGAGTTTCAGAAAGTGCTGACGAGGAAATTTTTTTCCTGAGAATGCTTGTTTCTGCCGGCTATTCAGGGAATAGGAGCACCATTTGTATTTCACACTGAATTTTTATTACTTGTTGTCCGGAAGGGATTTTTAAGAGAGGAGAGCTGCATTAATTTCAGAATGCTTTTCAGAATTTCCTGGTATGAATAAATTCCGTTTGCTGTTTCTGCTGTTACCGGTGATTCTGTTTTCATCGTGTAATCAATCTGTGCGTACCATCCCTTTGGCAAAAGACGGAGTCCTTGATTTATCCAACTGGGATTTTGAAAAAAACGGAGATGTTAAACTGGATGGTTCCTGGGAATTTTACTGGAACCAATTATACACTCCGCAGGATTTTAAACCGGATTCGTTACCCGCTAACCCTGTTTACCTAACAGTACCGGGAGCCTGGAATGATCTGGCAGTACATTCTGAAAAGATTACCGGGCAGGGCTTTGCGACGTACCGGTTAAAAGTCAAGCTGAATCATTCGTATCCTGTTTTAGCGATTAAACTTTTAGACGCTGCGTCTTCCTATCAATTATGGATCAACCATGATTTCGTTGCTTCCAATGGGACGGTATCTTCTATTCCCGGTGAAATAAAACCGCAGATGCATCCCCTGGCAAAGAACTTCAATGCAGGATCCGATCAGCTTGAAATCGTAGTACAGGTTGCCAATAATTTTCATCACAAAGGTGGCTTGTGGGAAAGCATTCGCATCGGAACACCGGAACACATCACGCAGGTCAGAGAAGAGAATCTCATATTTGCCATGTTCCTCGCCGGGACTCTTTTCATTTTATTCATCTATCACTTGTGGATTTTTCTTTTGAGAAGAACTGAAAAGGCGGCCTTCTGGTTCGCCATTCTCTGTTTCGATATTCTTATGAGAACCTTTCTGATCAACGAACGGTTGATCTATTATTTTTTTCCTGGGTTCAGCATCAACATCGGTTACCGGATCGAGTATTTATCCATGTTCACCAGCGGATTGTTTTTTAGTTTGTATTTGTACCATGTATTCAGCCATTCCATTTCCAAAACCGCTTTGCAAATAATAGGAAGTATTACATGCATTGTAAGTATCATAATTTTATTTACCCCCACTCCTTTTTATACATCCATCGTGATCGGGTTCCAGGCTTTCCTGTACTCGGAATTTATTTATTTTTTCATCCTCTCCATCAGGCAGGTGATCAAAAAGCAGCAGGGGGCCGTGTTGCTTCTCTTCAGCTGGCTCGCCGCTCTCATATTCGGCCTCAATGATATCCTCTACCTGAACTTCGTTATCAATACGGGCATCATCGGACATTACGGTTTTTTTATTTTTATTTTAACGCAGGCCTATATTCTTTCCTATAAAATATCAGACGCATTCCATACGATTGAAGATTTGTCAGTCAACCTCGAACACAAAGTGGAAGACCGCACCCGCGAACTGAAAGAAACGCAATCGCAATTAGTGCGGCAGGAAAAACTGGCGGCCCTCGGACAAATGACAGCGGGCATCGCGCACGAAATAAAAAACCCGCTCAACTTTGTCAATAATTTTTCGGAAGTGAGCAGCGAACTCGTGGACGAACTGATGCTTGCCAAAGACGAATCGGAACGAAAGGAAATTGCCGGCGATCTCAAAAGAAATCTTTCCAAAATCACGGAGCATGGCAAACGCGCCGACAGCATTGTAAAAGGAATGCTGATGCACAGCCGTTCGTCGGGGAGCGAAAAAATACAGACCGACATCAATGAACTCAGCACCGAAACGATGACGTTGGCGCTCCACAGCATGCGCGCCACCATTCCTGATTTTGAATGCGAGATTGTAAAATCATTGACGGCAGGCCTTCCTGGACTCGAAGTTGTTGAACAGGATTTGTCAAGGGTGATTTTGAATTTACTGAACAATGCTTTTTATTCTGTGAGGGAAAAAGATAAATCGGGTTCTGCCGGAAGGGGTCATTGGAAGCCAATGGTTTCGCTGACAACGAAATTATCCGGACAGCAAATTATTATTTCCATACGCGACAATGGCAATGGCATTCCGGAAGCCATCAAAGAAAAAATCTTTCATCCTTTTTTTACAACCAAACCGGCAGGACAAGGCACCGGGTTGGGGCTGAGCCTGAGTTATGATATTGTAAAGGCACATGGCGGAGAAATAAAAGTGGAAAGCACGGCAGGGGAAGGAACGGAATTTATGATCGTACTGCCCGTTTGTCTTCCTGCGTAGTTCAGGGGGATAAAAAATGGCATTTCGATGGAACAGATTTTTTCATAGAACTTTCAATTGTGAATCCTTTTCACCACTTTTGAAAAATCAACTGCTGATACCAGGCCATGAAGCACAACAGTTTCTTCCTATTTTTTTTTCTCCTGCTTAATTATACAGCATTTGCCCAGCACATCAACGGAACGATCCGCGATGGCAAAACCAATGAAGCGATCATCGGCGCTACCGTGGTATTGAAAGGAACTACCATTGGAACAGCAACCGATTTCGATGGAAAGTTTGAATTGAAAACATCACAACCGCTTCCTTTTACCATCGTCGTTTCTTTTGTGGGATTTGATTCGCAGGAGATCAAAGTAACCTCTTCCGACAAACCGTTTACGATTAAGTTGAAATCAAAAGAGGTGGAACTGAAAAGTGTAGAGATTACAGGAAGCCGCATTTCAGAAAAACAGAAAGAAGCTCCGCTCACCGTGGAGTCGATGGATAGGCTTGCTATCAAAGAGTGTCCGCAGACATCTTTTTACGAAGCATTGGGAAGCCTGAAAGGTGTTGACCAGACGTCAGCCAGTTTAGGATTCACCATCATCAACACCAGAGGATTCAACAGCACATCGCCGGTTCGCTCGTTACAAATTATTGACGGAGTCGATAACCAGGCTCCGGGTTTGAATTTTTCGCTCGGGAATTTTCT
>JAPLDA010000017.1 GCA_026391945.1 Bacteroidota bacterium | reverse complement strand
TACCCACCAGTCTCTTCCGTTGGCATGTTTGCATGCAGTGATCCTTCCAAGAGTGAGTGTATCATTAATAATAGAAATGTTTTTTTTATTGGCAATAATTCCTCCTAACCCACCAGCAAGATTCATATCCACAACACTGTAACGTAATTCGAGAGGTTCATAGTTGTTGAGGCCATGAGCATTGAAACTTTCACCATTCACATGAAAGACATAATACCAATCTGGATGGCTGGGATACGGTAAAACAAGAGCGCCTTGCGGAACGTTTGAACCATAGATAGTATCTCCAGTTACCGTAGGATTAAAATTGGTTGAATTCAACAATCTTGAATGATTCCTGTTTTCTATGTAATCACCGTTGGTATAAAAAAGTAACTCGCCGGTTGTGTCACAGATACTAGCGTTGGTGATGAAAAAATTTATCCCCCTAAAAACAGAAAATGTGTCTACGACTCCTGAATTAAAATCAATTCCAAATTTAGGGTAGGTGGGTGCTATTGCCCCCCCCAACATCCAAACATTGTTTCTGTTCTGTCCCAAAGCAGATTGCAATAGAAGTAGTAACAGTAAAAAAAATAATTTTTTCATTTTGATTTAAAAAGCCGTCCCGAAATATTTCGGGACGGCTTTTACTTTTTCTATTTTATCACTGATAATTTAATAACTTGTAATTCTCTTTCATCACCGATAATCTTACAATTATAAACTCCATTATTAAAAGATGAAATGGTATTCAGGAAAAATCCGGTTCGCCGGCTTTTGATTTTCTTCATAAATAGCGGATGCCACAAGGGTAACGCTCTGTTTCTTTGTTTCCCGGATTCATGTACTGGTGATTCCGGGAATATATGTTCCCGTCGTTTTATCCTATACAAAATTAACGGAATATTTAACATGTACGGGATGCCGCATGAAACAGGTGAGTTCGGGCCGCCGCCGCCAGGTGGTATGTCTCAGTTTTTCCTGAACTTTTTCATGGCAACAGCCACTTCAAACCCGGTATAAACCAGGTAATAAATAAGAAAGGTGACGATGAACCGAACCGCTTCTTCCCTGTTAAAAAGGCAATACAATAATAATGTAATGAGGTGGATGAAAAGTTTGAGTGTAGTGGCGCCCATGTAATACCGCACAAAGCCCTGTGGTTTTCCTTTCGATGAATTCAGCAGCCCGAGATGAAAAGCAACGGTGATGATGATGAAATAAAAAAAAATGATCCACGTGATGTGATTCACCTTGTCACCCAAAAAAGTAATGAAACAAACATACGCCGCCGCCGCCACTATCAAGGAGAAAAGAAAAATTGCCTTCAGGAAACCGAGGGAATCTTTTGTCATGACGACAACTTATTTTTTAAGAAAATCTTTGACGGAAAGATACAGCGCCGCTGCAATGGAAACCAGGCTCAACAAAATGGTGAAGATGGGAAACTTGATGTGCAGCCACTGGTCGAGCGCATACCCTCCGAATGCTCCCAGCGCCATGATGATGAGCATTTGAGTACCCATCGTGGCATACCGCATGTAGCTGTCAGGAGTAGGCTGCTTTTTCTTTGTTGAGTTCGGCTGGTTTGTCTCCATCTTTTATGTCCTTGATCAGCGGGCCCATGTTGCAGGAGCCGGTAAAGGATGCTCCTACTTCCACCACTAATTTACCGGTGACGATATCACCGATGATTTTTGCACTTGACTTCAGAAAAAGCAATTCAGAAACCGTTGTCTTTCCTTTGATGGTTCCGGAAACATCGGCATTCTGACTGATTACATCTCCTTCGATGACTCCCGTGGTTCCAATCACCACTTTTGCTTTTGATGTGATGGAGCCGTATACCGTTCCGTCAATGCGGATGTCGCCGTTTGAACGGATATCTCCTTCGATGACCGTTCCAGCACCAATCAGGTTGATGGATGAAGATGGACTCTCAGATCCCTTGCTGATCGTCGAATTGTTTTTATCGTTTTTGTTAAACATGTTCCTGCAATGTTAAGTTTCAATGTTGATTTTTTATACCGGCAGCAAAGTTAGAATATTTTTGACGCGTACAAATTATTTTTAACCCGGAACCAGTGGCTCATTTTGAAATGGATGAATGCGAATCTGCGGACACCACCTTCATTCGTAAGGATTCGTATTCGCAGGTAATGAACCGTCACTTATAAAAACTCCTGAAAAAATCGTAGTAAACATCCAGCTTTTTCTCCCCGATAAATGCTGCGAAGTTGTTGGATGAAATGATGAACTGTTGGTAGGCGACAGGGTCGAGGTTTCCATACACCTCGTCGTTGTCGTTCAGCCCGTTGTGGTATTCGAGCGCTTCTTCTTTATTTGCAAATTCTTTTACCACCACGATCTGCGTACGGTGATCGTACAACAGGTTGCTGATGCCATACCCTTTCAGGCTGTAATACTTTCCGTTGTAGTTCGACAGTTTCCGTCGCAGCGTATCTGAGTTCACCGGCCCGCCGATGTTCTGAAAGGCAATGATGACGAATTGTGTCGTATCCGGGTTGTACACATACAGCCTTTTCGTGGTGTCGGCTGCCGGAGGTTGTTCCCCCTGCATCTCCGATGATTTTCCATGGATGTAATCGAGAATATCCTGTGCCTGATCTTTCACCGGGTCGCCGGAATAATTCCGGATGATGTCCTGCAGCGACACTTCAAACGTTTTCAGGCTTTGTGTTTTCCCGATGGATAACGTTTTCAGGTAATCGAACTTCGGCACCAATGGATTCTGAGGGTACAGCAAATCCGATTCTCCTTTTCTCTGGATCACCGATGCGTATTCGGCATTGAGGAACTTGCGGTATGTTTCTTCATAATAAATTTCCAGATTCGATTTTCTTCCGGCCATCTCAGCGGCATAATTCGGGTTCCTGAGAATCTCTGCATACTCGCTGTCGCCGTGTTCGGTGAGGATGATGTTCTTGTAATGATCCGCTTTTGATTTTTCACTCAGCGCCGCATAGATCCTGTAAAGCTGGTAATAACTCTGCAACTCGTATTTGCATTTCGGGTACTTTTCCAAAAGCTCTTCAAACAGGATGGCCGCTTCGCGGGGATCGTTCAACTGGTCTTTATAAATCATGGCTGCATTGTAAAACGCATCAATGATTTTGTTGGTTGATTTGTTCAGCGCCTCGGTGCTTGCCGGAATGCTCTTCAGCATATTTTTCTTTTTTTCTTCCTGCAACTCTTTTGCTGATTTGATTTCTTTTTCATTCGACACCAGGGAATCTTTTTGCTCCGGCTCTTCATTCTGAAGAACGGTTTCCTTGCTGCTTCTCCTCCAGTTGTCTTCCAGCTTGCGGTTTCCCCATTTCTTCGCAAACTCATTCATCCCGAAACTCACCGCCTGCGCATTGTAAAAATACCAGTTCGACCCGGCTCCTTTGTTGAACTGGTTTGCTTCCTGAGTATTCTGCTGGAAGATCTGGTTCGACTGCTGCTCTTCCTTTTCTTTTTCCTTTTCTTCTTCTTCTTTCCTGATTTTATCGGAGATTAATTTTTCCTGGTCTTCCTTTGAAAGTTTTGCCAGCTGCTGCAAACTGTCTTCCAGCTGGATCGTGCGCAGGTATTTTACCAGCTTGGTGAGCGTGTTCCTCCGGTTCAGAATTTCAGAATAAGTCGGGTAATCGTTGCCCAGGTAGCTCACCGTGCTGTCGTAATACGCCTGCGATTTTTTGTATTCCGGTTTGGCGAAATATATTTTGCCGAGTTCAAGATAAGAAAGCGCTTTCTGATTGTTGTTGGATGTACTGGCTTTCACTGATTGGTTGAGGTAATCAATCGCTTCTGCTTCGTTGTTTTCTTTCTGGGCAATGCCTGCCAGTGCATAATAGATCTGGTCGAAGTACTCTTTGTTCTTCGGATCCTTTTTCATCTTCAGCAATTCCTTCTTCACCGATTCTCCGCCTTTGCTGTCGGCATCGTAACACCGCGCCCGGTTGATGCGCGCATTGAAATCCATTTCGTATGGCGGATTTTTTTTGATGACCTGCGTGTACAGGCTGAATGCCTTCTGGTAATCATTTTGTTTCTGGTAAAGCTGCGCCAGGATGAACATGTAACGGATCCTGTCGACACGTTTCCTCGCCAGGATGGATGCCTTTTTCAGGTGCTCAATTCCCTTTTGAACATTTTTTGTCTGGAGATAAAAATCGGCCGCCACTGCTTCGTATTCACCTTTCAGTTTGCGCGGCATGTCTTTCTGGTTCCTGAGATAATCGAGCTTGTCCTCCGCTTCACGCAACTGTGTAAGTTCGAGAAAACATTTCGCCAGCCACAGTGAAGCCGCAAACCGGGTGGGTTCTTTCTTATACGTCGATTCGATGTACTTGAATGTTTCGATGGCTTCAAAATATTCATGTTTGAAAAAAAGCGCTTTGCCATACACCAGCCAGTTGTCGTCAATCCATTTCTCTGCCGACGGAACTTCGTTGCCATTTTTGTTGATGATCGTGTGGCGTGAGATGACTGTGGATGTGCGTTTGATGGCATCATCCATCTGCGGGAATATCGCCTTGGCTTTGTTCTGGTCACCGTATTTAAAAACAGAAAGCACACGGTCGTATTTATCCTGGTGCGATGCTGCCAGTTTTTCCTCTCCGTCTTCCAGCTTTAACCCGGCATTGTAATACCCGTTGTAATGAGCCGAAAGATTGTGAAACGTACGGTTCACAAACGTATTCTTGGTATTGGAACACGCCGCCAGGATAAACAGGAGGATAAAAAAAGAGAGCCTTGCAGCTGTGGAGGTACGCATGATTCGCTACTTGCGGGAGAAGACAGTTATAACTGCAAAACTGCGAAAATATTTTAATAGTCTTTTAAAAAGTTAGAGGAAAATACAACAAGGGTTTTCAACTGATTTTATTCCCGATATTTGAACACTTCAAAAATCATCCGGGCTACACCGAAACGCATGGCAGAAGAGAAAAAAAAGAGAAAATTATTTCAACGCCTTAAAAACAAATACAGGCTGGTGATCATGAATGAACAGACTTTCGAAGAGAAGGCTTCATTCAACCTTCGCCCGCTGAATGTATTTGTGGCCGTAGGCGTCACCATTCTTCTCCTCATCACCCTAACCACTTTCATCATCGCCTTTACTCCGTTGCGTGAATACATCCCGGGTTATGCCGATGTGAACATGCAGCGAAGCATCATCACACTCGCATCCAAAGCCGATTCGATGGAAAAGGCGCTGAATGCGCGGGATCTTTACATTCAGAACATCAGCAACATCGTGAACGGAAATTTCAGTACCGGCACAGAAGAAAACAAGAAAACGCCGGCAGCCAAGTTCGACACGATCCATTCACTCAAAAAATCTTACCAGGACTCGATGCTCCGGAAAGAAATCGAATCACAGGACAGGTATACTTTGGGCGTGAAAGAGAACACGGCCTTCTCCAACAACATGAGCGGCTTTCTTTTTTTTCCGCCGGTAAAAGGAACGGTGACCAGCCGCTTCGATCCCGTTACCAAACATTATGGAATCGACATTGCTTCCAATGCCAACGAAGCCGTGAAAGCCACACTCGACGGAACCGTCCTCGTTGCCAACTTCACCTCGGAAACCGGTTATGTGATCGGCATCCAGCACTCCAACAACCTGCTCTCTCTTTACAAACACAATTCATCGCTGCTGAAAAAGCCGGGTGATTTTGTAAAAGCCGGGGAAGTCATTGCCATCATCGGCAACTCAGGCGAGCTGAGCAACGGCCCGCATCTTCATTTCGAACTGTGGTACAACGGCGCAGCATTGGATCCGCAGAAATACATATCCTTCTGATTTCCCGGTTTCGCCTTTCGTCATGCGTCTTTTGTGAATTAGAAACAATATCTTAGCGATCACCAAACAACAGAATAGCCCTTCCATATTTTTCCACCCGATGTCGCTTCTTTCACTTCTCAGCAAACCCCTCGCAAAATTGGTTGCATTCCGAAACAGGATGAATGCGGGGAATGGTATTGCGGATCAGCAGCGTGTTTTTAAAACACTCCTCCGCGAAGGAAAAAATACCCTGTTCGGGAAAGAACATGACTTCCAAAACATTTTCAGCTACGAAGATTTTAAAAAGCGTGTGCCGGTGCGCGATTACGAAGGACTGAAACCGTACATCGAAAAAATAAAATCCGGTGAAGAGAATGTTTTGTGGAAAGGAAAGCCGCTGTATCTTTCAAAAACTTCCGGCACCACTTCCGGGATCAAATACATTCCGATCACCAAAGATTCTCTTCCGAATCATCTTGACTCCACCCGGAACGCCTTGCTGAGCTATATCGCCGAAACAGGAAATTCAAAATTCCTCAGCGGAAAATTGATTTTCATTTCCGGCAGTCCCGAACTGGATCACATACATCAAATACCCGTTGGCCGTTTAAGCGGAATTGCAAATCATCATGTGCCGGAATACCTGCGCCGTAACCAGTTGCCATCATACAAAACAAATTGTCTCGAAGACTGGGAAATGAAGGTGGATCAGATTGTCGAAGAAACGATGAACGAGAACATGACCTTCATCAGCGGCATTCCGCCGTGGGTGCAGATGTATTTCGACAAGCTGCATGAACGGACAGGGAAAAAAATAAAAGACCTCTTCCCCGACTTCTCTCTCTTCGTTTACGGCGGCGTGAACTACGAACCCTACCGGAAGAAATTTGAACAAAGCGTCGGAAAAAAAATTGATTCGATCGAACTGTATCCTGCTTCCGAAGGATTCATTGCTTACCAGGATTCACAAAAAGAAAATTCATTGTTGCTGCTTTTGAATTCCGGTATCTTTTATGAGTTCATTCCCGCTGCGGAATTTTTCAACCCGGATCCGAAACGAATTTCCATCCGCGAGGTGGAGATGGGCGTCAACTACGCCATCATCTTAAGTAGCAATGCCGGCCTGTGGGCTTACAGCCTCGGCGACACCATCAAATTTGTTTCGAAAGATCCGTACAAAATCATGGTCACCGGGCGAATCAAACATTACATCTCGGCATTCGGCGAACACGTGATTTCGGAAGAAGTTGAAAAAGCACTCATGAAAACCGCTCATGAACAGCATGCCGAAATCGTTGAGTTCACCGTGGCTCCGGAAGTAAACCCGGAAGAAGGTGAGTTGCCTTACCACGAATGGTTCATCGAATTTTCTTCCCCTCCCGCCGATCCTGAAAAATTCAGGCTGACGATGGATCAGAATTTACGTGAGCAGAATATTTATTACAGCGACCTCATCAAAGGCCACATCCTGCAGCCGCTGAAAATTCATGCCTTGCCGAAAGATGCATTCATCACCTACATGAAATCGCAGGGCAAATTAGGCGGACAAAATAAAGTTCCGCGACTTGCAAACGACAGGAAGATTGCCGATGAGTTGAAAAAAATTGCGGTACCTTTATCCAAAATTTCTTCGTGAAAAAACACCTTGCCATCTTAGGTTCCACCGGTTCCATCGGAACGCAGGCGTTGCAGGTGATCCGTTCCCACCCGGATCATTTCGAAGTGGAATTGCTCACCGCCAATGGCAACGCACGGTTACTGATTCAACAGGCAAAAGAATTTTTACCGAATACGGTGGTGATCGCCGACACATCCAAACTACAGGATGTGCGCGATGCGCTGAAAGAATTTCCTGTGAAAGTTTTTGGAGGAGAAGAAGCCATCATCCAGTCGGTGCAGATGGACAGCATTGATTTGGTTCTCACTGCCATCGTCGGGTATGCAGGATTGAAACCCACGCTGGAAGCCATTCGTGCAGGAAAACACATTGCTCTCGCCAACAAAGAAACACTGGTCGTTGCCGGAGAACTGGTCACCTCTCTTGCGAAAGAAAAAGCCGTGAACATTTACCCCGTCGATTCGGAACATTCCGCCATCTTCCAGTGCCTTGCCGGTGAATGGCATAATAACATTGAAAAAATTTACCTCACCGCTTCCGGCGGGCCTTTCAGGGGAAAGGATAAAAATTTTCTTGCTGAAGTAAAAAAAGAACAGGCGCTGAAACATCCGAACTGGGACATGGGAGCTAAAATCACCATCGACTCGGCAACGCTGATGAATAAAGGGCTGGAGATGATCGAGGCCAAATGGCTTTTCGGTTTAACACCGGAACAGATTGATGTAGTCGTTCACCCGCAGAGCATCATTCACAGCATCGTTCAGTTTGAAGACGGAAGCATGAAAGCACAAATGGGTTTACCGGACATGAAACTCCCGATTCAATATGCACTGGGTTATCCGCAGCGGATGAAATCCGATTTCAACCGTTTCGATTTTACAAACTACCCTTCGCTTACTTTCGAAAAACCCGACACCAACACCTTTCGCAACCTGGCGCTGGCCATGGAAGCGATGAGACAAGGCGGCAATATGCCGTGCATCATCAACGCTGCGAATGAAGTGGCGGTTGCAGCTTTCCTTCGCAACCAATCCGGGTTTCTTGAAATGAGTGATGTGATCGAAGACTGCATGAATAAAATTTCTTTCATCCAACAGCCTTCGTACCAGGATTACGTGGAAACCGACAGCGAAACCAGGAAACGTGCACTCGAACTTCTTCCTGCCTGATCCGTATTCACCCTTCATTCACCCTCACAACTTTTTATTTTGCAACTTTGCGCACTCATCACCATCACACTAATCAGAAAAAATAAATGGCTGGATTAATCATGGCAGCCCAGTTGATCCTGGGGCTTGCAATTTTAGTGACACTTCACGAACTCGGACATTTCCTCGCGGCGCGCGCTTTTGGAATCCGTGTGGAAAAATTTTATCTCTTCTTCGATGCCTGGGGATTCAAATTTTTCAGTTTCAAAAAAGGCGATACCGAATACGGAATCGGCTGGCTTCCTTTGGGTGGCTATGTAAAAATTTCAGGGATGATTGACGAAAGCATGGATACCGATGCCATGAAACAACCGGCGGAGTCGTGGGAGTTCCGCTCCAAACCTGCATGGCAAAGATTAATCGTGATGGTGGCCGGCGTTACCATGAATGTGATTTTAGGAATTGTGATTTATTCTTTCAACCTGGTTCATTTCGACAAACAATATCTTTCCAACTCCAATGTGTCGGATGGAATTTATTCATACGAGCTTGGAAAGAAAATAGGATTGCAGACCGGAGACCAGGTAGTTGCTCTCAACGGGAAACCCATCGAACGGTTTGATGATTTGCTTTCCGGGAAAGTTATTTTCGGCTGCGAGTTAACGGTGAAGCGAAATGATGCGACGCTGAACATAACCGTTCCCGATGGTTTCTACCGCGACGTCACACAGGCGGGAAGGGGAAATTTCATCGGCACCGATAATTTTGTTTTCTCCATCGACTCGGTGTATGCGAACAGCCCGGCGGCGCATGCCGGACTCACTAAAAATGATAAGATCGTGAGCATGAATAACGATTCCATTTCGCTGTGGGGACAACTGCGTGAAGCCGTTCACAACAACAAAGGAAAACCGGTGAACATCGGCGTGATCAGGAACGACGGCACAAAAGCCGTGCTGGTGGCGGTAGTGGATTCGATCGGTGTGATTGGCGTGTCGGCAAAAAATCCGTATCCGAAAACAGATTATACTTTTTCCAGTGCGCTGAGACTCGGAACCGCCGATGCATTCGATGCGATTGTATCAAACCTGAAAGGATTGAAACGGATTTTCACCGGCCATGAAAAAGCAAGTGACTCGCTGCAGGGTCCCATCGGCATTGCCACCATCTACGGCGGCATCTGGGACTGGCGCAGGTTCTGGACGATTACCGGGTTGCTTTCCATGATTCTTGCCTTCATGAACATTCTCCCGATTCCCGCACTCGACGGCGGTCACAGTATTTTTCTTGTGATCGAATCGCTGACGCGGAAAAAATTCTCCGACAAATTCATGGAGCGCGCGCAGATCGTCGGGATGGTGATCCTTCTTGCCTTGATGGCCTACACCATCGGCAACGACATCTGGAAGCATGTGATTAATTGATCCGCTTATTGAACTCATTAATAGCAGCCCCGAAGATGGAAGTTTCGTGTGCCGGCTTGCGGGTGAGCCAACTTCGACCAGCAGGACAATTGTATAACATGCTGCTTCATTTCACCGGAAAAAATTACAGCAACCCGCTCTCTCTTTTTTCGTATCAGGAAAAAAAACGGTTGATGTTTAAAAAATTTCTTTCGCTATTATTTTCCATTTGTCTCTTTCTCTCCGCATACGCGCAACGCGATTCGTCAGGACAAAAAATTTTGCCGGATACGCTTTATAAAAAAATTCTTCTCGTTCCATACAACCCGATCATGCACCTGTCGGATGCCGATCGTGATATTTCCGAGTACAACCAGGAAAATGTAAAAATGATCCGCACAGAATTCCGGAACGGACTGTCGAAAACGGTTGCCGAACGGCTGGCAAAAAATTACCAGGTGGTTTCACTTCTGGCAAACGAATCAACGGAAACTGCCAAAGAGCTGGAGATCATTGATGGTTCCCTCAATTATGAAATGGATACCGTATTCCCCGTTTCCCATCCCGCCGATACTTTGCAAAAACACAAATCGCTGTTTTCAAAAAACCGTTCTTCAAAACTGAAAGAGATTCATGACTTAAAATATATGAATGTAAAACTGAGTCATCCGGAATTGCTTTCCGTTCTTTCTGACAAATACGGCACCGATCTTTTTGTTTTTTTAAACCAGTTCGAAATCAAAACCAACTACGATGACTGCCTCGACCTGGCCATGAAAATATACCGGCGTCAACTGAAAGTACATTACTCCATTTTTAATGTGGACGGAAAACAATTGTATGGTGATGTGGTGGTCGTGGATTTCCCAAGTAACACCAACGACACCCGCGAAATCATGAAAGGGAATTTTCAAAAAATAGCCGAATACATTTTCAAAACCATCCCGAAGAAAAAGGATCCGTCGTAAAACTTTCCATTCTCCGTTTCACCGCTTTCTCCCATTCCCATTTCCCCCGTTCTCCACCCTTCAACCATCTTCCCTTTTTAATATCTTTGCGGAAAATTTATTTACAATGAAATCTGAAACTCTTGCCACACAGGATTTTGGTGTTGCCGAAATGCTGAAAACCCTTGGTATCAAAGACGTCAACAACGGAGCCTGTACCGGAACACAATGGATCGAAACCAAAGGAGAAGTCATCGAATCTTTTTCTTCTTCCGACGGAATACTGATCGGAAAAATTAAACAGGCCACTACCGAAGATTATGAAACCATCGTCCGCACCGCACAGGAAGCCTTTAAAACATGGAGAATGATTCCTGCTCCGAAACGCGGTGAAGTCGTCCGCCAGATCGGTGATGAACTTCGTAAATTCAAGGAGCCGCTCGGCAAACTTGTTTCGTACGAGATGGGAAAAATTTACCAGGAAGGATTGGGAGAAGTCCAGGAGATGATCGACATCTGCGATTTCGCCGTAGGCCTGTCACGACAATTATACGGACTCACCATGCACAGTGAGCGTTCACGCCACCGCATGTACGAACAATATCACCCGTTGGGTATCATTGGCGTTATTTCAGCATTCAATTTCCCGGTTGCCGTATGGAGTTGGAATGCCATGCTGGCGCTGGTTTGCGGAGACGTGGTGATCTGGA
Organism: Bacteroidota bacterium; assembly: GCA_026391945.1. Taxonomy (GTDB): domain Bacteria; phylum Bacteroidota; class Bacteroidia; order AKYH767-A; family 2013-40CM-41-45; genus JAPLDA01. Next base: position 7,925 of record JAPLDA010000017.1, on the reverse strand, counting down.
AACCGTCCAGCAAAACCATGTTGTGCGCCATTGCCACTCACCACATCATCGCCGGTGTGCTGAAAAAAAATAATGTTCCAGAAGGTGTTGTGAACCTCGTCGCCGGCGGCTCCAAATACATCGGTGATAATTTCCTCGCCGATCACCGCGTTCCTCTGATTTCTGCAACCGGTTCCACACGCGTTGGAAAGCGCGTTGGAAAAATTGTCGGTGAACGTCTCGGAAGAAGTTTGCTCGAACTCGGCGGCAACAACGCCATCATCATCACCGAAAATGCTGATCTTGATATGGCCTTACGCGCTGTGTTGTTCGGAGCGGTTGGAACAGCCGGACAACGCTGCACATCTACACGCAGGCTGATCATCCACGAATCCGTTTATGAAAATTTCAAAACCAAACTGGTGAATTCCTACCAGCATATTCACATTGGCCATCCATTGGATAAAAACACGCTGGTCGGTCCGCTGATTGACAAACATGCCGTTGCCGATTTTCTGAACGCCATTGAGCGGGTGAAAAAAGAAGGCGGTAAAATTATTTATGGCGGGGAAGTGATGACCGGAAACGGATTTGAAAGCGGATGTTACGTGAAGCCATGCATCGCTGAAGTTGGAAAAAACCTCCAGGTTGTGTGCGAAGAAACATTCGCCCCATTGCTGTACATCATGAAATACAAAACCATCGATGAGGCCATTGCCCTGCACAACGACGTTCCGCAGGGATTATCCTCTGCCATCTTTTCAAAAAATCTCCTGGAGACAGAAAAATTTCTTTCTCACGAAGGAAGTGATTGCGGGATTGCCAACGTGAACATCGGAACCAGCGGCGCTGAAATCGGCGGCGCTTTTGGCGGTGAAAAAGAAACCGGCGGCGGACGTGAGTCGGGAAGCGATGCCTGGAAGGTTTACATGCGCAGGCAAACCAATACCATTAACTATTCTACCGAACTTCCGTTGGCACAGGGAATAAAATTTGAAGCCTGACGCCTTATATCCTTATTATAGCATCATAAAGCCGGTTTTTCGCCGGCTTTTTTTATTACCTAAGAAATAATTTAAGCAAAGTTGACAAATGTCATTTTATTCATTGTGATTTCTTTTTCTATTTACAAGTTTTTAATATAAACCACAATCGTGTTCGTCGGGATTGTACTTCATTTTCCCGGTAAGCCGGTTTTCTAATCAACAAAACACTATGACAATGGTTGCAAACAAAATTAAAAAGTCACACATCAATGTCAATGCTGATTGTTCAACCTGTGTTTCGCTTGGCTGTTCAGTGTTGCGAAACTGTTCCCCGGAATGCCTGCAGGAAGTTTCCGCCGCCAAACGTTGTTTTGTTTACGTGAAAGGTCAGCGTATTTTAATGGAAGGCATCGAATCCGATGGTGTTTACTTCATCAATACCGGGAAGGTGAAAATTTTTAAATCTGACAAGGACGACAAGCAACTCATTCTTCGTTTTGCAAAGTCAGGTGAGATTCTTGGTTTTTGCAGCATCGATGAACGGAAAGAACAGCCGGTATCGGCTGTGGCTTTGGATGACACGGTGATCTGTTACCTCGACAACAAAGATTTTATGCGCATCATCCGCGACAACCCTGAGCTTGCTTTGGGATTGCTGAAATTTTATAATGAAGAACTGATTGAAGTCGAAAACAAATCCCTGAAACTTGCCCGGATGAACGTTCCCGGAAAAGTTGCCGATGCTTTGATGACGATGTACGATGCATACGGCAGCAATGGAAAAAACTGCACACTCAACCTGATGCTCAGCAGGCAGGATATCGCCAACCTCGCCGGCACCACCAAGGAGCAGGTTTCCAAAGCACTTTCCGAATTCAAATTAAAGGGCATCGTGAAGACTAAGGGAAAACAAATTGATATTCTCAATTTGAATTCATTGAGAAGCATTGCTGAAATCTGAAGATCGAAAGAGTTTTCTAAACGACTCTCTTTAAAAAAGAAACTGCTGCCATTCGATTGCGAACGACAGCAGTTTTATTATTCCTAGCACAATTTTTTATTTCATCGTAATATCCTGCGACCGTTTCCATGTATCGGTGCGTCCGAAGAGGGAAATACCGACATACCCTCTTACTTCAAGAGTCTGGTTGTCCTTCATCGTAATTTTACAACTATAGGTTTTTCCACCGTCCGGATCATAAATGGTTCCGCCCGACCAATGATTCACTTCGTCGTATTTGAAATTTTCAAGCAACGCCAGCCCAAGCTGCGGCCTGCTTCTTAACGATGGCTCCGGGTTGTTCGAATCAACAAGCGGCTTCCCGCTTTTATCGTTTGGATTTTTAATCCAGACCATCCGCCCGGAATAGGTACCATTCATTTTTTCAATTTTTACTTTTGCTGATCCGTCTTCTACCAGCCAGGTTCCCACAAGAGCGTCCGGTGTGTTGTGTTGTTGTGCTATTGCATGACTGAAGACCATGCAAATCATGGCGACAAAACAAGTGATTGTTTTCATTTTTTGTTTTTTAGATTGCAGGATTGTACGTGCAAAATAGATGGAGGTTGGTGTCGCCGTTGAACGAAACGATATAATAACTTACAGATTTTAAGTGACGATCGAAATAAACTTAAAAATGATTCATTACATTTATGCTGAATAAACTTCTTCGCATGAAACCATGGCCAACGGTCATTCTTATCTTGTTCTCTGCTTCTGTATTTTCCCAGCCCGCACTTAAACAGGGGCGGTGGCGGGTGCTGCTCTCATTAAATGACAGCACACCATTGCCTTTTACAATGGATGTTCATGAAAAAACAATTGACCTTGTAAATGCCGGGGAACACATTGCCGTTGATGAAATAAATTATTCCGGTGATTCCGTCATAATAAAAATGCCTGTGTTCGATTCTGAAATCCGGGCAACGTTTGCAGACGATACCTTATCGGGAATCTTTATCAACCATGCACGGCTCGACAAAAACATCATACCGGTAACTGCCCGGCACGATTCAGCACGGTTCAGCGAAAAGATAACGGCGCCCGGATTTAATATGTCGGGAAGATGGGAAGTCATTTTTGCCGGCGACGATCCTCCGCTGAATATTTCCATTGGAGAATTTCGCCAACAGAATAATTTTCTCACCGGAACATTTCTTACCCCAACGGGCGATTACCGCTACCTCGAAGGATTCGTTTCCGGAAATCAATTCCGTCTTTCCTGTTTCGATGGCTCTCATCTTTTTCTTTTCACCGGAGTGTCTGATAAAAACGGAACCATCAGCGGACATTATTATTCCGGGAAGCATTGGCACGACACGTGGACAGCCAAACGAAACGAACATGCTGCGCTACCGAATCCCGATTCACTTACTTTCCTGAAACCGGGATACAAACAAATGGACTTTTCTTTTCCGGATGCCGACAGCAACATCGTTTCTCTTCATGATAATAAATTTGAAAGCAAATTGGTGATTGTGCAGATCATGGGAACATGGTGTCCGAATTGCATGGATGAAACAGCATTCCTGTCGCCGTTCTATAAGCAATACAAAGAGAAAGGTGTTGAGATCATCGCTCTTGATTTTGAAAAGAGAACGGATTTCCAGATCGTGAAACAAAATTTGCTTCGGCTGAAAAAAAGATACGCAATTGATTATACACTTTTATATGCCGGAACTTCTGATCAGAAATTGCGCGGCAAAGCCTTGCCGATGTTGAACAACATCCTGTCGTTCCCGACAACTATTTTCCTGGATAAAAATAAACATGTGTTAAGGATACACACTGGTTTTTCAGGCCCGGCTACCGGTGAGCACTATGAAAAATGGAAAAACGATTTTTATAATTTGGTGGATTCCGTTTTTAAGAAATAATCATCACGCAACATCGTGAAGCAGTTGCCCGGTAGAGAAATATTTTTCCTTCACCTCGTGGAGTATCGAATGAATTTCTTCAGGAGATACCGAAGTGACAAGCCGTAACCGGTACTCTTTGAAGTGATCAAATCCTTTGAAATAATTTGAATAGTGTTTTCTCATTTCGAAAATGCCGAGTTTGTCCCCCTTCCATGCAATGGATTTTTCAAAATGAATGCGGCAGGATTCAACGCGTTCTTCAATGGTTGGAGCGGCCAACATTGCACCGGTGTTCATGAAATGCTTTATCTCGCGGAAGATCCACGGGTTGCCGATGCTTCCTCTTCCGATCATGATGCCATCAACACCATATTTATTTTTCATCAGCAACGCTTTCTCCGGTGAATCCACATCACCGTTTCCAAAAACAGGAATGTGCATGCGCGGGTTATTTTTTACAGCCGCTATCAATGTCCATTCTGCCGGGCCTTTATACATTTGCTTTCGCGTGCGACCATGAATGGTGAGCGCCTGGATTCCTATATCCTGCAAACGTTCTGCAACGTCAACAATATTCAACGTGTTCTCGTCCCAGCCCAAACGGGTTTTTACGGTAACGGGAAGTTTTACTGCTTTCACAATTTCCTCCGTCATCTTTACCATCTTCGGAATATCCTGCAACAGCGCAGCACCCGCCCCTTTGCAGGCAACTGCTTTTACCGGGCAACCGTAATTGATATCGATGAGGTCGGGTTGAGATTGTTCTGCAATGATGGCCGCTTCGCGCATGTGTTCCACATCACCGCCGAACAACTGGATGCCAATCGGCCGTTCGTATTCGAAGATGTCGAGTTTCATTTTGCTTTTAGCGGCGTCACGGATCAATCCTTCTGACGAAATAAATTCCGTGTACATCAGGTCGGTTCCGTTTTGTTTGCACACATAACGGAATGGCGGATCGCTCACATCTTCCATGGGAGCGAGAAGAAGTGGGAAATCAGGGAGCGATATGTTGCCGATCTTTATCAAGGTTCCTGAAAATATATTTTCGGTGATGAATAACGGGTTGAATAAGTGAATTAAGTTGATTGGGTTAATTAAAGACACTTTATCAACTTAGTTTACTTAATTAACCAATTAACTTTTACAATAAACCAATTAACTCAAATACCTAAATTGCGCCGGCAAAGGTAAACCATTATGAGTCTAAAAGCAATCTGGGCCGGCAATACGGCTTATTCGAAATTTTTGTTGTCGGTAGGAATTATTTTAATGAGCGCCGTTATATTCACTCTTTTGAGTGCTGTCCTCGCATCGGGAATATATGGTGTAAGCATGCTGGAGCTTCAATCTCTTCTGAATAATTTTTCAGACCCTCGGGCTATTTCGATTCTTAAATTCCTGCAAACCGTTTCTACGATCGGAACATTCATCATTCCTGCTTTTCTGATCGCATTTCTCTTCAACGAAAAACCGCTGAATTATTTATCTCTTTCCGGACGAGTCAGTTCGTTTTCCATCATTCTTGTTGTGCTTGCGCTGATCGCCGCTCTTCCCCTCATCAATTATCTCGGTGAGCTGAATTCACGGATGTCGCTCCCGTCGTTTTTATCCGGCATGGAAAAATGGATGAAAGAATCGGAAGACAAAGCCGCTGAACTTACCAAAAATTTTCTCGAGATGCATTCCACGTCCGACCTGCTTTTCAATATATTCATGATTGCCTTGTTGCCGGCATTGGGAGAAGAATTATTGTTTCGCGGCATCATCCAGCGCATTTTTTCTGAATGGTCAAAAAATATTCACATCGGCGTATGGACATCTGCCGTTTTGTTCAGCACGATGCACATGCAGTTTTATGGATTCATTCCCCGCATGTTGCTTGGAGCTTTGCTTGGTTACCTTCTCGTATGGAGCGGTTCGTTGTGGTTGCCCATCATCGCACATTTTGTGAACAATGCATCCGCTGTTCTGTTCACCTATCTCTTCAACGAAAAAATAATTTCCGTTGATCCTGATAAAATAGGAATGGAGGGTGAACAGGCTTCTGTTTTAATAAGTGTGATACTATTCGCAACGTTGCTTTGGCTTATTTACAAAAAAGAAAAGGGACGAAGTAAATCTTTAATGGAAAGTTCTTAGTTCGATGATTCACCGGTAAACGACAAACTTTGTCCTGGTAAACAAAAGATCTCCTGAAATAAAATAGATGCCCGGAGTTAAATTGGCAACATCAAGTGATAGGACAGCGGATTCCTTCAAGTCATGTGACCGGTACACTTCATTCCCCAACAAAGTATATATGACGACTTCCTTAATATGGAATGTCGAATTTAGTATCTCCAATTCATTGGTAACGGGATTATAGTAAACAGTAATCGCTTTAGGGTTTGTTTGGAAATTTACAGCTGCCATTTCCGAATAGGTGAATTCCCCGTCATAATCAGTTTGTTTTAACCGGTAGTAACTAATTCCCGAAACAGGATGCTCGTCCATGAATGAATAATTCAATGTAGTAGTCGAGGTGCCGGCACCTTTCACTTCACCGATACTTTTAAAATCACTCCCGTTAAAACTTCTTTCTAAAGTGAAATAGTCGTTATTAATTTCTGAAGCGGTGCTCCATTCCAGTAACACTTTTTTTCCGCGAAGCCCGGCGGTAAAGGAGAGGAGTTCGATAGGCAGTGAAAGCACACATAAATTTCCCAGTATGGAAACGGTACTGCCACTGTTTGTAGCAACGATATCGGGTTTGCTGTCGCCGTCGAAATCATCAATGCCCACATCGTATGAAACGCCAGAGGGTAAATCTACCCTCGTCGCAAATGAAATGGTTCCCGGTACGCTCGTATTTCTAAATACGCTCGTTACGTTTAGTGTATAATTTCCAACCACAATGTCAGGCTTGCCGTCACCATTCAGATCGCCAAAGGCAACACCGTAATGTGTAAATGTTCCTGTTGGTGTTGCAAAATCCTGGCGGGCAGCCAGGCTGATGATTCCGGGTGTACTCTTGTTTTGATATATGGCAAGAGTAGCTACATCCCTGTTCACTAAAGCAATGTCGGACTTGCCATCACCATCTAAATCTCCTATGTGTACAAAATACGGAACCGTTCCCGGTGCAAAGTCCTGCCTTGAAGCAAAGGAAATGGTTCCGGCCGTACTGGTGTTTCTGAATACCGACATCGTATTGCTGGTAAAGGCTGTGATGACGACATCCGGTTTGCCGTCGCCGTCCAAATCACCCACATCTATTTTATGTGGCTGCGTTGTTGTTGCAAAGCTGACACCCGGAGCAAAGGAAATAATTCCCGGTCCTGTGCTGGTATTCCTTAATACCCATAGGCAGTTGCCCGACCAATGCACAGAGAGCAGATCGGGTTTTCCGTCACCGTCGATATCAATTATTCTGTTCCCGTTTCCCTGTCCGGAGGAAGCGGTAAAATCCTGTCTTGCAGCAAAGGATATGCTGCCAACCGTGCTGGTATTTCTATACACAGAAACAAAAGCACCGCCACCATTTCCTCCTACGGCAACATCGGGTTTTCCGTCGCCATCAAAATCGCCGATGGAAACTTCATTGGGTTGTCCTCCCGCAGCCCACGGAAAAATAACTTTCGGGGCAAATGAAATGCTGCCGGGGATACTGGTATTTCTTGTTACCGTAAAAGTGTTGTTAAAGTAATCAGGTATGATGAGATCGGCTTTACCATCGCCATCCATGTCGCAGATTTCCACATTGTGAGAGCCTCCCTGGTAACCAATCGCAGTGGCAAAGCTGGATGCACCGTTGCAAGTTGTTGTTACATTAAATGGTTTAGCTGAGTAGGCTGTTAAATTAGTGCTTAAGTTAGTAACTGTAATATATAGGAAACTTGCACTCGATGGTACTATAACCGTAAGTGATGTGGTGCTTGCCGCAGATACCGTTGCCCTGGTAGCACCAAAGAATACAATGTTGTTGGATGGCGTGACATTAAATCCTGTTCCCGTGATGGTAACCGCAGTACCGACAGGTCCGGACAAAGGAGAAAACGAAGTAATGGTTTGAGCATACGTTGATAACGACCATAGCAAGCCCGTAAACAAAAACACTCC
>JAPLDA010000103.1 GCA_026391945.1 Bacteroidota bacterium | reverse complement strand
TCCGATGTGCAGAATAAAAGGGCCATTGATACCTGAAGGAGTTACTAAATAAGAATAATACTCATCGTTTTGAGTAGCTCCAGTTGCATCCCAGTGTCTTAAAAATACCCACCAGTCTCTTCCGTTACCGTGTTTTACCGCAGCTAATCCATCACAGACAGGAAAGGATTGCAGTCGAATATTTTTTTGAACAACCTTGCCAAGTCCTCCGTTATAACTTAAATCAATCACTGAATAGTAAAATCCGGGAATGGGAGTGCTCGTAACACCAGCGGTGAATAAATAAAAGCGATTCGTGTTGACTGGATCGGGCACGATGATCATTTCCTGGTACCATAAATCTGAAGCAATGGTATCACCGTGTTCCATAATTTGGTTATTTTTATTAATTATATAACCATAATCATATGTACCGGGATTCAACCATAAATCAACATGCGGCGTATAGCCAAAATCATAAGTGCCAGGGTTCAACCATAAATCAACATGTGGAGTACTTGCATAAAAAAGTAGATTGCCAATACTGTCACAGATGCTTACACACGTACCCCTTGAACGCAAAATACTATTACCCGGAACGGGATTACTCAAATTGTTGAAGTCAATTCCTGCGCTGTCGCCAAAACACCAGTAACGATCAGTGAATTGCGAAAAAGCTCCGTGAGAAGCGAATAGAAAAAAAAGAAAAGTGATTGTTTTTCCCAAGGAACTAAGTTAGGGAATTTTGGCGGGATGGTAAAAGAGGCAGGAATCAAGAGCCAGGAGTAAAGACGGTTACCCAATCAACCCGATCCGAAATAGGAAAGGACGAGGAGACGATGGAGAAGAATCAGGATGCGAGAATAAAGAATAAAGATAAAGGGACGTTAATCTCAATCAACCTAATTAAATCAACCAACCAAATCCAGTAAGAAAACTGACCGTTGTCATACAAAATTCTGTTTCATTCACTTTCCTTTGATTGAGTCCTCAGCAAAGAACAAGTAATGGCCTGATCCGTTTTTTGCATTTGACTTTACATTGTAAAAAAATCAGAAGATGAAACAGCTATTCCTTTTTTTATCCTTCCTCTCCATGTTCTCTTTCCATTCAATTGGTCAGAATGCAGGAGACATCGACAGCACATTTGGCATTTACGGTTTTGCCGACAGCGGGCAACCCAGCACCAGCCAGTTCGGTGCCATTGCATTACAGCCCGATAGCAACATCGTTTGTGTGCAGCGCATCGGGTCCGGAGTGTATGATATCGTGTTGACGAGATTTCTGCCGGATGGAAGCCCTGATGTTTCATTCGGAACAGGAGGAGTTGCATTGACTGTAACAGCCATCAACGAAACACCCACCTCTGTTGCGTTGATGAGTAACGGAAAAATTTTAGTAGGCAGCAGTTCATCTGACGGAACCGGCGGATTCGGAACCGTTTCCTGTTACAAAACCGATGGCTCACCGGATTCAACGTTTGCACTGAACGGAATTTATAAATCAAAATTCCCGGGAAGCACCGGGGATGGAATCAATGCGCTCACCGTACTGTCGAATGGAGAAATCATCGCTGCCGGACTCACCGCATCGTCGTCAGGCACCAAATCATCCATCATCAAATTATTCCCGAATGGTACACTTGATTCGACATTCGGAGTGAACGGAAGAGTGATTGGCAACAGCCTGTATATGTTTTCACTTGCTATTCAAAGCGACGGAAAAATAGTACTGGGCGGAAGAAAATTACTGAAGATGGCCATCAGCAGGTACACGTCAACAGGTATCGTTGATTCCACGTTTGGCACAAATGGAATGACCGTAACGGATCACGATACCAGCACCATGTCGTGGGCGATCGGGCTCTTTGTTTTGCCAAACGGAAACATCATTGGTGCGGGAGCACACAAAACCAGCAACCTGTTGCTGCATCAGTTCATGGCGATGGAGGTTGACAGCAACGGAGTGATCAACAGCAGTTACGGAACCAACGGGGCGGCTGTTGATTCGATGCCTGGAACATACATCACGTTACCAACTGCTGCTGCCATGCAAACAGATAACAAAATAATTATTGCCGGTAACATTGCAGTGGATACATCTTCCGGCTACCATTTTTCGATGGTGCGTTTCAACGTGAACGGAACGGTGGATAATAGTTTCGGGAACAACGGAATGGTTCTCGCTTCGCAGGGAGGCCGTGCTTATTGCGATGCAGTGACGATACAACCGGATCATAAAATATTGATCGGCGGCATGCGGGATTTCGGATCAGGAACTTCCACGATTGCCGTTGCGCGTTTCGGATCAGGAATCATCAGTGGAATGGAAACTATTTCGCGGAACCTTCAACCACTTACCGTTTACCCAAATCCTTCGGGCAATGAAATCCATTTGATGACGGGAGAAGCGGGAGATTATGAAATCAGGATTTTTAATATGCTGGGAATGCAGGTTGAATTCAGAAAGATGAAGACGGAGCAACACCAAAATATCCCAGTCTATGTCCGTGATTATGCTCCGGGGATTTATCAATTCACCATCATTGGGAAATCAGGAACACAATCGGGAAGATTTGTGAAGGAGTGAATGGACGATTGGACCACGAACAAGAAGACGAGAAGAGGAAATAAGATGCAAGAGCCAGGAATCAAGAGGCGGGATCAATAACGTCATCAGCTAATTAACGAATCAGCCAATCATTTTTTCCCTTTCCCGGAATTTTTCCTGAACGGCTGCCGGCTTTGTTTTTTCGGATTCCACGCCGGACTTTCTCCCAGTTCCGTTGGCAGCGGAATTCTCGGAACCTCTTTCTCAATCAGCTTTTCAATCTGAGCCAAACGATACTGGTCTTTTTCATTCACAAAAGTAAGCGCCACTCCCGTTGTCTCCGCTCTTGCCGTGCGGCCAATGCGATGCACATAATCTTCGGCATCACCGGGAACGTCGTAATTCACCACGAGTCCGATGTCATCAATGTCGATGCCGCGGGAAAGAATATCGGTGGCTACCAAAATTCTTGTCCGGTGATTACGGAATGAAAGCAACACTTCTTCCCTTTCCTGCTGCGACAAATCGCTGCTGATGGCCTTTGCAGAAAGCTTCGCCTGCCGCAGTTCCCGTTCCAGCGACTTCACGCCGCTTTTCGTGGAAGCAAAAACGAGGATGCTGGAAAGTTCCTTGCCGGTTAAAAGTTTGACGAGTAAAGGTGTCTTCTGATTTTCATGCAGGATGTAGGCGCCCTGTAAAATTCCTTCAGCCGGTTTGCTCAATGCAATGCTCACTTCGAACGGATCATTCATGATCCGCTTTGCCAGTTCACGCATGCGCGGCGGCATGGTTGCACTGAAGAACAGGTTCTGTCGCTGCTTCGGGAGGAAACTGATGATGCGCATGATGTCGTCGTAAAAACCCATGTCGAGCATCTTATCGGCTTCATCGAGCACGAGGCAATCGAGCTGGTCGAATTTTACATAACCCATGTTGAGATGGCTGAGCAATCTTCCCGGTGTGGCAACGATCACCGATGCTCCGTCGGTGAGGGATCTTTTCTCCTGTTCAAACACAATTCCGTCGCCGCCGCCATACACGGCAATGGAGCTGGCATGGGTGAAATAGGCAAAGCCCTGCAAAGCCTGGTCGATCTGCAAAGCAAGTTCGCGTGTGGGTGCAATGATCAATGCAGCGGTATGCGGAATCTTATTCCTTGAAATCCGGTCGAGCATCGGCAGAAGATAAGCCGCCGTTTTTCCCGTGCCGGTTTGTGCGCCGGCAATCACATCGCGGTTGGCGAGGATGGAAGGAATCACCTGTTGTTGTATCGGTGTCGGGTTGTCGAAGCCCATCGAATCGAGGCCGTCGAGGAGCGGTTCGCAAAGATTAAAATCGTGGAAAGTCAAAATGGATAGGTATTAATGGTTGCGAATGTAGAAATTAAAGATGAGGAAAAGGAGAAATGCGTCGTAAAGAAAAATTCTGAAGAGGTAGTGGCGATGTCAGCGGCATCCGTATTCATTTCCTGCCAGGACTCCCTGGCGCAGGCAGCATGAGTATCCCGGCATCACTTCATCACCGTTTCCCATCGGCGATGACAGGTTTCCAGGCGGCGTTTCCTTGTTGAAAAAAATCCAATCATCAAAAAAAATCCCTTTGCTTCATTCAAAAGAATAGCACAACTTTGATTGCGTTATCGCCTCTCTTCAATTCACATGATGAAAATAAAAGTGGTCCTATTCCTTTGTTTGTTGTGTTGCATCACGGCCTGTCGTTCGGGAAAAAAGAATTCAGCCGGGAACCATGAATCTGCTGATGCTTCCGTTTCCATTCAGCTCGATGACGCCAAAGATTTTCTGCCCTCGTGGTCAAAAGAAAACACGCTCGTTTATCATGTGATTGCTGAACCCGGCTCCCTTCATCCCATCAACGGCAACAGCCAGCCGAATGTAGAAATCAGTTTGTACACGCAGATGTTTCTCGTCACGACCGATTATGAAAACCAGGGACTGGCGCCGGGAGTCATCAAATCCCTTCCGTCGCTGAAGAATGACCACCTGGAATATACATACGAGTTGAGGGAAGAACCGAGATGGGATGACGGGAGTCCGTTGACCGTTGACGACCTTATCTTCACCTGCAAAGCGGTGAAGTGCCCGCTCACGAACAACCCGCATGTGAAACCATATTGGGATAACCTGGCGGAAATAAAAACCGATTCCACTAACCCGCGCAAGTTTACCTTCGTGATGAAGCAACCATATATTCATAACATCGGCTTCCTTTCCGACTGTCCTGTTCTGCAACGGTCTTTTTTCGATTCCAAAAACATCCTGTCTGAATTCACCCTGAAAGATTTTGACAATAAAAATTTCAAACCCGACGAACACAAAGACCTAGTGGAATGGAGCAATGAATTCAACAACGAAAAATACGGACACGATTTGCGGTTCCTGACGGGCCTGGGCATGTATAAACTTGAAAACTGGGAACAGGGACAATACATTACGCTGGTAAAAAAGAAAAATCACTGGACTCAGCATTCCCCGGATTATCATGAATTCTCTTACCCGGATAAAATTATTTTCAAGCTGAACAAAGACGACAATTCGCAGATGCTGGAATTCAAATCGCAGGCCATGGATGCTTCCGCGAACGTATCCGCCAAAACACTGATGACGCTGAAAGAGAATGAAGAGTTCAATAAAAATTACCATTCGCTTTTCACACTCTCTTACAACTACACGTACATCGCCATGAATGAAAAACCGGATGGCGTGAATCACAAAAATCTATTTGATGATCAGAAGGTGCGCAAAGCGATGGCCTTCCTCACTCCCGTCGACCACATCATCAGCTTCGTTTACAAACAATACAGCAACCAGTGCAGAAGAGAAGTTTCCAATGTTTCGCCTCTCAAAAAAGATTGCGACCACGATCTGCAGCCGGTACCGCCTGACCTTGAAAAAGCAAAGCAACTGCTTGATGAAGCCGGCTGGAAAGACACCGATGCTGATGGTATCCGTGATAAGATGATCCATGGTGAAAAAGTTCCGCTGAGTTTTACTTTCCAGTTTTTGAACACAGCCGGCGACTGGAAAGAGATGGCCGCGATGATTGCCGAAGAGATGAGCAAGGCCGGCGTAAAAGTGAACCTGCTTCCTCTTGATCTGAAAATTTTTGTGGAGAAAGCACGCAACCATGATTTCGATATGATGATGGGCGTTTGGGGAGGGAGTTCGCAGAACGAAGATTTCACTCAACTGTGGCATACCGGTTCGTGGATCAGCAAAGGATCCAACTACAGCGGGTTCGGAACCTTACAAAGTGATGCACTCATTGATTCCATCAAGATGACGCTTGATGATGCGAAGCGAATTGAAATGTCGAAACGCCTGCAGCGCATGATCTATGACGATCAGCCGTACATATTCCTGTATGCAAGCCTGAGAAGAAATATCATTCATAAAAGATTCGGCAACGTGAACGTTTTTGCTGACCGGCCGGGAATATTGCTCAACACCTTAAAACTCCTTCCGGGCAAACTAGGCATTGCGATGGTTGACGGAGTGGATCCGGATTGAAAGGCCTGATGCAATCTCCTGAACAAACCGACTGCACATTTTGATAACAGGAATGAGAAAATACATGCTCAGGCGACTTCTGCTTTTCATCCCGACCTTCATGGTGATTACACTCATCTCGTTCATTCTTCTTGTGAACGCTCCCGGCGACCCTGTTGAACGCATGATGACGGCTTCACAAAGTTCCGGCGACAACACACAATCGGTCGTACAGCAGGAGCAGCGTGCCTACTGGACACACCGCCTCGGGCTGGATCTTCCCGTTTTCTATTTCAGCATTCATTCGCTGGCGGAACCGGATACCCTTTACAGGATTCCAAACAAAGCAGAACGAAACACCCTTTCACAGTTCATCCGTGAATATGGAAATGAAAAAGAAATTCTCCGGTTCTATGCAGCAGAATCTGCTCTCGAAAAAAAAGTCGACGGACTGGCCTGTCTTGCTGCGGATGATACCGTCACCGTCTGCGATCATTTCAACAGCGACCGTGTGGCGATGAGAATGGAATGGTCGAAGCTGAAATCAACCACGAATCCTGAATCGATCCGGCTGATCATACAAAACACGAAAACTTTTTTCCTGAAATATGATTTTCTTGGAAAAGAAATTTCCGTGGTTGAAAACCTGGAGAATAATTTTGAAGACATCCTCCGGCATCCGCAAACATGGAAGAACTACATTCCGTGCATCTCCTTTCATGCAAACAACCAGTACCACCGGTGGCTTTTCGGCGACGGACAAAGCAACGGTTTGCTCCGCGGAGATTTCGGTATCTCCTACCTCACCAAGCAACCGGTTGAAGAAATGATCCGCGGTAAAATCGGCTGGTCACTTTTTTTCACACTCGTATCCGTTTTCTTCGCCTACCTGCTGAGCATTCCATTGGGAATAAAAGCTGCGGCAAAAAAAGATTCCCGGTTCGATCGCATATCCTCCATGATTCTTTTCATGCTGTACTCGCTCCCGGTATTCTGGGTAGCCACACTTTTACTCATGACATTTTCCAACACGGATGCCTTCCATATTTTTCCGGCCTCCGGCATAAAACCGGTGACCGGTTACCCGGTGGATGCAGGTTTGATTGATAAAATAAAATTATCACTCCCCTACCTCATTCTTCCCACGATCTGTTACACCTACAGTTCGCTGGCTTTCTTATCGAGAACGATGCGTGTGTCGATGCTCGAAATACTGAGCCAGGATTTCATCCGTACGGCGAGAGCGAAGGGATTACCTGAACATTCGGTTTTGTGGAAACATGCCTTGAGGAATTCATTGCTTCCGGTGATCACCGTGTTTGCCAATGTGTTTCCTTACATGATCGGAGGTTCGGTGATCCTCGAAAGTATTTTTACGATTCCGGGGATGGGCTCACAGATTTACAACAGCATCGATGCACAGGATTTCCCGATGATTGTCGCCGTGTTTACGCTTACAGGAATGCTCACCATGCTGGGTTATCTCGTGAGTGATGTATTGTATGCATGGGCTGATCCGAGAATTTCATTTTCTGAAAACACATCGGCGGCATGAAAGAAAAATCATTTTTCTCCGGCATGGTGTGGAAACATTTCAGGAAAAACAAACCTGCGCTGATCAGTTTGTATGTGCTGCTCTCCTTTCTTTTCGTCGCACTGCTGGCTCCTATCCTGGCGAACGACAAACCACTTTACATTTCTTACCAGGGACAGGTATTTTTCCCTGCATTTTCATTTTCAAAAACCATTCTGTTCGACAACAAGGAAACCGGGAAGAAAGAAACGCTTGTGATCAGCCAGGTGGACTGGAAAAAATTAAAACCGGATCATGAACTCTGGCCATTGATACCGTTCTATCCCGGGAAAAGTGATCCGCTGCATGCTGATTATTCACCGCCTTCTCCCGTCAACCATTTTCTTGGCACTGCAAAAAACGGCGCTGATGTTTTGTCGGGATTGATTCACGGCACACGCATTTCATTGAGCATCGGAATTCTTTCCATGCTGATTGCATCCATCATCGGAATTGTGCTGGGTTGTTTTGCTGGCTACTTTGGAGATCATCACCTGTTAGTTACACGTGGCAGTTACTGGATGATGATCCTCGGAATTTTCCCGGCATACTTCTACGGATTTTATGTGCGCAGCAGCGAACTTTCGGAAATTCTTCGTGAGCCCGGCATCGGTACTCTCTTTCAATTCAAACTCAGTTTTATCATCTTCACAGGCATCATCATTTTATTTTACTACGCCGGTAAAGGACTGAACCGGTTTCCATTTTTCGCTGAGAAAAAAACGGTTCATGCCGACTCCATCGTTTCGAGAATCATCGAAGTATTCGTTTCCATTCCACGCCTCATTCTCATCATCTCCATCGCCGCCATCGCGAAGCCATCATTCTTCAACCTGGTACTCATCATCGGGTTTACTTCATGGACTGAAATTGCACGGTTCATCCGCGCGGAGTTGTTGCGGACAAGAAATGCCGGCTACATTGAATCATCGCATGCGATGGGGTTTTCCGACCTGCGCATCATCCTGAAACATGCCTTGCCGAATGCCATTGCTCCTGCAACCGTGGCCATTGTTTTTGGAATTGCCTCAGCGATTCTTGTCGAATCAGGATTGTCTTTTCTTGGAATCGGTGTTCCGCAGGATGTGGTGACGTGGGGCTCTCTCTTGTTCGCCGGGAAAGAAAATTTTGAAGCGTGGTGGCTGGTAGTATTTCCTGGGCTGGCAATTTTTCTTACCGTAACATCCTTCAACCTCCTGGGCGATGGCTTGCGCGATGCGATGGATGTGAAGGGAAGGGGGTGAAAGAAGTCAGAAGTTATACCGATACGGTATCTGTAATAGTCCAATGCGCCTATCGGCTTTTGGCCTATAACAGCTACTCTATCGGCATAATACCTCCACCGACGGATTGGATTATTTTATATTGAGTAATGGTATTAGAAGTCAAAAGTAATAGACGCGATGATCTGGAATGTTTAGCTCTATCGGCGAATCAACTCAATCAACTTTCTACTCAATCAACTCAATCAGCCAATCAATCATTCTTTCACAATCCGCCGGATCGTGATTCCGTTTTCATTTTCAACCCTGACGATGTACATCCCGCATGGAAAACCGGAAACGTCGATGTGCAGCTTTTCATTTTTCGCAGGAGAAAAAGACGATGAATAAACCGTTTCAGCGAGGAGGTTCAGGATGGAAATTTTCATGACGCCTGTTTTTTCTGAATGCGACTGAACATATACATCACCGCCGGCAGGATTCGGAAAAACGGAAACATTTCTGTCGTTGTTCAGTTCCGAAACATCCACCGGTATGCATTCGATGTTCAAAGGAAAATTAAACGTGTCGTTGCCGAACAACATGCCCGTGGCTGTTGACTTCACATTTAACACCAGCATGTTGCAGGGAACAATACCCACATCGAACGTATCCGTTTCGGTACAGATCACAGTAAGACTTCCGATGTTGTAATACTTGATGAGGAATAGCGTATCGTACATGTAATAAAATCCCGAATTGATAACCGGGCAGCCGCCGGCCGTGAACACGGCAGTCACCACCACTTTAATGGTCTCCGTGTCGCTGGGCATAGCCGGAATGGTCGACACCGATGTGATGGTGACAGGTTGCGCATGCACGTGGAATAACATCGCGGCAAGGAATGTAAGCGTGAGTATGAATTTCTTCATCGGGACTATTTTTTTAATGGTTTTGTGATTGGAAGAAATGATGGATGAACTATTCTGAAAACGACGTTGATCATACTACGAAGAACCATTCCATTCTGTTTCATGAAACAGGAATGTACATTCCCAGACCCGATTGAAGCGAAGCGGAAAGCGGGAACGGTGGTCAACCGAAGTGGTACACGCTCTCTCCCAAAAAAAAATTCCGGTGGCATTCATCCTGCGTTATTCGGGATATTCCATTCTCACATGATACATGCTCCTCAGCATTTTTTTGAAAATCTTTTTGATGTCTGAAATGTCCTTCATCGTAACCGGGCTGTTGATGAACTGGTTTTGTTCGATCTGATTGCTGATGATTTGTTCCACGAGTGCATCGATGGTTTCGCCATCCGAATGCTGGAGGCTTCGCGAAGACGCTTCCACCGAATCGGCCATCATGAGCACGGCGGTTTCCTTAGAGTAAGGTAGCGGCCCGGGATAACGGAAGATGGTTTCTTCAAGGATTTCATCCGGGTAATTTTTCAGGAAGGTGTGATAAAAATACTGAAGCCGCGTGTTTCCGTGATGCGTGCGGATGAAATCAATGATCTGCTCGGGCAACTTGTGCTTCTTCGCTTTTTCAATTCCCCTGATCACATGACTTTTGATGATGCGCACACTTTCTTCGATCGACAAATGATCGTGCGGATTCGCCTGCGTATTCTGGTTCTCGATGAAATACACCGCCATGTCGATTTTCCCGATGTCGTGGTACAGCGCTCCAACCCTTACCAGCAAAGGGTTTCCGCCAATTTTAAAAACGGCGGCTTCGGCGAGGTTGGCTACCTGGAGGGAATGCTGAAACGTTCCCGGCGCTTTAAAAGCAAGTTCGCGCAACAACGGCGAATTCGAATCGGCCAGTTCCATCAGCGATACATCAGATAAGAATCCGAAGGTTTTTTCGAAAACAAATATCAGCGGGAAGGCAAACAGGGTGATGATGCTGTTGCCTAAAAACCATTTCAGGTTCATCCAGTCGATGGCCCTGAAACTCGCTTCATGAACGATGGTGACGCCGATGAAGGAAATGGCATACGATGAAAAAATAACGAGTACGGAAGTAAAAAACTGCGACCGGCGGCTCATGCTCACAATGCTGAAGATGGCCACCATGCCGGCAATGGTTTGTATGAACATAAACTCGAAACCGCTCGGGGCTTCAAAGCCGATGATGAGGAGCGTAATGATGTGTGTGAAGAGCGCCGTACGCGTATCATAAAACGCACGCACCACGATCGGCAGGATGCAAACCGGCACGAGGTACATGTCGAACACATTCACTTTGCGCGCCCAGAGGAACATGTATGTGACGAGCAGCATCAGCAGCATCAGCAGGATGATGCGCGGGTTGTCGTAATAAATTTCTTTCCTGAACATGGCGAGGAAAAACATCAGCATGGTCATCGCCAGGGAAACGAGGATGAAATGGCCGAGGAACATCATACCACGCGAGCTGCCGGTGAACTCCTGGTTCCGCATTTCAGATTTCAGCGATTCGATTTTCTGGTACTTCGCATCGTCTACGAC
Source organism: Bacteroidota bacterium (assembly GCA_026391945.1). Taxonomy (GTDB): domain Bacteria; phylum Bacteroidota; class Bacteroidia; order AKYH767-A; family 2013-40CM-41-45; genus JAPLDA01. The sequence goes on along the minus strand of JAPLDA010000103.1, from coordinate 10,506 downwards.
TTCGCCTTTGAGGATGATGACTTCATCCTTCTGCACCATGCCATGTGTGATCGAAATGTTATCCAATACCTGGCGTGTCCATTTCTGCGTGGTGGAATCATCATACAGAATGTTATGAGCCAGCGAATTTTCGAGGAGCGGAGAAAGAAATTCCCTGTCGGCAGGAGGATATACGCTAAGTTTTACATTCATGAAATCATACGCCGCCCGGATGGTAAAGAAATCGTTGATGGATTTTTCTTCGGCCACATTGTTTTTCACCACGCTGATCTGCACATCGCTTTTCTGCGACAGCGTTTGGTCGCTGAGAAGAATGACTCCCTTGCCGTACACCTCATGAAGAAGGTTCACTGCACCTGACAACAACTCATCCTTCCTTCCCGGCGAACTGTTTTTCTTTTTTTCAGCCAGCCGATTCAACCAGGCGGCAGAGAACTCCTCTCTGAAAGACTCTATTTTCTTACCGGCAACACCGGGATCGAACTGGTAAAAAGGATGAATGTTCTTTAAGACCTGAGCCTTTTCTTCGTTGACTTCCGCTTCTGTTTTGTTGATGGCGAAATCAACAGGAGCCATGAGGTTTTCATACGCCCAGGGTTTGCCTTTCTGGTAGGTGTAATTGAATTGCGTTTCTTTCGGCAAGGCAATTACAATCAATACCACCGTGGTAAATACGAGGGTGTATTTCAAAATGATTTCGTGGCTGTTGGTGAGCCTGAGGAAGAATTTATTCATGGCTGATCGATAGGTAAATATCAAGAATAATGATTCAACCCGGAATTCAAATCCGGAAAAATATCAACAACCGGACTTGGCTGATTTCAACGGTTAAACCGGCGGTTCCGGTCAGCGCGTGAATCCTGTAAAGATCATTTCGGCGCTTGCAGGAAATTTTTAATTTCGCACCTCCATTCATCAACTCATTAATCCATTATTTTCATGAAAGAAGTTTACATCGTATCAGCAGTAAGAACACCGATCGGAAGTTTCGGCGGAGCATTCTCATCTTTAACAGCCACACAACTTGGAGCAACGGCCATCAAAGCAGCCATGGAGCGAATCAAACTCGACCCGAAGGAAGTGCAGGAAGTGTACATGGGAAATGTGCTGTCGGCCAATGTCGGACAGGCACCTGTGACACAGGCATCTATTGGTGCGGGAATTCCGAATACCGTTCCGGGAACGACCATCAATAAAGTATGCGCTTCGGGAATGAAAGCCGTGATGCTCGCCGCTGAATCCATCATGATCGGTGATAACGACGTGGTGGTTGCCGGAGGAATGGAGAACATGAGCAACGTTCCTTATTACCTCGACAAAGCCCGCAACGGGTATCGTCTCGGACATGGTTCCATCACCGACGGACTGGTGAAAGACGGACTGTGGGATGTGTACAAAGATTATCACATGGGAAATGCCGCGGAGCTTTGCGCAACAGAATGTAAGATCAGCCGGGAAGACCAGGATGCATTTGCCATTGAGTCGTACAAACGTTCTGCAGAAGCTTATTCGAAAGGATTGTTCAAAGATGAAATCATTCCTGTTTCTGTTCCACAGAGAGGAAAAGATCCTGTGATTGTAACGGATGACGAAGAATATAAAAATGTGAAGTTCGATAAGATCCCGACATTGAAACCTGCTTTTAAGAAAGACGGAACGGTGACGGCTGCCAATGCTTCCAAGCTGAATGACGGCGCGGCTGCATTGGTGCTGATGAGCAAGGAGAAAGCCGATAAACTCGGCATCAAACCCATTGCAAAAATCAGGAGCTTTGCTGATGCGCAACAGGCGCCGGAATGGTTTACCACGGCTCCTTCCAAAGCATTGCCCAAGGCCATTTCAAAAGCCGGACTTACTGCCGGCGATGTGGAGTATTACGAAATCAACGAAGCGTTTTCTGTCGTTGCCATTGCCAACAACAGGGAGATGAAACTCGATGCTGCAAAAGTGAATGTGAACGGCGGCGCTGTTTCTCTCGGACATCCGCTCGGCTGTTCAGGAGCAAGAATCATCGTTACGTTGCTGCATGTGCTGAAACAACGGAATGCTAAAATCGGTGCTGCCGGAATCTGTAACGGCGGCGGCGGCGCGAGTGCGATTGTCGTGGAGATGGTGTAGGGTGCGGAGTTGGTTTAGTGTGAGGAAATCAATGTGGTGTTTGTCTGATTGTCTGTCGTCTCATCGTCATTAAGTTGATTAAGTTGAGTGAGAGGTACTGGCTCTTTATTCTGAATTCTCAATTCTCAATTCCAGGTTCTCTACAAAAAAGTTACTTGTTTTATTATTTTATTTTTCTAATTTTATTCTCCCAATTCTTCTGACTTCTGACTTCTGACTTCTGACTTCTGACTTCTGACTTCTGACTTCTGACTTCTGACTTCTGACTTCTGACTCTTGACTCTTGACTCTTGACTCTTGACTCTTGACTTCTAACATCTAACCACCAACATGTACGGCATCTGCAACCTGAGTATGATTCCTGTCCGGTCGGAACCTTCTGACCGGAGCGAAATGGTTTCACAACTTTTGTTTGGTGAAGCAGTGGAAGTAATCGACAAGCAGGATTCATGGAGGAAAGTAAGATGTTATTTTGATGACTACATTGGCTGGATCGACAAGAAACAAATCTGCAGCATCGACGCTGATGAAATCCATCACATCAACACGCAGCCGATAACGGTCACATTCGACATCGTTCAGATTGTCATCTTCAACCAGAGCAACATCATCCCGGTTGTTCTCGGAAGCACGCTTCCATCCTACTCCAACAAAAAATTCAGGATCGGGAAAACGGAATATGCTTATGATGGCAACATCAAAACTTTTTCATCCCCCGATGTATCTGCCATCATCGAACATGCTTACATGTATCTGAACGCTCCGTATTTATGGGGCGGAAGATCACCGTTCGGTATTGATTGTTCCGGGTTTACACAAATGGTTTTCAAATTGTGCGGACTGGTTTTAAAACGTGATGCACATCTTCAGTCGCAGCAGGGAAAAACCATCAACCTGTTAGAGGAAGCCAAAGCCGGCGACCTTGCTTTTTTCGACAATGCCGAAGGGAAGATCACTCATACAGGAATCATCCTTCCCAATAATAAAATCATTCATTCGAGTGGACGGGTTCATGTGGACAGGCTGGATCACCAGGGGATATTCAATGAAGAAACCAATAAATATACGCATACCCTGAGGATCATCAAACGATTTTTTTAGCCACCGGACGTTTGATTGAACCCAACATTTTTTTAGCTTTGTGTTCCTGTCTTTAAACAATCTCCGCCATGATGACGCTTGATTCCACCTTTTCCAAATGCCTGCTTTTTAAGAACCTCGATCAACAGGTTGTATCGGAAGTGCTTTCCAAATCCGAATCAAAAAAATATGTGACGGGTGATGTCCTTATACGGAAAGGAAATGTTCCACCGGGATTGTTCATCATCCAAAGCGGAACCGTGGGAATTTACAATGAAGATGTATTGCTTGCTGAGTTAGGAGAACTGTCCATCATGGGCGAAAGTTTTCTGGCCAATGCATCGGCCACGGCCACCATCATTGCCAAATCAGACTTATCGGTTGTCGAAATAAAAAAGGATTTGTTTTATGAACTGGCATTGAAATATCCCGGGATGGTGTTCAACATTTTTGCCATCAACTTCCAGCGGCTGCGCACCAGCAACGATGCGGCGATGAAGGAAGCCCATTCAAGAGAAGAAAAACTGGCGCGACTGGTTACTGAACGAACCCATGAGTTGAATGAAACGATGGAAGAACTTCGAACCACCAATACCGAACTTTCCATCACGCGTGATAACCTGATTGAGACTCAGAAATTCCGCGACCAGTTTCTTGCGAACATGAGCCATGAGATCAGGACGCCGATGAATGCCATCGTTGGTTTAACCAACCTGCTCATCAAATCACCATTGAATGAACTGCAGGAAAAATACCTGAACGTCATCAAGAAAAGCGGCGCCAATTTACTGGTCATCATCAACGACATCCTCGACCTTGCAAAAATTGAAGCCGGGAAAATGGAACTTGAATCGGTTCCGTTCCCGCTCATCACGGCCATTCATAACATCCACACCATCCTCAGCCTGAAAGCAGAGGAGAAAGGCATCTTCATGAAAGAAGAAATCGGCGAAGGCGTTCCTGAATATGTGAAAGGTGACGAGACACGCATCACACAGGTGATGATGAACCTCGCCGGCAACGCCATCAAGTTTACTGAAAAAGGAAGCGTGACGATTGCCGTAAGGCTTGAAAAAACAGAAGGGAAAAATGTCAGCCTTCGTTTCAGCGTAAGAGATACGGGCATCGGAATTCCTGCTGATAAAATTGATAAGATCTTTGAAAGCTTCGGGCAGGCTTCTTCCGACACGACAAGAAAATTCGGAGGCACCGGTCTTGGCTTAACCATTTCCAAACAACTCGTGGAAATGCATGGCGGCGAACTGAAAGTTTCCAGTGTACCCGGCGAAGGTTCTGAATTTTATTTCACGCTGAACTACAACCTTGCTGATAAGCCACAGGAGTTGTCAGGCGATGATCACGGAATGACAGAAGACATGAAGGGCCGGAGAATACTTCTCGTGGAGGACAACGAATTCAACCAGATGGTGGCTGTGGATACGTTGCAGGATTTATTTCCCGGCATCGACATTGATATTGCTCCTGACGGAAAAACAGCCATCGAAAAAGCATCCGCCAATACTTATAGTTTCATCCTCATGGACATTCATCTTCCGGATATCGATGGGTATGAGACCACGCGTTTCATCAGGAGCAACCTCGATGAAACAAAAAGGAACATACGCATCTGCGCCATGACGGCCAGTGTCACCAAAGAAAATATAGACGAATGTTTTAATGCAGGAATGAATGACTACATGATGAAACCTTTTTCTCCGGAAGTGCTGAAAGAAAAAGTGATCAAGAACGTACTCAACTCCGATTAATTTTTTTCACTGAACCATTTGTATCCAACAAAAACATCATTGATCATATGAAGATAGACAGGTACGGGAATACCAGGGAATTTATTATCAAAAAACTTCAGTCAGGATTGCCTGAAACGCTTTACTACCACAGCATACAGCATGTGATGGATGTGCTGGAAGCTGCCGAGATGCTGGGCAAAAAGGAACACATCACCGAACATGAAATGGAACTGCTGAAGGTTGCCGTTCTCTTTCATGATTCCGGGTTCATCATCAACGCACATGAGCATGAAAAAATCGGTTGTGATATCGCAAAAGAAAACCTGCCTGATTTAGGTTACAGCGAAGAAGAAATTGAAGTCATCTGCGGGATGATCATGGTGACCAAATACCCTCCGGTGCCGAAAAACTTCCTGGAAGAAATCATCTGCGACGCCGACCTCGATTACCTCGGCAGGGATGATTTTTTTGAAATCGGAAAATCTCTTTACAAAGAACTACTGGCAAGCGGATCAGTTTCCAGTGAAAAAGAATGGAATGAACTTCAGGAAAACTTTTTACGCTCACATCACTACTTTACACAGACTGCAAAAGAACTGAGGGATAAAAAGAAACAGGAGCATTTGGAACGGGTCCGTGAATTATTGAAGATTGAAGATTCACCTCGTCGCTAAGCGTTCAAGCGCTGTCCGTGCGCCAGATTGCTGCGCATCGTTGAAACAGATTCGAAGGTTTCTAAAATCAAACCACACCTTCCACAAAATACATATCAATTTCACCTTTGTTCTTTGCCTGCACTTTGCCGCGGTGCGTGCACCGGAATTTATCCTTCACGATTTCATACGTCGTTCCGGAAATGTTCACCTTCCCGATTTCACCGCTGCTTTCCATGCGTGAAGCGGTGTTCACAGTATCGCCCCAGATGTCGTACGCGAATTTTTTAATACCGACAATTCCCGCCACCACCGGGCCGGTATGGATTCCTAAACGTAATTCAAAAAACGGTTGATCCTTTTCCATCCTTTCCTTTTTATTTTTCAGGATGAATTCCTGCATCTCCAGACCTGCCCTTATCACGTCTTCCGCATGGGTTGAATTCGGCACGGGCAATCCGCCTGCACACATGTAAGCATCGCCGATCGTTTTGATCTTTTCAATGTTGTATTTGGTGATGATGCGGTCGAACTCGCTGTAACAATGGTTGATTTCTTCCACCAGCTCTTCCGGAGATAATTTTTCGGAAGCCTGTGTGAAATTTTTAAAGTCGGTAAACAGTACGGAAACCATGTCGAAGCTTTTTGCTTTAGCGGTTCCGGTTGCCTTTAATTCTTCCGCTGTTTCTTCAGGAAGAATGTTTAACAACAATTCATCACTTCTCTTTTTCTCTTTCGTGATTCTTTTTTTCTGAAAGAATACGACGACCAAAAACATCATCACGACAGACAGCCCGCCGATGGTGAGGTTTTTAATGATCCTTTGTTTTTTAAGATCCAGTTCTTTCAGGTCGAGCTGGTTTTGTTTTTTAGCGAGATCAAAGTCAAACTGAATACCTCCGAGTTTTTTATCCCGGTCGATGTTATACAATGTATCTTTCATCACAGCATATAACCGATGGTAACTAAAAGCTGAACCGAAATCCTTTAACCCGGAATACGAATTGGCAAGCCCTTCGTAAATGTCTTTCAGCTCTTTCCATGCATTTATTTCCAACGCATAACTTTTTGCCTCCGCGTAGGCATCAACAGCAGGTTTAAATTCATTTTGTTTCTCGTAAGCGCTGCCAAGGCCAATCAGCGACTGGCATAAATCAAGCTTTGAGTCAATCTTTTTCGATTTTTCAACGGCCTCTTCATGATACCGGATGGCCGTATGATACTCCCCCTTTTCAGTATATAGTTTTCCGATGTCATTCAGTGAATAAGGAACATATTCCGATTCTTCACCATACGTTCTCACGGATTCATTAAAATAATAAAGCGCAGAATCATAATTCTTTTTACCAAAATAAATTTCACCAAGGTTCACTGTGATCGCACCGACATTTTCTTTTCTCCTGTCAGGATTGGTAAGCAGTTTACTCAATGGCAATGCGCGGTGCAAATACTGCAACGATTTATCATAGGTTTGCTCTTTATCCGAATATGCAGCGCCGATATTCAGTAAAGCGGAAGTGATACGGAGAGTATCGTTTATCTCTTCAGCGATTTTCAACGACTTCAGGTAAAGTTCAATCGCTTTCAGGTTATCGCCTTTGTTGTAATACACGTTGGCCATGTTGTTATACATGTTGGCCACACCGGCGCGATCACCAACCGTGTCAAATTTTGCCAGCGCTTTTTCCCAGAACTGCAATGCTTCGAGATAAGTTCCCTGGCTGAAATACCCGATGCCGATGTATTTATTTGCAAACGCTTCTCCCCTTGGATAATTAATTTTTTCAGCAAGCACTTTCGCCTGGGTGGCCAGGTTGATGGTGACATTCGGAGTTGAACTGATGTACTTCTTACTCAGTTCAATCAGCGTATTCACTTTGTTGGTGTCTTCTTTTGCTGATGACAAGACATTCTTCATGCTGTCAATCTGCTTATTCTGCGCATCACCATCATGATAAAGAAGGATGATGATTAAAAAACATACATACGTTCGCAGGTTCATAGGCGTTTTCTGAAAAGTAAAACCAAAGTAAATGATTTTTGCCGAAAGAATAAATTTTTTGTTCGATAAATAAAAACCGCTCCGCATTTCTACGGAACGGCTTTCATGATTATAAATGATACTCTTCTCCGACGGGGAAGATCACAACTCCTTTAATCCACGGTAAACCGGATTGTCTTTGTTGTCATTCCTTCTCCTTCCAGTCGGATGAAGTAAATTCCCTTTGCGTATCCGCTGAGATTCAATTCCTCGAGGTTATTTCCTTCAACAGAAACATTTTCATCGGTGAACAGAACATTACCAATCAGGTCAATCACTTTGATCGAATATTTTTCTTTCGAATCAGCATTGAAGGAAACAAACAGTTTACCTGAAGTCGGGTTCGGATAAACGGCCACATCAGAAACGATTGGTTCAGGTTCGCTAAAAGCGGTAACACGACAACTGAGGTTCACGGCAATGGTAAGCGATTTGGTGGCCGATGAACCGCACGTATTGTTTGCTTTTACGGTAAGAGTCGCTGATGCTGCAGTCGCTGAAGTAAATTTAACTGTCACAGCCGCTCCTGTGGATGAACCGACAAACGTCGCGCCTCCTGTAATGGTCCACGTATAAGATGTAGCGCCGGTTACAGCAGCGACCGAATAACTCACCGAAGCCTGGCTCTTGCAAACAGACATTGCACCTGTAATCGCAGCAGGGACAGCCGGTGCAGCATAAACGGTAAGTGAAGCAGCAGCACTTGAACCACAGGAATTATTTGCTTTCACCGAAATGCTTCCGGAGGAACTGAAACTGTTTCCGTAAGTCACCGTGATGGATGTACCGGTATTAGCAGTAATGGAAGCTCCTGAAGGAACCGTCCAGGTATAAGAGGTAGCGCCGGTTACCGCGGCTATGGAATACACATTTCCGCTGGTTCTGCATACACCATACTGAGGGCCGGTGATGGACAATGGTGCATTTGTTTTCGACTGAACAAAAAGAGTGGCCGCAGGACTGTTGCCGCAGGCATTCGTAGCATACACCGAAACATTTCCTGATGTGAACGAAGATGGGAATACAATGAACACTTCATCGTAAGCACTGTCGATGACAAGTGGATTTCCACTATGGCCGTGGTAATCGTTCATCGTGCAACCTGTTGGCGCTAACCAGCGGTAAGATGTGGCACCCGGAATTTTCATAATCTCATAATCATGTGTGGATCCGCCACACACGCCGATAGTGAGGTTATCATTATCGTTGTCGTAGTCATAATATACCGGCGGACTGGTAAGCCTTCCATATATAGTTTTCGTAACAACGCTGCTGTTGCCGATGCAATTGGATGCGACCACTGAAACCGTTCCGGAAACAAATCCTGATGATGCATTCACTGAAATTGATGAAGTGCCTTGTCCGCTGACAATGGATAAACCAGCTCCGCTTACAGTCCAGTTATAACTGAATGCATTTGCAACTGCGGCAACAGAAAACGTTGCTGTCGCTGGTGAGCACATGGATGCAGGGCCGGAGATGGATACAGGAGCTGAAGGAACTGCCGTCAGCTGGGAAACGCTGATGCAAGAAGCTGCACTTGATCCGCAGTAATTAATTGCAGTTACACAGATGGATCCACCCATAAATGAATTGTCAAAATTAATGGTGATGCTGTTCGAGGCTGAGGAACCATTCGCACCGATTGGCAAAGTCCATGAATAATAATTAGCGCCGACAACTGCAGCAACACTGTAAACAACCGAAGATTGATTTTTACATGCGCCTGCCGGACCACTGATCACGCCGGGTGTAGCAGGATTCGCTCCTGAATAACCAACGGTTATATTTGCAGAACCTGTACATGAATGGGAATCGGTGATGATCACAGAATAATTTCCTCCTGCAAGTCCCGATATGCTTTGCGTTGTTTGTCCTCCCGGTGACCAGAGATAAGTATAACCCGGAGTTCCGCCCGATGGAGTAACGGATGCAGTTCCTGAATACGTTGTACAACCAGAAGGCGTGGAAGATGGAACACCTGACACTGCCGACGGAACAACGATGGTTGCTGCTGCAACTGCTGAACATTGATTATCGTCAGATACAGCATACTGATACGTTCCGTTGCCAAGACCTGAAGTTGCATCTCCGCTGTAATGGTATGCACCTGTTCCGCCATTCGCATGAAGCGCAACACTTCCGGTTCCTCCGTAGCACGATGGCTGAGTTGGTGTCGCTGCTAATGTCAGTAAAGATGGAGCAGCATCAATGTTTGTCGCTGCATTTGCTGAGCAACCGTTTGCATCCTGTACCGTGTAAGAATACGTTCCTGATCCAAGGCCGGAAGTATTGTCACCGCTGTAAGTATATAAACCTGTTCCTCCGCTTGCTGAAAGTACGACGCTTCCGGTTTCGCCGAAACATTTCGGTTGCGATGGTGTGGCAGATAAAGTCAGTAGCGATGGAGCCGCAGAAACAGAAGCCGTCGCATTCGCCGTGCAGCCGTTTCCATCTTCAACAGTATAGTGATAGGTTCCTTCGCCAAGGTTGAGTACAGGATCTCCGCCAAAGCTATACGATCCTGTTCCTCCTTGTGCTGATAATGCAACGGTTCCTGTTTCACCGAAACACAACGGTTGAGTCGGAGTGGCAGTAAGTTCAAGTAAGGATGGCGCTGCATCTACTGAAGCTGTTGCTGTTGCGATGCAACCATTTGCATCCTGCACTGAGTAGTTATAGGTTCCCTGTGTCAATCCAGAAACTGCATCACCACTGTAAGTATATGAACCTGTTCCGCCGTCAGCAAGCGAAGCTACACTTCCTGTTTCACCGAAACATAAAGGTTGAGTTGGTGTCGCTGCTAATGTCAGTAAAGATGGAGCAGCATCAATGTTTGTCGCTGCATTTGCTGAGCAACCGTTTG
>JAPLDA010000087.1 GCA_026391945.1 Bacteroidota bacterium | reverse complement strand
TTGCCTGGCGGTAGGGAATGCCGAGGCGAATCAGGTTTTTCCTTCTCCGTTCTCGCTTCTTCCAGTCGTGCCAGATGCAGTACCTTAAGCGGTTGCGTAGCCAACTGTCGAGGTCTTTGAGTTTGCCGTAGATACTTGCCATACGGAAATACTGCAGCCAGCCTCGCTGAACCTCTTTCAGTTGTTTGATGCGTTCGCCGAAAGTTTTGGGTGTGGTTTTCCTTGTTATGGTTTTGAGGTTTTGTTTGAGTGTCTTCCAACTCTTTTCCGATACCACCGGTTGGTATTTGCCCTTCTCTCCTTTCACACCACATACAACCTCAGGAGAATTCTGTCCATACTTGGCATTCCTGAATTGAAAAAACGCCTGAAAGGCGCTTTTTTATTTTTTTTACTACTATGGCGATACGTAAACCCTTACATCAGTAAACATTTGTTAAGCCACTACCGCATCTCACAGGAAGCTATACGCTCTTAAATAAATTTCTATATTTGTTTCTGTACGAACTGGCGCTATCCGCCATGCTTTGGCGACTCGGAACTTTTGACATCCTGCAAGAAATCCACATAGCAATTTGAAATTTTCTAGATAAAGTCAACTTTCCGTATCTTTGAAACATGATAGTTTACGCAGACACATCAACCATTGGAGGTTGCGAAGATGAGGAGTTCAAAGAATGGTCTTTGGCTTTAATGGAAGAACTTAAAACAGGAAGTCATCATTTGATGCTTTCCGATTTAACTCTACAGGAGCTTGAAAATGCCAGAGTTTCGGTGAGAGATCGCGTGCAGGAGATTCCGAAATCAAACATCATTGGAGTTGGAATTTCTGATGAGGTAATGAAACTTGCTGAAACCTACATCAACGAAGGGGCATTGACGAACAAGAGTTACAACGATGCCTTACACATAGCACTTGCTACGATAAATGTTGCTGATGTTCTAGCAAGTTGGAACTTCAAGCACATTGTAAACATAAATCGCATTCGCCTTTATAATTCCATTAATTTGAGATTAGGTTATCATCTGATTGAAATAAGAACACCAAGAGAAATTTTAAAACCCAAAGACAATGAAGAAGACTAAAACATTTGATGCTGTGCAAATGATGCGTGACATCAGAGAGAAATTAAGTTTGAAATACTGGAAGAATCCAGACCGCTTGAAGAAAGACATGGAGGAAATTCGCAAGAAATATAATCTGCATGTAACAACGCCTCAAGCGAACAACTAACATTTTCACTACGAAGCGAAAGTAGCACAGGCGCATAACAAGAACTGTGTTTAAAAACAAGTATTTTTTGATAAATATTTTTCATCATAAGGCAGTTCAGATTTGGCGATTGCTACGCATTGTTTGATGAGTTTATTTCCCCGTTTAGCGAAGTCTTGTGTGCGGGATCGTGTGATGGATGACTACGCTGCGATGTGCAATCTAATCATTGACACCTTGCTGATAGTTTTAAAACGTTAGTTATACACGTCAGCCAACTTCGACCCAAATCTAAAATCCGAAACCAACCCTGAACTGAGCATCCATCAGGGTTTCCTTGTTTCACTGTTTACGGAAACCCATGAACAAAAGAAATAGTTGCTTTCTATTTTTTTTTGTTTATATCTTTGTAATTACTTCCCTCAGGATTCTGTAGTTCCTTTGCATCAAACAGGCGATTGATTTTCGCAGAAGATTACTTCGTTCACCTTACACACATTGAATAAAACAGCCATGAAAAGTTCTGTGTTCCAGTATCCGTATTCCAAAGTCTTCAGACGGGCAGAAAGTATTCTTTCAAGGATGGGATTGAAGATCGTGAGTTCCGATTCCCTGAAAGGAAGCATCCAGGCAAAATCCGGTTTTTCACTGAGCAAACCCGGATTGAAAGTGGATCTTATTGTGGAAGAAATGGAAAATCATAATACGAAAGTCACCATCAGCGGCATTACCATGAAGAATCTTTTCTTTCAGAAAAAAAGGGATGCCGAACGCAGTGAAGCTGACATCCTGGAGGCTCTTTCCACAACCATGTAGTTTTTCGGATTCATTTCTTATAATGATGATTTGTTTGGGCAAACCCTTTACTTTTGCCGCATGATCACGCAACGGCAGATTTTTTTTGAGAACCTCGCACAAACCAGTGACCTGCCAATGGCGCTTGAAATTGTGAAGGCAAACGGAGTGTATCTGTATGATGCCTCCGGCAGAATTTATTTTGATCTCATTTCGGGAATTTCAGTCAGCAACATCGGTCACCGCCATCCGAAAGTGATTGAAGCTGTAAAAAAACAACTGGATGATTACATGCACCTGATGGTTTATGGTGAGTACATCCAGTCGCCACAGGTAAATTTTGCACGGCTTCTCACCGAACATCTTCCGGCGAAATTATCGAATGTTTATTTTGTGAATTCAGGAAGCGAAGCTGTTGAAGGAGCCTTAAAACTCGCCAAAAGATTTACGGGTAAAACTGAAATCATCGGTTTTAAAAACGCTTATCATGGCAGTACTCACGGAGCACTCAGTGTAGGTGGCAACGAAGAATTAAAGAATTCGTTCCGCCCGCTTTTGCCGGGAATAAAAATTCTTGAATACAATTCTTCAGAACTTTCTCAGATCACAGGGCATACGGCCTGTGTGATCGTAGAACCGATCCAGGGTGAAGCGGGAATTATTTTGCCGGAAAAAAATTTCCTCCGGGAACTCCGAAAGCGTTGTGATGAAACAGGCACCCTTTTGATCTTCGATGAAATACAGACTGCTTTTGGAAGGACAGGAAAACTTTTTGCATTCGAACATGATGGAGTGATTCCGGATATCCTGCTGCTGGGAAAAGCCCTCGGCGGGGGAATGCCGCTCGGAGCATTCATTTCATCAAAAGAACTGATGCAAACGCTGACGGAGAAACCGGTACTCGGACATATCACTACCTTTGGTGGGCATCCTGTCTGTTGCACCTCCGGTTTAGCTTCCTTGCAGGTTCTGCTGGATGAAAATCTGGTGGAGCAGGTGGAGCGGAAAGAAGAACTATTTCGAAAAAATCTTCAGCATCCGTTCATCAAAAATATCCGGGGAAAAGGACTATTTTTAGCGCTTGAATTTGAAAGTGAAGAGTTGAACAGGAAAATTGTCAGCACCTGCATTGAAAAAGGTGTGGTGGTCGACTGGTTTTTGTTTGCTCCCAACTGCATGCGAATCGCTCCGCCGCTTACCATCACCGAAACCCAGGTTGAGACTGCCTGTAAACTCATTTTGAAAAGTATTAACCAACTAACCTGACTCACCATGAATGTTCTCATTGTTGAAGACGAAAGGCAGCTTTCTCATGAAATAGAAATCTTCCTCACCAAACAAGGTTACCAGTGCGATGTAGCGTTCACAGGGAAGAGCGCTTCCGAGAAAATTTATGTCAACTCGTATGATTTTGTTTTGCTCGACATCGGGTTACCGGACTACAACGGGTTCAATCTTCTTCGTGAAGCGAAGCAATCAGGGAAAGAATCAGCATTCATTATTGTCACCGCAAGAGGATCTACGGATGACAAAATCACCGGCCTTGATTTAGGTGCCGACGATTATCTTTCCAAACCCTTTTCATTACTCGAATTGCAGGCACGCATGCAGGCCATCCTTCGAAGGAAACATGGGTTGAAAAACAACACCATTGAGATCAACGGTTTTGTTCTTGACATTCAAAACAGAACCGTTTCATTCAAGAACAACCCGATCAACCTCACCAAAAAAGAATTTGACATCCTGCATTACATGGCGCTGCATAAAAACCGTGTCATCACCCGTGTTCAGCTAACCGAACACATCTGGGGCGATGTGCTGGAAGAAGATTATGAATCCAATTACATTGACGTACACATCAAAAACCTCCGGAAAAAACTTTCTGTTTACGGAAACACGGATTTCATCGAGACCGTCAGGGGTATCGGGTACCGGCTAAACATGGCCTGATTAGTTTGCCGCAGGCTTCTCAACATCTTTCACCTGCTTACTTCCCACCGATTTGAAACTACAGGTCAAGCTTACTTTTTACAATGCCATTTTCCAGGCTCTCATCGTCATTGCCATTGGCATTCTCTTGCCAATCATTATTCAGCGGGTAGTTTACAATCACATCGACAAACGGCTGCATGCAAGGGCCGACAAGATGATGAAGATCATTGAGCTCGGTGGCCTCGACGACATCATCAAAGACCAGGAATGCAGTTTCGATCAATACAATATTTTCAAGGAGGAATATGTATCCATTTCACCGCTCTCTTTCATGCCTCAGAATTTCGGTAAGGACTCCATCGAAAATGCCGAACGAAACATTGAAAACGAAGTGGTGAAGCATCGTGTACTCAGCCGGTCGTTCCTGTATGACAACCAGCTTTACCAGATTGAAATCGGTGAAGGATTGAGCACCGTGGAACAGTTGAACCACACGATCAATAAATTCACGTTGTGGATGGTGGTCATCATCGTGCTGATTTCCGCACTGATGAACATGACTCTTGTTCAGCTTCTTCTCGAACCTTTTAACCGGATTGTAACAAAGAAATTAAAAACCATTCATCACCCTGCCACCTTTGTTGAAGACCGGATCAGGACATCGACCTATGAATTTTCATACCTCGACCAGAGCATCAACGAGATGATGATCAAAATAAGGAGTGCGTTTGACATTGAAAGAGAATTCATCACCAATGTTTCGCACGAACTCCTCACTCCTATTTCCATTCTCCAGAACAGGATTGAAAACATCCTCAGCGATTCCAGCCTTCCGCATGATGCAGCTGTAAAAATCGTTGAATCACAAAAAACACTTTTGCGCCTCAGCAAGGTGATCCGGGCGCTGCTTTACATTTCCAAGATTGAAAACGAACAGTTTCTTAAAAACGAAAATGCTGATTTGCAAACGGTGACGTATGAAGTGATTGATGAGCTGGAGGACCGACTGCTCCAGAAAGATATCAAAGTTCACAAGGAATGGCGGAATGATTTTGAAATGAATAAGTGTAACAAGTCGCTCATCCATACCATGCTGTTCAACCTGGTATCGAATGCGATCAAATACAACAAAGAGAAAGGTGAAATTTTCATCACCGGAAAAAGGATAGACGATTATTTTTTGCTCAGCATCAAAGATACCGGTATCGGAATTTCTGAAGACCATCTTCCTCATATCTTCGACCGGTTCAAGCGTTTCAGGCCGGAAGATGAAATGAGCTACGGATTAGGGCTCCCAATTGTGAGGACGATTGCTAATTTTCACCACATCCGGATTGAAGTAAGTTCCGTTCTGAATTCCGGAACCGAATTCCGGTTGTTTTTTTCTGACACCATTTCATAGAAGTTGGTATTTCATTCTTTCTTCACCACAGCCTGATCATCTTTGAAGGCCGTTTTAAAAAAAAATGAAAAAGCTGATCCTGTTTGCCTGCACTCTATTTTTTACTTCCGATGTCCTGTTTGCACAGGTTACTCCGACTGATGTGAAGAAAAAGGAACCATTGGAATCCCATACCAAAGAGGAAACCAGGAAAGGAACATCCAAGCCTGAAGTCAAAAAAGTGACTGGAAAAAAACAGAAGTATTCCCATGTGAAACCCGTTGATAAAAAAGCAAAACCAGCGCCTTCCGTCACACAGGGAAATGTAAAATAGTTTTGTGTTGATTAGTTTACAGGAGACCATTCCGGAAACGCCGCGGAATGGTCTCCTGCTTTATGCATACATTCGTATCACCAATCACAACTGCCATGAACAACATCATTTCAGCCAATACCGACGCCGATATATTAAAATGTTATGATGTGATGCATGAACTCCGGCCACATCTCACCAGGGAAAATATCTGCGGCATCATCACAGGTTTCATGAGCAGAGGTTATCACCTCGTGTATCTTGAAGACGACGGGAAAGCGGCTTGCGCTGCGGGTTTCCGTTTTACCGAACACCTGCACTGGGGAAAAGTAATTTACGTGGATGATCTTTCTTCACTTCCGGGTTACCGCGGAAAAGGATATGCAAGTCAATTGCTTGAATACATTTTTGACCTGGCCCGGAAAAATGATTGTGATGAAGTACACCTGGACTCAGGCTGCGGAGTTCACCGTTATGATGCTCACCGGCTCTACATCAAAAAAGGATTCAACATCACCAGTTTTCACTTTGCAAAAAAAATATAGATACGGGGAATTGGGATTCAACGAACCAGTGCTACATTGCCCATGTACTGGTGTTCTTCATTGAAAGCATCCAACGCCACGATTGAATAGACATAAATCCCCGCTTCAATCGGAACACCGTTTAATTTACCGTCCCAGGCTTTGGAAATATCATTCGTCTGAAAAATAAGGTTTCCCCAGCGGTTGTAGATGCTCATGCTGAATGAACGGACATCAAAACCAGTAGCTTCAAAGAAATCATTTTTCCCGTCGCCATTGGGAGTAAATGAATTCGGAACATACAGCGTGTAATCATTTTCCACATGAAGCATTCTTGCCGTGGTATCAAAACACTGAAACTGGTTGGACACAATCTGCATCACCTGGTAATCGCCTGCAGCCTTGTAAACATGTTCCGGATTTTCTGAAGATGTTGAGTCACCATCACCGAAATAATAAATCCAGCCGGTAGCTCCGTTAAACTCATCAAACAGGTACACCGTAGGAAACAACGACGTCGGATTATCAGGCAGTATCCTGAAACCCGATTCCGGTTTAGGATGAACATGAATGTACTCATTCAACGTAAGTGAATCGCGGCAACCGAGATTCGAAACGGTTGTCAATGAAATAGAATAATTACCATCCTTTTCAAACACATGATAAGCCGGTGTGATGTGATCAACAGGAGAGCCGTCACCGAATTCCCAGTTCCATCCACTGATGTAACCTTCATGAACTGTCGACAAATCGGCGAACGTAACTCCGAACGGTTCACACCCTTCGGTGCTGGAAGCCACAAACGCAGGAACCGGCTTATCGTACACCACCGCCATTTTGGTGGTGGCATTTTCACAACCGAAATCAGAAGTAGATTTCAGCTGCACATCATATCTTCCCGGCAGTGCATACCGGTGAACAGGATATGGGTCATTCGAAACCGGTGTTCCGTCACCAAAATTCCATTCACGGCTGGCGATGCTTCCCCACGAAATATACGTGACGTCATAAAAGCGGCTTGTATCACCGATGCAGGCATCCATGTTATTGATGCCCGGAACAGGCAAAGGATGAACAGTCACCACGTTCACAAGCGTATCCGTGCAACCATTGTTTGAAACAACCACCAGCCTCACGTCAAAAGGCACAGCGTAATTATACAGGTGAACAGGGTTTTGATTGGAGGAAGTGGTCAGATCTCCAAAGTCCCAGCTCCAGTCGGTGATGAAACCAACATTCGCCAATGACTGATCATTGAACACGACCGGGTTATTCAGACAAACTTCAGTGGCAGTAAAAGTTGCAGTTGGCGAAGGATACACTGTAACCGAATGAGAGATAGAATCTACGCAGCCGTTATCACCGGTGACAATGAGGGTGATCTGGTAATTCCCTTCAAGCGGGTAAGGATGAACGGGGTTTTGAGTCGTGTCAATGGCAGTACCGTCACCAAAATCCCAATGCCATTGGTTCACATTTCCAATGGCAATGGTTGACTGATCAACAGGAAATAAATCATCGTGGTTACAGACATTGGTATAAGCAAATTCCGCTTCGGGAACGGGCTGTATGTTCACCGGGATGATTACCGTATCGTTACATCCAATGGCGTTTTCAACGATGAGGGAAACGTTGTAAGTGCCCGGGCTTGCAAAGGAATGCACCGGGTAACGGTCTGTAGAATTCTGTCCATCGCCAAAATCCCAGTTCCAACTCGTAATTGGAGATCCGCCGCTACTATAAGAAGAATCAATAAACACAGCATCATTGGAACAAACAGATGCTGTGTTGAAATTGGCGATGGCGTATGTAGGAGATATCAGCGTGGAAAGTGTCACCACGCAACCTGTCACGGAAGTCATGGTGACGGTGTAAGTGGCTCCCAACGTCGGGTTGACTAAAGAAATGGAAGGAGTGGTTGCTCCGTTCGACCAGAGGTAACTTGCAAATCCAATCGGGGCGCTCAGGTTAACAACGTTAGCGCCCGGACAAAGATCATTGGAAATCTGCAAAGGGCTGCAGTAACAATCGATGTATGCATATCCGAAGTGGCCGCCCTGGGCACAATCGCCGGTGGCAAAAATGATGGTCACGTTTTGTCCGATGTATGACGCAAGTTCAATTCCGACCGTCGTCCAGTTTTTTAACCGGTACGAACCGTTGTTGAAAAAACCCGGAATGGTTCCGCCAGAAACTACATTGTAACTTCCGCAATTCACCGGGTGGTTGTTTTGATCCAGCACACTGATTTGAAATCTCGGCTGATCGGCAGGAGGATGTGCGGGATCTTCAAGCACCACAGCATACCGGTAAATGAAGAGGCAGGTTTGCAGGGTGACAGGAAAAGTATATTTCAGCTTTTCAGCCTGTGAATTCACCTGGTCGTTACCGAGTCTTGCAGAATAAACTCCGCCTGGACAAACAACAGGGATTTGTCCTAAAGAATAGGGATCAAACCCTGGCCCTGACATGATGGTATGACGTCCTGAAATGATACCGGACGGAGAAGTAACGATCGGGCAGCATGTTCCGGTTTCACCATTCCAATTCGCAAAATTATTGAGTTCAAAATCGGAATTGGTACACGAACTTGTTGCCTGTGCAATTACATCATCGCTCTTAAAAAAGAACATGGCAATACATGCGAGGCATACATAAATCCGGATAAAATGAATGGGGGTTTTTCGCATGATAAAAAGAAGAGGGTTAGACGAAAACAAAACTTTGAAAAAAAAACCACATAAACAAATTTATTTGCTCAGTGTCAATAATTTGAGTGCAAATGCAGAAAAAAGAAGAATGAATGTAGTTTTAAGTTAAATCTGAAAAGTTAAACGTGAAGACCGGAAACCATTTATAACAAGCAATGACCATCTATTAATTGCATCAATTCAGAGTGAACATAACAGTGGTAAGGGAAATTAAAACTCATTGATGGATCTTCTTTAACTCATAATCCTGGTACCTGCCAATTGAAATATAATGGTTTTCAAAAAAGTCATGACTCGTATTTTTCTCAAACCGATAGGAACTGTAGATCCCTTTCAGGATATTTTCCGAATCCGACTCCCGGGCTTTCCCATGGCCGTTGATCAGATCATCCGCAGCCACCATCATGGCATCGAAACCAAGATAGGCCGGTTCATCCGGCTCGGTATGGTATTGATCAGAGAAATCTTTTCTGAAAGCCATCGTTACCGGGTCTTTCAATTGTATCCATGAAGAGGAAAAAATATGGACATCAAAAAGTTCAAGTAAAAGAGGATCGATCGTTTCAAAGTACTGCCAGGTGGGGAGTCCGATGATGGTGATCCTGTATTCTTCCGAATATTCTTTCAATCCATTGACCAGCGACGAAACAAAATCTTCATTGGAAGAGGGAACGAAGACGAGGTTGTCAGCATTTTTTGACAACGCTTTTTTCACCAGCAATACAGAATCCTGCAGGTACAATACTTCCTTTACTTTTTCCTTTGATCCGGTTTCCCATCCATTCACAAATGCCGCACTCCTGTCATTTTCCCTTGCAAGCGGTGTCTTCAGTACAAGGCAATTGACATGACTGAATTTATTTGCAGAAAATTTTCCCATTTCAAAACACTGCACCAGGGATGAAGGAAGCATCGATATGGTTTCCTTATTTGATGACAACACATCTGAAACGTTCGGGGCGCAGGAGATGAACCGGGCTGAATGCGTTTTTGAAAAATCGCTGATCATTTTTGAAACCACTGCATTCCCATTGCTCACGATAAAATTATTTTTTTTCAATGCCGGATTTTTCAGTATCAAACTTGTTTTCAATGAATCGTTCTCCGTGTCATACACATGCAGCTGAATTTTAAAATGTTTTTTTTGCAATGAATCAAGCGCACTCAACGAACCCTCATAAAACTGTAGGTTCGACAGCGTTTCCTTATCCATGCTTTCTCCGATCACAGCCGAATCGGCCAGTGAAGGATCCATGGAAATGTTCTTCGGGATGTTGAGGGAAAGTAACAAGGCGATGCTGCAACTTCGCTCGCTGACAACAGGTTCTTCACGGACAAGGGTTTCTTTTTTTACTTCTGGTTTCTTTACATGCGAAGCCGCCGGTATCCACAATTTCATTTTGGGTTTCAGTCCGTCTTTCAATTCAGGATTGAATTCCTTTATTTCTTCCTGTACGACATTGAATTTTTTTGCAATGCCGTAAAGAGTTTCACCTTTGTCAGGTTTGTACAGATAAAATTTACGCTGATTCAGAAAACGGGTTTCTGCTGTATCCTTTTTGGTAAGCGCATTATCCTGTGCACGTAAAAAAAACGGCAACATAAAAAGCAACAATCCCCAAAAAACAGTTTTCATTTGTTGTGTTCTATTTCCATAAAATATTCAAAGCCGGTTTCCGGTTTCAATCATGGTTATTCCCATTCAATGGTAGCAGGAGGTTTGGAACTGATGTCATAGACAACGCGGTTCACACCTTTTACTTTGTTGATGATTTCCCCTGAAACTTTTGCAAGAAATTCATAGGGCAACTGGCACCAATCTGCTGTCATCCCATCCACGGAAGTAACGGCACGAAGTGCTACCACATTTTCATACGTCCGTTCATCACCCATCACACCTACAGTATGAACAGGAAGCAGGATGGCAGCAGCCTGCCAGACCTCTTTGTATAATCCGGATTCTTTCAGTCCGTGAATGAAAATAAAATCTGCCTCCTGGAGTTTCTGAACCTTGTCAGGAGTTACTTCACCAAGAATTCTGATTCCCAAACCGGGGCCGGGAAACGGATGACGGTTCAGAATTTCAGGAGCCATGTTCAGCTGCCGGCCAACATTTCTTACCTCATCCTTGAACAGCGTGTTGAGGGGTTCAACAATTTTGAGATGCATCTTCTCCGGCAAGCCGCCCACGTTGTGATGCGATTTAATGGTTGCTGACGGACCTTTTACCGACACCGATTCAATGACATCAGGATAGATGGTTCCCTGTGCCAGCCACTTCACATCCCTGATCCGGTGAGCTTCTGTATCAAAGACATCGATGAACACTTTCCCGATGGCTTTTCTTTTTTTCTCCGGATCAGAAATACCTTTCAGCGCATCATAAAACAGTTTCCCTGCATCCACACCCGTAACCTGTAAGCCCATGTGCTGATAGGATTCCAGCACCGTATGAAATTCATCTTTGCGCAACAACCCGTTATCAACAAAAATACAATGCAGGTTTTTCCCGATGGCCTGGTGCAGCAGCATGGCAGCAACGGAAGAATCCACTCCTCCGGAAAGTCCGAGTACCACCTGGTCGTCATTCAATTTGGATTTCAATTGCTGAATCGTTTCTTCAATAAAAGAAGCCGGTGTCCAGTCGCAATCACAATGACATATATCAACAAGAAAATTCCTGATCAATTTCTTTCCATCTGTCGAATGCGTAACCTCCGGATGAAACTGGATGCAATAAGTAGGTTCGTTTTTTATTTTGTACGCTGCAATTTTTACATCGGCAGTGCCGGCCACAATTTCAAAATCACCGGGTATCTTTGAAATCGTATCTGCATGCGACATCCACACGGTTGAATCAACAGGAATGTCACGGAAGAGTTCATTGGCAACGATGGTTTTCAGGTGAGCCCTGCCATACTCGCGGTTGTTGGAAGCAATCACTTCTCCCCCGCTTTGCTGGGCAATCAACTGGGCACCGTAACAGACTCCGAGCACGGGAACTTTAGAACGGATTTTCGCGAGATCAATTTTAGGAGCATTTGCATCCCGCACAGAAGAAGGGCTTCCGCTTAAGATCACACCTTTGATGTCCGGAGTGAGTTCAGGAAAACGATGGAACGGATGAATTTCACAATACACATTTTGTTCCCTTACCCTCCTGGCGATTAGCTGCGTGTACTGGGAACCGAAATCAATAATGAGTATGGTCTGATGCATGTGCGAAAATACTGTTTAGTTACCGGATGCTGAAATAATAAAAAATAGTTGAATATATTTTCTGAACTTTATCTCCAGGAATTATCAGAACCGATCCGATGGAAACAAACGCCGACTGGACGAAAGCTATTCAGCCGCTAATCCGGAAATACAAAGGAAAAAAACATCCGCTTGAATACCGTAATTTTTATGAGTTGCTGGTAATGGTCATTCTCTCGGCACAATCCAGCGACAAGCTGATCAACAATATTGCTCCCAAACTCTTCGATGCCTTCCCGACATTCGAATCGTTGGGGCGTGCAGATGCAGAAACCCTGGCGCCTTATCTCAACAAAGTAATCAACTTTACCAGGAAAGGAGAATGGCTGATAAAAATCGGGAGGCAACTGAAAAATGAAAGTGACATTCCGAAAACCATGGAAGGACTGACTGCCTTGCCGGGTATCGGAAGAAAATCCGCCAGTGTTATCATGCGTGAGATGAACCTGGAAGCAGATGGAATCATCGTGGACCTTCACGTGATTCGTGTTGCGCCAAGACTGGGAATCGCAAAAGGAACCGATGCAAAAGTCATTGAAAAACAACTGATGGAAAAGATCCATGAAAAAGATTGGGGTGAATCAGGAATGGCTTTTTCCTTTTTAGGAAGAGAAATCTGCAGGCCGACCGATCCGCAGTGCGATAAATGTCCTTTAAGTACCTATTGCACTTTCTTTCAACAGGACAAAAAGAAATAATTCCGGAAGTGAAAAGAAATTTTTTTGAACATTTTTTGAACAGGTAATATTGGATTGCAAAGAAAAAAATAAACTTCAGAAATTTTTCAACAGCCTGTTAAAAACTAAAACGCAATCCGTTTTTTTGATCAGATCCAGCCATTCATTTTATAATAGATAATGGCGGTGAATTCACGCAGGCAGGTGATTTCAAGTTTGAGGTAATTCCAGAAGGTATAGCGGAGTTTCATGTTTCCGGAAACATCAGGCATGAAGGTTTTTCCACCGATGACCCGGTGATTGTAGGAAAGATCCACCGACATGGCATTTTCAAAAGCCGGCTCCCCTCCTACATGCAGAAAGCCGCATTTCCGGAAAACACGTACCGAACGGTACATGTTTTCCGGTGAGGTGACAACCAGAACATTTTTCTCTTTTATACCGGCAAACATGGAATCCATTTTCAATGCCTGCTCTCTTGTGTTGGTACCGTACTTCTCAATAAATATCCTGGAAGAATCAATCCCATGCACCAGCAACTCTTCTTTCATCAGTGAAATAACGATGGTATCTACGGGGTGGGCAAGAATGATCGAAGCATCCGGATATTTCTCCGACAACCTGGTCACATAATACAGGCGGATGAGATTCGATTCACTCGGCATGCCGCTTCCACCGAGGAAGAGGATATAACCGGGTTTGAAATGATAGGCTGATTCATGCGTTCCGAGCCAGCGGTGAACGTCAAATGGAATCCGGGTAAAAGCGAGAATGATCAAAAACAAAAAAAGAAATCCGAATGAGAAAACAAGATACTTCATGCATGAGAAAATCCTGCGAACCCATTTGTTCTTCGTCATCGGAAACAGATCAGTTTCAAAAAAAGTAACCCATGTAGTGAAGGGCTTTCAATGTATTTTTCTCGACACGATGGAGAATATCATTCGTATCCGCTTTGATGAATTTCTCGCCGGTGAGTTTTTCATACAGTTCAATGTAACGTTCCGAAATCATGTTCACCCATTCATCGGTCATTTCCGGAACCACCTGTCCTTCTTTTCCCTGGAAATTATTTTTGATCAGCCATTCCCTCACAAACTCTTTCGAGAGTTGTTTCTGTGGCTCACCTTTCTCCTGGCGCTCTGCATACCCTTCTTCGTAAAAATACCGGGAAGAATCA
>JAPLDA010000089.1 GCA_026391945.1 Bacteroidota bacterium | reverse complement strand
CCATGGCATCTCTATGCACAACCAGGAACTTATTTTGCATGTCTCAGCGTGTATGATTCTACTGCCGGCGGAACCTGCACTTCCACATGGTGCGACAGCGTGCATATCATTCTGCTACCACCGTCCTGCAATGCCCAGTTCTATTACTCTTCGCTGAGTTACCCTGACAGCGTGCATTTTGGTTCTTCCGGTGGCAACACATCATCTGCTGTATATTCGTGGGACTTTGGCGATGGCGGCACATCCAATTCGCTGAACCCATGGCATCTCTATGCACAACCGGGAACTTATTTTGCCTGTCTCAACGTGTATGATTCAACAGCAGGAGGAATCTGCACTTCCGCTTGGTGCGACAGCGTGCATGTCATTCTGCTGCCTCCGTCCTGCAATGCTCAATTCTATTACTCCTCGCTGAATAATCCCGACAGTGTGCATTTTGTTTCTCCGGGGAACAACACACCGGCCGCTGTTTATTCATGGGACTTCGGCGATGGTGGCACTTCCAATGCCATCACCCCGTGGCATCTCTACGCACAGCATGGAATTTATTATGCCTGTCTCACTGTAAATGATTCCACGGCCAGCGGAACCTGCACTTCCACCTGGTGTGATAGTGTGAGGGCTTTTCCTGCGCCGCCGAACTGTGATGCTGAATTCACGTATGTGATTTTAAATTACCCAGACAGTGTGAGGTTCCTTCCTTTGGGTAACTATCATCCGGGAGTGAATTATACCTGGGATTTTGGTGATGGAACTTTTTCCTCGAATTTCAATCCATGGCATCTCTATGCACAGGATGGAGTCTATTTCGTCTGTCTTACCGTTTATGATTCCACTGCCGGCGGAACCTGTACTGCTACCTGGTGCGACAGCGTAAGAGCGTTGCCGGGCCCACCGGCTTGCGATGCTCAGTTTACTTACCATTCAGTGAATTATGCCGACAACATCCAGTTCGTTTCGCCAGCGAACCCGGCCGGAAGCACCTATTCATGGACTTTCGGTGACGGAGCTGTTTCCGGCAACGCTTCACCTCTGCATATATATACTCAAAGCGGAACCTATTATGTCTGCCTTACAGTATATAATTCAAATGTCAGCGGTACATGCACATCAACATGGTGCGACAGCGTACTTGTTTTACCTGTAATCCCATTGTGTAATGCCGCATTCTCTTTTGTTCATCCGGTCAATTCGGACAGCATTCAATTTATCGTTTCAGGGAACAATCATCCGGGCACATTGTATTACTGGCACTTCGACGACAGCACGTATTCCACCGACATGAATCCATGGCACCGCTACAATCAAAACGGAATGTATCATGTATGTCTGGATGTATATGATTCCACTTCGGCGGGAACCTGTACTTCCACCTGGTGCGACACGGTGCTGATTGATTTTATCTTACCGAATTGCAATGCCGATTTCCTGCAGTACAGCCAGTTCAATCCTTACCATGTGTACTTCATACCGGCATCAAACAATCAATCGACTGCAAAGTATCATTGGGATTTCGGTGACGGAAATTTTTCCGGTGAACGTTTTCCGGCACATTTTTATCACCACAGTGGAACCTATACGATTTGTTTGGAAGTTTCCGATTCCTTATTGTCGAGAACCTGCTCTGCAAGCCGCTGTCGCGTACTTACCATTCCCGATACAAAATATTTGCTTGTGTTCCCGAACCCGGTTCATCAGAACGAATCCATTATTGTCAGGAACATAGTTAGCCTGTTCAATTGCCGAATCCTCGATGGAACCGGAAGGCTAATCTGGAATGAGGACAACATCATCGAAACGGAAAAGATCATTGACCTGAACGGGATCAGCGCCGGAATTTATTTTGTGGAAGTTTCCGGAGCCAATCAGCCTGCATCCACCTGGAAACTGATTGTTCTCGAATGAGGCATTTGAAGGATGCCGGGAGGGAAGATGCGAAAGGATAGAACTTTCCGATGCGCAGAACTCATCATGAAAAAATAATAACCAGCCTGTTATTTTGAAAGCAGTTAAACAGATTTCAAATCTTTTCGACAACCATCGGTTTATTTATTTTCTCTTAGCGCTCAGCGCCCTTTTTGTTTTCATGGCAAGGATGCATTTGCTTTCTTATCCGCTTGAGCGCGATGAGGGTGAATATGCTTATATGGGCCGGTTGATTTTAGACGGACATCCGCCGTATACGTTAGCCTATAACATGAAATTTCCGGGAACGTATTATGTGTACGCTGTTATCATGATGATATTTGGCCAGTCTACTTTCGGAATTCATCTTGGACTGGCCTTCATCATCGCCGCATCCATGCTCCTGATGTTTTTTGTAGCCGCAAATTTTGTTTCAAAGTCCGGAGCTTGTATTTCAGCCGTATCTTTCGGAATCATCGGAACGTCCTGGACGTTATCGGGCCAGGCCGGACATGCTACACATTTTGTAAACTTTTTTGCATTGGCGGGAATACTGGTTCTGCTTCAACTGTATAAAAGCGAAAAAAATCTGTTTCTAAAATATTTTTTCTCCGGCATTTTATTTTCGCTGGCCTTTATCTGCAAACAGCCGGGTTTGTTTTTTCTTTTTCTTGGAATAACGATCATCATCGTGAGAGAATTTGACAGGAAGATTTTCCTCAGTACAGCCAGGCATGTTGCGGTATTCATCCTGGGATTTTTAACACCTGTCGTTACCATGCTTTTCTATTTTTATTTCTTCGGAGACTTCAATAAATTTTGGTTCTGGACGGTAAAATATCTGTGGATGTACAGCAGCCAGGTTCCTCTTTCAAACGCATGGGAATTTTTTAGGATAGGCGTGGCATCCATCACGTCAAATTATTCTTCGGAAGGATATACTGCTTTGTGGATCGTTTCTCTTCTGGGAGTTCCTCTTATTTTTATTCAGAAGTACTCTTTGCAAAATAAAATAATCATGGGAGCACTTTTTATCATTTCATGTTTCACCATCCTGCCCGGTTTTTATTTCAGAGAACATTATTTTATCACCTTATTGCCCGCTGTCTCGCTGCTGATCGCCGTGTTCTTTGATTATATCAACAACTTATTCATTCATGTGTTGAAGCGACCGACATTGGTGTGGATCAGTTTCTTTGTGTTTATGATTGTAATCGGAACAGGAGTTCATGCCAACCTGGATTATTTATTTCTGAAAAATCCTGCAATGGCCTGCAAACAGGCTTACCTGTCGAATCCATTTGCTGAGTCCGTTGAAATAGGGGAGTTCCTGAAACGGAACACAAAGTCCGATGATAAAATCGCCGTGCTGGGTTCAGAACCTCAGATTTGTTTTTACGCTGACAGGTATTCCGCCACTGGTTATATATATACCTATAATCTTGTTGAAGCACATTCTTATGCACTTTCCATGCAAAGGGAAATGGCGAAGGAAATTGAAATCAACAAACCTAAGTACGTTCTGTGTGTTAACATCCAGGCCTCCTGGCTAACCAATTCCCGTTCAGAAAAATTTATTTTTGAATGGACGAACGAGTATCTTAAAAGTAATTATAGAAATGTGGCGATGATGGAAGTTTTCCCCGATCGGATTTCATCCCTGAGAATCGGGTCTCAACTCTCCGGTTATACACCGAAATCAAAAGAAGCCATTTTCATTTTAGAGAGGATGAATAAAAATTAGCCGGAACGTCACCGGATGAGGGCCGGGATAAAATTTGTCAGAATTTAAAATAGACAAACAACCTCCCAAAGTTCTTGCTGTCGTTTTTTACCCGGTGATATAAGGGCTTAATATGCGGAAGCTGTAAAAACCGGTTTACTTTTTTTCTGAGTTGTCCGCTGCCTTTACCCGGAATGATTTCCACTTCACTGATTTTTTTATCAATGGCTTCTTCGAATGCGGCCAGCAGCGCTTTGTCAATCGCTTTGCTGTCGTTGTAAATGGAGTGGAGATCAACTTTTATCCTGGCCATGGCGCGAGTAATACTTTTTTTTTGGGCAAGCGGAAAATATCCTGATCCAGGTTTTCTGTTGGAGATATTGAAATTGCAATTCGATGAATGATTTCATGCGCTAAAACTACTGCGATTATTCTGCTCATGTGCAATGTAAATTTATAATGTGAATGCTTTGTGTTCTTCCTTTTTTAATAATGTGAATTGTAACCTCTGCCGGATGGGGTCGAAGTTCTCCGCCCTGATACCCCGCACCAAACGCGGCTACAGGGCAGGTCACATGCCTGTTAACTTTTTTTGATTTCTTTGAAAATTAAATTTATTCCAGCTTATCTTGATTATAATACGAAATCATATCATTATTTTTTTGGGTGATTGTATGGTGTGAAATTATTTTTAATTATATTTCACATGGTTTAGATGAGACTCAGGTTGGCAGTGGATGTTCATCCCGCAGAAATAGGGGTGGTCATTTTTTTTTCTCGCATAAACTGTGTTCAGATTGTGTGATGAGTGATTAAAATAAGAAGGACAAAACAATTCCATTATACATCCAACCAATTAGTTAAACCAGTTAAATGACAAATGACATGAAACGTACTCTTAATTTGATGTTGATGATAACAACTTTTCTGTTGTTCTCATCCATGGCGAAGGCCCAGGGGCCGCAGTTATTCGGCTTCAATACCAAAGATGCTCACCTGATTACCATCATTAATAATTCAGGTGATTCGGCGAACGACTTTCATTTAAAAGTGAAAGTACCGTTACCTGGAATGGGAGGGATACCTATAATTAAAAAAGTTGTATTTGTTCCGGGTGGGCCCGGACAAAAGGGCGCATTCCGGGATACTACGTTCTCGCCGCCCGGCTACCAGCCTAACAGTTTTGACTGGGGACCGGGTTCGAATAATTTTAAGATTCCTCCCGGCGGCGGCTTCAGAATTCAGCTTTGGGGAAACGGCTATGATAAAGACAGCACGTTCCTCACGCACAATGGAACACCGATTACCACCAACGGTTTGAAGGTGAGAAATGAGATCAACAAAGGCGGCAACGGATCCGGTACGATGAAGATTAAGAATGAAGATGGTTCAGGAATCATTCTTCAAAACGTGGTCATGCACATCAACAACACCAACTTCCCGTTCGATTCAGTCGTTTACTCACCGAACGGATCGATGGTTCCCGGCATTCCGAATTCAATGTTGATCAACCCCGGCGATTCAGTGATGTATCCTTATTCAGGGAACTTGCCTGGCAACTGGATAACGCTGGATTACATGGCTGCCAGGATTAGCTCCCCTTCTGTTGTTTATGAAATGGGAGCGGCTGCCAACGATGTTGTAGCAAATGCCATTCCTGCCATGACCTTGTGGGGAACCATCATCATGTTTGTCATGCTGGTGAGCCTGGGAGTATTTTTTCTGAAAGTACGGCGGAATTAATCTGATCATTCATTAAACTCAACAAGAGCCCGGGCTGGCATGTATCGGCCCGGGCATCTTTTTTCTATCACATCGAAAGAAATTATTTTCTCCACCAGTTGTCACTTTCGTCTTCTTCCTCATCATCGTTGCCAAAACCGTAGTTGTACGGATTGCCATTTTCATCATCGTACTTCGCATCGAGATGATAAGGATAATATTTCATCCAGTCATCGCAGTGTTTTCGTTTGAGATGCTGAACTTCGATTTCCAGTTCACGGGCACGTTCTTCTGCAGGACTTAAATCTTCCTCAACGAATCCTGAAAACAAGTCGGCATAAAAAGCGCACTGACAATATTCTCCCAGCGCACATTTGCCATGTTCGGTTCCAGTGCGGCAGTGTTCGAAAAATCCCATGTGCCATTGTTTCACTTTCGCTTCCTGGTTGAAGTTATCCCGGATGCAAGCATACTGAATGCGTTCCGGAACTTCTGTTTGAAGAACGAACGACCAGTTGTATTCATTCAATAGGTTCTTCAGTGCATCAAGAAGTACATGCACGTGTTCATCCGTCAGCATTTCTGCCGGTGGAAGCTGTTCTTTGCTGATGCCCGTCCACTCATCGAGATGGCGGACAGGAGCAGTTTTATCTTCCTCTTCTTCCGAAATCCAGTCGTGTAATTCCAGGCCTTCCGAAACAAAAGGCAGGCTCACATGTTTGGTTGCGTAAGCAATGTCAGAGAGAAGTTGGGTGATGTATTTTTCCATGGGCGTAAACGATGAGGATGAATGACCGGGTAAAAAGGTGAATAAAATTACAAATTAGTTCAGTTCCGAATAATTGCAACTAAAGAAAAATTACTCCTTGATTATTTTCGCTGTCAGGAATTTTTTCTTCTCTGTTTGCACATACACGAAATACAGTCCGGGTGAAAAAGTTTTCAGATCAATTTCTGTAATTGTTTTGAATGAGGCCGTTGTTTTGAACACCATTTTCCCAAAAATATCTTCAACCCGTACAGAAATGACCCGATCATTCTCATCCTTCAGTTTCAAATTAAAAATTCCGGTGGTTGGATTCGGAAAAACCTGCAATCCATTTTTCTCAGCATTCAATTCATTGATTCCTATACGAAGCGAATCGCAGATGCTGCCGGTTTCGGCTCCCAAACCAAAGTAGGCCATGTTTGGAAGGTAACCCGCAACAAAGTGAGAGCCTAAATCAAAACCGTTCTGAATGTAATTACATCCTAACCCAACAGAATCGGGGTATTCAATAACATCAAGATGGTGGGTGAAATAGGTATCCGAATTCACGCCATAATAATTGCCCCTGGAAATGTAAAGTCTGTGGCACTTGCATAACAAAATAGGGCACCACTGCTATCCGCTATCGTAGAATTATTTTCATGTGCTGGTGTTCCTATTGCTGATGAGAAAGTATCCGGATTAGCTAAGTTATTAAAATCAATTCCGGCATGATCCGGAAAACACCATACGCGATCTTCCTTTTGTGCTTGTCCTACCATGTAGGACAAGCACAAAACAAGAAGAATGGTTTTAATTTTATTTTTGAATAATAATTTTATCGCACAATACAATCTGGTCATTAGATGTAAACCTATAAAGATAAATCCCGTTTGGCACATTGCTCAAGTCAATATCCTGAAGGGTGTTATCTGATTGCAAGTTATAAAAAAAACAGCGGTTGATGCGACAGGTGTTCAACGAGATTTGCAAGAGAACACCCCCGGACACCAATAAATTTTTGACTATGCTTTATGAGGCAGTTATTTCCCGATACAAAACCTCGAAAAAATATTCTCAAGCAAATCGTCTGTTGTGATGTCGCCTGTGATCTCACCGAGGTAATGCAAAGCATATTTAATATCGTTGGCAAGTAAATCGGTGGTGCGGTTCGATTGCATTCCTTCTTCAACTGTATGCAATGCTTCCTGCGTTTTGGTAAGCGCTTCCAGGTGCCGTGCATTGCTGATGATGACGCTTCCCTGCGACAGTCCGCCTTTGTTAATCTTTGAAAGCAAAATTTGGATGAGCTGATGAATGTTGGTTTTCTCTTTCGCTGAAATGAAAACGATCTCATTCAATCCAGCATATTTTTTTTTCAGATCATCGTGCCGTTGAAGATCGGTTTTGTTGGCAACGGGAATCACGATGAAACGTTCGTCTTCGATGTTGTTGCGGAGTTCGTCCATATCCTTTCGGACATCTTTTGCATCCGAGTCATCCACGTCAAACAAATAAAGGATCACCGGGCTTTGCTGGATT
Source organism: Bacteroidota bacterium (assembly GCA_026391945.1). GTDB lineage: Bacteria > Bacteroidota > Bacteroidia > AKYH767-A > 2013-40CM-41-45 > JAPLDA01. Next base: position 52,144 of record JAPLDA010000089.1, on the reverse strand, counting down.
TTTTCCATCGTGCGGCTCACGCCGATTTTCTCAATGGCATCGGTCGTTTCGCGGATACCGGCGGTATCAATGAACCGGAATTTGATTCCATCCAAAGTAATTTCTTCTTCAATGGTGTCGCGCGTGGTTCCGGCAAACTCGCTTACGATGGCGCGTTCTTCATTGAGCAATGCATTCAGCAACGTTGATTTCCCGACATTCGGCTTGCCGGCAATCACCACGGGAATTCCGTGTTTGATGACGTTGCCGAGTTCGAAGGATGAGATGAGTTGCGAGATGTGAGATTGAAGTTCTGAGATCAGTTGTTTAAGCTGGTCGCGGTTGGCGAACTCCACATCTTCTTCGGCAAAGTCGAGTTCGAGTTCAAGCAGCGAAGCAAAATGAATCAACTGCTGACGAAGCAATTTTATTTCGCCCGAGAAACCGCCGCGCATCTGCTGCATCGCCAGTTGATGCGATGCCGCCGAATCGGAAGCGATGAGATCGGCAACGGCTTCCGCCTGCGACAGGTCGAACTTGCCGTTCAGGAAAGCGCGAAGGGTAAACTCTCCCGGCTGCGCAAGCCGTCCGCCGTTTTTAAGAATGAGTTGAATGATCTGCTGCTGAATGAATACCGAACCGTGACAAGAGATTTCAACGGAATCTTCTCCCGTAAAAGAATGAGGAGAACGGAACACGGAAACAAGTACTTCGTCGATGAGGATATCACGGTCGTTCACCGTTCCGAAATGAATCGTGTGACTTTTACAGTTGGAAATCTTCAGCGATTTTTTTTTGCTGACAAAAAAAGTATCGGCGATCCGGAAAGCATCGTTTCCCGACAGGCGGATCACGGAAATGGCGCCAACACCCGGCGGTGTTGCCAAGGCAACGATGGTTTCATTTCTGTCAGTCAACCGGATCATGATGCGCAAAAGTATTCAATTAATTGAGGAAGAAGAAGGAGCTTGAAGAAAGGGTAGTGGCCCCGTTCGATTTTCAATAAAAGATCTCCATCCAAACGATTATTTTGTTTCACGCAGAGGCCGCTGAGACACAGAGAAATCGCTGAGAACGCTTTCAAACGACATACTCTGCGTCCCCTGCGCCTCTGCGTTTTCTCTGCGTGAAATAGTTGAAGCCTCAAACTGAGTCACTGCCGAAGAAAGGGTAGTGGCGCAGCTTGATTTATTTCACGCCAAGACGCGAAGGCGCAAAGATTTCCTCGTGTTCATCATGTTCAACTCCCTGGGCAGAAAACCGGAATGTATGAAACACGCCTCATCACCTTGATGAAGATATTTAATTTCCGGAAGGTTGTTTCGCCTTAAAAAATTTTGCGGCAATGGCGGAGAAAAATCCGCCCATGATGAACGAAAAGACAAAGAGCAAAAGGTATGAGAGAGGAGTGCCGCTGTAACTCATATCCACTTCCCTGAGAGCCGAATCCGTGGCTTCCGGTGAAGCATGGCTGGATTGCAGTTGCGAAATGGTGAATGCTTTGATCGTGGAATAAAACTCCGGGTTGATGAATTGCTGGTAGAGAATGATGATGACTGTGAAGCCGAAAGAGTAAACGAGAGAGGTGAGGAGCCCGGCTTTCCAGCCCTGCATGAACGTGAGGCTGCTGTTTTTCTTTTTCTCATTCCTGACGACCACGAACAAAGCGATCCAGAAGACAAAAGCGGTGACCATCCGCGTGTACTGACCGATGTCATGCCGCAAGGAGTTGTAACCCATGATGTGCTGAAAGGCAATCCATACGATCGTGATGAGGAGCAGGATGATGGCAATGCGAATGGGGGAGGATGTTTTCATGGCTGGTTTGTTAAAAAAATCTTTCTCAAACGTAATAAAAAAATTACTTTCGCATGCTGTCATTTCAATTCTGGAAATGAGCAGGTTGATTCAATAGTTATTAAACCGAATAATTTTTTTTTATGAGCGTACTCGTCAATAAGAATTCAAAAGTAATTGTCCAGGGCTTCACAGGAAGCGAAGGAACTTTCCATGCTACACAGATGATTGAATACGGAACCAACGTCGTGGGTGGCGTTACGCCCGGAAAAGGCGGAACCACGCACCTCGATAAGCCCGTGTTTAATACCGTTGCACAGGCGGTGAAAGAAGCCGGTGCGAATGTTTCCATTGTGTTCGTACCGCCGGCATTTGCCGCCGATGCGATTATGGAAGCTGCCGAGGCCGGAATCGCTTTGGTGGTGGCCATTACAGAAGGTATCCCGGTGAAGGATATGATCATGGTGAAAGAATATCTCCGCGACAAAGGCACGCGGCTGATCGGTCCGAATTGTCCGGGAATCATCACCGCAGGAGAATGTAAAGTCGGCATCATGCCGGGTTTTGTTTTCAAGCCCGGAAAAATCGGTATTGTTTCCAAATCAGGAACGCTGACTTACGAAGCCGCCGACCAGGTGGTGAAAGCGGGAATGGGAATCTCTACCGCGATTGGTATCGGCGGTGATCCGATCATTGGAACCACGACAAAAGAAGCCGTTGAACTTTTTATGAATGACCCGGGAACAGAAGGGATCGTGATGATCGGTGAAATCGGCGGAAGCCTCGAAGCAGAGGCGGCGCGATGGATTAAAATGAATCCGCGGAAACCAGTGGTTGGTTTTATTGCCGGACAAACGGCGCCTCCGGGACGAAGAATGGGACATGCCGGAGCCATTGTAGGCGGTGCTGATGATACGGCAGCAGCGAAAATGAAAATCATGCGCGAGTGCGGAATTCTCGTCTGTGAATCTCCGGCTGTGATCGGATCAACGATGGCTGAAGCGCTGAAAAGTGTGAAGGTTAACTGATGCGTCTGATTGGCTGATGAGTTAATGTGATGATTAGCTAATTAGCAGAAGTACAGATGCATGGTTTGTTCTTTTTTTTCATTGGCTAATCAGCTAATTAACCCATTGGCTAATTAAATTCTCAAACTAATTAATATGGAAAAATTACTTTCTGGAAAAACCGCTCTTGTCACCGGTGCTTCCAAAGGAATCGGGAGAGGCATCGCTTTGAAACTCGCTGAAGCCGGCGCTCACGTGGCTTTTACGTATTTATCATCGGTGGAAAAAGGGCAGGCGCTCGAAGCCGAACTTCAGAAATACATGGTGAAAGCAAAAGGATATCGCTCGGATGCAGCCGATTTTAAATCTGCTGATGAACTCGTAAACCAGGTGGTGGCCGATTTTGGTACCGTCGATATTGTGGTGAACAACGCTGGAATTACCCGCGATGGTTTGCTGATGAGGATGAATGAAGAGCAATTCAACGAAGTCATCCGGACGAATCTCAATTCCGTTTTTAATATTACCAAAGCCGTACAACGCCCGATGCTAAAGCAACGCAGCGGAAGCATCATCAACATCAGCAGCGTGGTAGGCGTGAAGGGCAATGCCGGACAGGCGAATTATGCGGCTTCGAAGGCAGGCATCATTGGTTTTACAAAATCCGTTGCACTTGAGTTAGGATCACGCAACATCCGGTGCAATGCCATTGCACCGGGTTTCATCGAAACAGAAATGACGGAAGTGCTGAACCAGGATACCGTGAAACAATGGAGAGAAGCCATTCCGCTGAAACGCGGCGGCACTCCTGAAGATGTGGCGAACTGCGTATTGTTTCTTGCATCCGGACTTTCATCGTATATCACAGGACAGGTGATTAATGTGGATGGTGGAATGTTGACGTAGTTGATTGAAGAATGAAAATTGAATTATGCGTAATGAATAAGGAATAATGAGTAATGAATAAGGAGCAGAGACTCAACTACCCGCTAACTTCATGACTTAATCAACATCATTACTCAATCAATTCAAATCTTAAATCTCCAAATCATAATCAACTCGATTACTCAATCGACCTAATAGTAATGAATCCCGATCGAATGCTATTTGTATCTTCGCAACATTCTAAAATCGTATGCCTTTTCAACTCATTACCGAAAAACCCGCGTGGTTCATTTTGCTTTGTCTCCTGTTGGGCGCTGCCTATGCTTTTGTGCTCTACCGGAACCATTCTTTTGGTGAAGTTCATCCCTGGCTGAAGAAGCTGATGATGGCGCTTCGGTTTTTCCTGGTGAGCTTACTCGCTTTCCTGTTGCTTACTCCGTTGATCAAAACGATCACACGGGAAAAAGAGAAACCAATCGTCATCATCGCACAGGATAACAGCGAAAGCCTTGTGACCGGTAAAGATTCCTCTTTTTACAGGAATGAATACCCGGCTAAGATAAAGGCCATGATGCAGGCACTCGAAAAAAAATACGATGTAAAAACAGTGAACTGGGGCGACCGCGTCAGCGACCAGCTCACATTTTCTTATACCGACAAGCAAACCGATTTTACCGGGCTGATGAATGACCTTGCCGTTCGTTATGCAAACAGGAATATCGGTGCCGTCGTTATTGCCAGCGACGGGTTGTACAACCGCGGCAGCAACCCGGTGTATGCAGGCAATCTTCTCAAAGCTCCTTTTTATACTGTTGCCTTGGGTGATACGACCGTTCAAAAAGACCTGCTGATCAGCCGTGTGAATTTTAATAAAGTGGTGTACCTGGGAAACAGTTTCCCTCTGGAAGTCGGTGTGGAAGCACGCCAGTGCAACGGTGCAACCACCACGCTTACCGTTAAAGAAGATTCTCTCATCCTCTTCAGCAAAACATTTTTAGTTGCCGCTAATAAATTCAATTCGGTGATTCCTGTTTTCCTCGATGCGAAGAAAAAGGGAATGCATCATTACCATCTCATGTTGAGTTCGGTGAGCGGTGAAATTACCACGGTAAACAATGAGAAAGATATTTTCGTCGATGTGCTGGAAAGCAAACAGAAAATTTTGCTGCTGGCTGCTTCGCCGCATCCTGATCTCGGTGCGTTGAAACTTTCGTTCGGCAGCAATGAAAACTACGAAGTGAAAGTGGCGATGGCCGATCAGTTCGATGGCAAAGTGAATGATTATGATTTGATCGTTTTACACCAGGTGCCGGCGCAGGGTAAAAATACGACAGGACTGATTGCGAAAATTAAGGCAGCAAAGGTCCCGGTGTTTTACATCGTTGGTACAGAAACGAACATCAATGCGTTGAATGACCTGGAAACCGGAATCCGCATCAACGGGACATTGAATAAATCGAATGAAGTGCAGCCGTTGTTAAAGGATGATTTTTCATTGTTCACCATCACCAAAGAAACGTCCGATGCGTTGCGCACCTTTCCGCCGTTGCTTGCTCCGTTCGGGGAATATAAACTCACCTCCAACGATTACGTCATGCTTTCCCAGCAGATCGGAAGCGTGAACAGCGGCAAACCCCTGCTGGTCCTCAATGAAAACGGTGCTGATAAATCGGCGGTCTTATGCGGGGAAGGTCTCTGGCGATGGAGGCTCACTGATTATAACAACAAAGGAAATTTTGATGCCTTCAATGAACTGATCAACAAACTTGCTCAGTACCTCGTGGTAAAAGAAAACAAAAGTCACTTCCGCATTCTTGGGAAACATACGTTCCCGGAGAATGAGCCCATTGTTTTTGATGCCGAAGTCACCAACGATAATTATGAGCTGATCAATATTCCGGATATCAACATCACCATTACCAACGGGGAGAAAAAGACTTTTCCGTTTACCTTCAGCAAAACCGAAAAAACATATACGCTGAATGCAGGATATTTTCCATCGGGCAACTACCATTACAAGGCCACGGTGAAAGCGGGGGAAAAGATTTATAACAACGAAGGGGAATTCAGCATCAGCGCCATCCAGGTGGAACAAAATGAAACCACTGCCGACCACCAACTGCTTTACGCACTGGCTCATAAAACCGGCGGTGAAATGTATGATCCCTCACATCTCGATTCACTGGAGAAAGCGCTGGAGAACAGGGATGACATCAAAACAATTTCTTATTCTCATAACGACCTGAAAGACCTTATCAACCTGAAGTGGGTTTTCTTTTTGCTGCTTGCCTTGCTATCGCTTGAATGGTTTTTAAGAAAGAGGAGCGGGGCGTATTGAATAAATAGGAATGGGTATTGAGTATTGAGTATTCATGGATCGGAAATTCTGAATGAACACGTTGTTTTTTATTATTGTCGGCATTGTCCTTTTTGATTTCATCACGGAGCGGATCCTTGATATTCTCAACCTGAATAACTGGAACCCTGATTTGCCCGGGGAAGCCAAAGGAATTTATGATGAGGAACGATACCGGAAGAGTATGGAGTATTACAAGGTGAATGACCGTTTTTCCATGATCACTTCCATGTTCAGCCTCGCTCTTTTGCTGTCCGTACTTTTCCTGGATGGTTTTGCCTGGATCGACCATTACGTAAGAAGCATCACCGTAAATCCGGCCTGGATGGCTTTATTGTTTTTCGGAATCATTGGTTTAGCCAGTGATCTGTTCTCTACACTTTTTTCACTGTATAAAATATTTGTGATCGAGGAAAAATTTGGTTTCAATAAAATGACACCGAAGACTTTTGTTCTTGATAAACTGAAAGGATACCTGCTCAGCATCCTCATCGGCGGTGCATTGCTGTCGCTGATCGTGTGGATTTACGGTGCATCAGGAAAATACTTCTGGCTTTATGCTCTTGGTGTATTAGCACTGTTCATGGTCTTCGCAACGATGTTTTATGCCAGCATCATTTTACCGTTGTTCAACAAACTTACTCCTTTGCCCGAAGGAGAATTACGGACTTCCATCGAATCTTACTGCGGGAAAGTTGGATTCAAACTCCACAATCTTTTTGTGATGGACGGATCGAAACGTTCATCGAAAGCCAATGCTTTTTTCAGCGGGATGGGAGCGAAGAAAAAAATTGTTCTCTTTGATACGCTGATTGAAAAACATTCAACGGACGAACTGGTTGCCATACTCGCGCATGAGGTCGGTCATTATAAAAAGAAACACACGATGCAGGGATTGATGCTCGGCCTGCTGCAAAGCGGCATCATGTTGTTCATTCTCTCGTTGTTTCTCGGCAACCCTGAACTTTCAAAAGCGCTCGGAGCTTCACAAAGCAGTTTTCATCTTGACATTCTCGCTTTTGGAATGATATACAGTCCGCTTTCTGCATTGCTCGGTATTCTCATGAACATGCTTTCAAGGAAAAATGAATACGAAGCGGATCGTTATGCAAAAGAAACTTCTGACGGAACGGCTTTGGCTTCGGCATTGATAAAATTATCGGTGGATAACCTCGGTAATTTAAAACCTCATCCGGCTTATGTATTCGTGCATTATTCTCATCCGACGCTTTTGCAGCGATTGGAAAAACTGAAGTGATGGTCAGTTGATCCGGGCAACATTCACTTCCTTCATCAGCTCCGTTTTCCCAAGTAAATGTTCAGCAAAGTGATTGGCAAAATAAGGAGCAAGCAGAACTCCCTTCGTTCCGAGGCCATTGAAAATACCAGCTTGTTTATGCTCGTGATGAAAACCGATGAAAGGCCTGCGGTTTTTTACGGTAGGACGTACTCCGGCCTGGTGATCCACTACTTCATAAGAAACATCCACCACGTCGTGCAGCAGGTTTAATAAATGTTCCTTTGCTTTTTCCGTTGGAGTTTCATTCAGTTCATCCCAGGAATAGGTGGCGCCGATTTTAAAAAGATGATTTCCGCAGGGTAGGATGAACATGGATTTTATTAAAATGTGATCCAGGCTCAGCTCTTCAGAACGGATCGTCAGCACTTCTCCTTTAGCCGGAAGAAACGGAAGGTGTTTCCACAATGGATTATGAATGGCCTGGTATCCTTCACAAAAAATAATTCGGGAGGCCGTGATGTTTTTATAAACGACTTCATCGTCATGGAAAGCGAGGCTATCGTGTTCAAAATCTTCATTCCAGATCGACTCAGTTGATTCCATTTCCTTCCGGAGGAATCCAATCAATCCCGGGATGTTCAGCCAGCCTGATTGCGATATGGATATTTTCTTTGGCTCACCTTGAAGAACATCGTTGTAAAGGGTGTTTGTGTTTTCATCGCTGAAATAATTTTTCATTTCCGGTGAACTGCTTTTCATCATCCAGTCGTTCTGCTCTTTTACCGAATGAACCAACTCGAGGATGTTCATCTTATGAAACAATGTTTCGTTGAAATGTTTTTCAATGTCACGGTATGTTTGCTCAGCAAACGGAATCAGCGTATCCGCCATCCATGTTTTCACAATTCTTCTGCCGGTAATCGGGTGTATAATTCCGGGAGCTACACGGGATGAAGAAAACGGATGGTAACGGTCAACGACCAAAACATTTTTTCCGTTTTGAGTCAGCCACCAGTACAACATACTGCCGGCAAGTCCCTGTCCGACCAACAGGAAATCAATTTTTTTTTTCATCGTTACGGTTTTTTACCGGTATAGGCGACAAAAGCAATCCGGCTGCCTTTGGAGTCAACAGAAATTCTATAAAAGGATTGAATCGTAGTCGTGAAGTCGGCAATGGGTTCCCAGTCCTTGTCACTGCCGGGTTTATAACGGAACAGTTTTCCATCCGATCCCATCAGGAAAGTACCGTCAGGCAAAACAGCAAAGTCTTCACTGCCTTTCAGGGTCTGTACAACCTTTGTCATGAGGGATGTAACGGCATCCATCCGGAAGAGGCTCCACTCGGTTTCATTTTGTTTGATGACGAAGAGGAGATTTTTTTTATCCGGGCTGAGTTTCAAACACCTTCCGATATCGGAGGCAACCAGTTTCCTTTCTCCCGTATGAATGTTCAGTGTTTGCAACGTCATCGCATTTCCAAGAATGAACATCGAGAGAATGGAATCGTTGATCCAGCAGTAATAGCCGATGGAATCGGTGCCATGAATAACCGTTGCCTTAAAAGGATTTTTGAGGTCAAGATTATAAAAACGCTGACCGGAATCCTTGTCCACTCTGACCACAGAAATACTTTTTCCATCCGCTAATAGGGAAGGAGAGTATTCGCTTTCTTTGGTATCCGTAACCCTGGAAATTTTTTTTGATGAAATGTCATAACGGTAAACATCCGATTGGGTGGTATCGATCACGGAAACATATAAAATACTTTTTCCGTCGGGAGTGAAATAAGGCTGGTTGTCGTATCCCTTCCGGTGCGTGATGTTCACCGGTGTACTGAATGAAATTATTCCGTGATCATTTTTGATATCAGCAAGAAAAATATCCGTATCAGGAAGCTGTGCCTTCGCAAGGATGGCAAGAAGTAAAAAGGAGGCAAGGAATGTACTTTTCATCATGTGATTTAGAATCTTCGTTCGATGTTGTTTGTTTTTTCTTTTTCAAGTTTAAGTGTTACATCCACGCTGTCATTCTCAGAACTCACGAAGGTAACCTTACTCGTATAACCACGGATGCTTGCGTTTTTCATGGAATCAAATCCGAGGATGTGAACCGAATCGAGCACTCCGTTGAATGAAATATTCCGATGAATGGTTTCGTGGAACAGTCCGTGTTTCCTTACCAGTTTGTATGCTGTTGTTGCTGATGTGGCATGTTGTTGTTCAAGAAAATAATTTTCCTGAACGTGGAATGATTTCCCGATGGTGCCCGTGTACTGTGAAGTCAGAAGGAAAACCATGAGGCGCGAAGGTGAAAAGAAAAACAAAGGAATGGTCAGGAAAAACAGCGAGCAATAGATCTTGAAGAACAGATGGATGGAACTTTTCCAGGCGAGTCCCGCCAGGATCACACCGGTGCAGATGAACAGGAGGAATGTAAAATGATCTTCTGTTTCATTTTTTTGCGTGACAAATTTGGCAAGAAGAAAAAGGAACAGGAACAATGCATGAACTGAAAAGACAGTGAGAAATATTCTGGTTGAAACGGATTTCACGGTCGCCACCAGGAACAATCCGATGATCAGCGAGAGAATGTAAAGGATGATGGCAATGTAAAGTGACATGCGTGTTTCGTACGCACGAAAGTAACGAAACAATTTTTAATTTTAAGGAGGAGGAAATGCTGGTACTATCTCACATTGAATAAAATTGTCAAAATGGTCATACGCTTTCCAGCAACCGGAAACCTTTTCCGTGGATGTTGATGATGTCGAGCGAAGGATCTTCTCTCAGGTATTTCCGGAGCTTCGTGATGAACACATCCATGCTTCTCGCATTAAAATAATTGTCATCACCCCAGATTTCCCTCAGCGCTTTCTGGCGAGGCAGCAGTTCATTCTTGTGCAAACATAACATGCGCAGCAGGTCGGCTTCTTTCGGAGAAAGTTTTTGGGATTCTTTTCCGAAGCTGATGGTGCGGTGGTCGTAATTGAAATGGTATTTGCCGATGTTAAATTCTTTTTGAGTCGGGTCGCCTGTTTTGTCGGCGCTTCGTTTCAAAATCGCTTTCAGTTTAAGCAGCAGGACTTCCGAATCAAACGGTTTGGTGATGTAGTCGTCGGCTCCTACGTTAAATCCTTTCAGCATATCATCCTTCATGGTTTTGGCGGTCAGGAAAATGATCGGGATGTGCTGATCCTTATCACGGATTTCTTTTGCCAGGGTGAAGCCATCTTTCCTTGGCATCATCACATCGAGGATGCAGATGTCGTAACGGCCGGACGAAAAATGTTCGTACCCGATGAAGCCATCCGGGCAAAGCCTGACATCATAATCATTCAACTCAAGATAATTTTTCAAAACAGATCCGAAATTCGGATCATCTTCAACGAGTAAAATTTTTGTTTTATGGATCATGGTTGCTGTATTTATGATTGGGGAAGATAAATAACAAAACGACTTCCTTTACCGGTTTCACTTTCAACTTCAATCTTTCCTTTGTGAAGTTCAACAATGGCTTTCACATAACTTAGTCCCAGGCCGAATCCTTTGATGTCATGCAGGTTTCCCGTCGGGACACGGTAGAATTTTTCGAATATCTTTTTCTGGGTTTCCTTGCTCATCCCGATTCCGTGATCCGTTACGCTGATCACCAAACCATGCGGCGAATTTTCAGAGCTGATCGTGATCCCAGGTACTAACGGAGAATATTTATTGGCATTGTCCAGCAGGTTGAAAATGACATTCGACAGGTGCATCGGGTCGCCGGTGATTACCGGGTTGGTCGCATGAAGTTCACTCGTGATTTTCCCGCCTCTGCTTTCCACCTGCAGGGCAATGAGTTCAACAGCCTGGTTGATGATGGAGTGAAGATTGATTTCTTCCGTTCGCAGGTGCAGTTCTCCTTTTTCAAGCTGAGCCATGCGCAGCACATTTTCTACCTGCGAATTCATGCGCTTGTTTTCTTCGCGGATGATCCTCGTGAAGTAAGCCAGTTTCTCTGCATCAAAAGTCACACGCGGATCCTTGATGGAATCAACAGCCAGTGAAATCGTGGCGATCGGAGTTTTGAATTCATGCGTCATGTTGTTGATGAAATCACTTTTGATGTCCGATAATTTCTTCTGCCGGAGTATCACCATGATGGTGTAAGCGAAACCGAATAAGATGATGATGGTAAACACAAATGAACTTGTCAGCATCAGCCAGATGGACGACAGTACGTATTTCATGCTGCCTGGAAACTGGAGGATCAGGTAATCCGGTTTGGAGAAAACGTCATTCGGAAAGAGCAATGTTTTGTATTTCGATTTCAGCAGGTCTTCTTCACTGCCCGTCGATTTTGAAATAGCCAGTTTGTTGGTATTCCCGTTCAGCACGGCGTAATTGTAATGAATGTTCAGGTAGCGGTTGTCGAGTTCAAGCCTGATGAGGCTGTCGAGCTGCGGCTGACTGATTCTTTGCTGGAGTTCGCCGCCTTCATTTCCCATGAACTCCACGGCCATCTGCCGCATCACATCATTCAGCTTATCCATTCTCGCCTTGATCTTTTCTTCATTCATCCTGATGGTGACTTCTGCGGAATCACCGCTTATCCTGGTGATGCGTGATGATTTAATGCGCTGTTCGGAAATGGAATCCCGGTGATAAACATTTTTATGCTGGAATTTCAGGATGGTTTGATTGTTTCCCGGGCTGTGAAATTCAATGTTGATGTCGGCGTTGTCAAGATCATCGAAAATCGGTGGCGGGCCACTTGCTGTTTCAGGAATTGAAATGCTCGAATCCGTGATCTCAAAAGGAGAACCAGCCATTTCATTCGTCATCATGAGTGTTCGCAGTTGCTGCGGATCAAAATCGATAAAGCGGTTGCGTATGATGTGAAAGGCTTCGCGAGTTTCAATCTTGTCAACGATGGCATTCATCGCCTGGTTCACCGCCTGGTCGAACTGTTGTTCCTTGATGGCAATGTCATGACTGATCCAGTACACCTGGAGAGAAATAATCCCGATGAGTGCCATGCTCATCAGCGCGATGATCCATCGAATCTGTTTCCTGTTCATGCATCGCAAAAGTAGGAAGCATTAACAGTTCATTCCCGACTTTAACGTAACATTAACAGAGATTAACCGCGCATTAACTCCGTTCGCTGAACCGGTACTCTATTTTTGGCTCATCAAAAATTTCATTTCTGAAAAATCAATTACCATGAAAAGAAACATCAACCCCAAAGAAACTCTTGCATGGATTGTTCTTGTCTGTGCAGCATTTCTGTTCGGTGTTACCGTTGTATTTGCACAAGCGAATGAAAAAAACAGGAAGAACTCAACAACCATTCACATCAGGAAAAATCTGAATGGAAATGTCATGCGGCTGGATACTACCTTCCGTTCAGGTGACAGCGATGGCATCATGGAGGTACTTCACCAGTATGATCTTCCTGAGGATTTCAGTTTGAGTATGGATATCCGTGATGACTCCGGCCTGCAAAACCTGATGAAGAAGCATGTGAAAATACGCACGAAAGGAATGACGGGTGCTGACAGGCAGCGGCTAAAAGAAGAGATGAAAAACCTTGATGAGAAAATGAAAGATATTAACATCGAAATTTTTTCGGACCAGGATGGCAAGGGCGAAAAAGGTTATTCCTTTCAGTTCGATATGCCGCGTATCCCTGAGCTCCCTGACTTTGATTTCAACTTTCCCGGTGATGAAATAACATGCAGACCTGGTTGCCATGAATTTTGTTTTCATGAATTAGACAGCCTGGAGGACGAGGATCACCTGGTTATGATGGGAGATGAGAACGAAAATCCCCCGGTATTCGAAAAAGAGTTGACAGGTAAGCATGGTGAAAAATATTTTGTTTTCAAACGCGCCAAAAAAATGAACGAACAACCAAGTAGTGCATCCGGCCAGGTTCAGCTTTATCCGAACCCAAACAATGGAACATTTTCCATTCGGTATCAGTCTGCTTCAAAAGAAGATTTGGAAGTGAGCATGTATGACAACCAGGGAAAAGAAGTGTATTCTGAAACGCTTAAAAATTTCAACGGAGAATATTTTAACCAGGTTGATTTGCCGGGTAAGGAAAAAGGAAATTACATACTGAAGATTTCCCAGGGCGAAAAGGTGGTGACTGAAAAATTTGTCATCGAATGATGCGGGGAAATTTTCTCTTCTAAGAAAATAATTGGTAGAGTAGATTAATTGGTGATACCAGGGCCACCGTAAATGGTGGCTTTGGTGTGTTTGTTCGTCAACAGCACAAAGCTTACTGAAATAAAAAAGAAAGAGCCGCCCTTGGGGAGCGGCTCATCTCTAACCATTACTTACAACGAAAGTCGTATGTAATGCAATCATTCAAACGCCATGAATTGAATGAATTTTTTTATTGAATTATAAAACCTGAACCAGATCTTATTTACTAACCTTTAAATCTTGAAACGAAAGTACCTCCATGAACCGGATGAGTTGAATGATAAGAATCATAAACACCGCCTGATTTGCATCAGAAATAAAAGTGCTTTTTAACAGATATGGAACTCAATTCATTCTCCGGAAAGTTCGTCACATTCCATCGTTTTCATTCTTATAACTGCCTTCCGCTGAGCTGGAATGCAGTTAATTGAAATTCATTGCTAAATTTGCTGTCTCCTTCAAAACACACCATGAACATGTCGCACGCTCAGCAACTATCCCCTGACTCCAGGGTTTGGATTTACCAATCCGATCGCAAGTTTACCCGGGAAGAATCGGAAAGGATCATTCAAATGACAAAGGAATTTACCGGAAGCTGGACTTCGCACAACGAACAGGTAAAAGCAGGCTTTGAATTGCGTTACAATCGTTTCCTTATTTTACTATTGGATGAAAGTCACGTAAAGGCCGGAGGTTGTTCGATCGACACTTCCATTCATTTTATCAGGTCTGTTGAAAAGGAATTTCAGGTCATCATGACCGACCGGATGAAATTTGCCGTGATGATGAACGAAGCGATTCATGTTTTGTCGAAAGATGAATTTGAACAATCTCTGTCTGATGGGAAACTTGATGCTGATTCAATCGTCTTCAATAATCTCGTGAACACCAGGGCGGAACTGGATACTCAATGGGAGATTCCATTAAAGAACAGCTGGCATAAAAATTATTTTTCAGTGAATGCCTGATTTTTTGTCTTGCTTGTGAATGCAGTCGCTTTTAAAACTCATCTGATGCCCGGTTATTTTAATTCTTCAACAACATCGAAAACAGGATTAGCCATCCTGCTGGTTTTGCTTGGTGGTTTCATCATTTACATGTTGAATTCATTCGTGGTTTCATTTCTCGGAGCTTTGATATTTTATGTTTTGTTCCGGCCATTCATGCGATACCTGGCTGAAAAGAAAAACTGGAACAGCAGCCTTTCTGCATCCGTCATCTTATGCATCACCTTCCTGGTCGTACTGCTCCCTGTTTTCACCGTCAGTTATATGATTGTTCCGAAGCTTTCGTTGTTTTTCAGCGATACCTCCATCGTGATGCAAACGCTGCGCGATGCAGATATAAAAATAAAATCCATCACCGGAATACAACTTCTCTCGGAGCAGAATATCCTTGGCCTTCAGCAAAAAGCCACAAGCTATGTCACTGCTTTCTTCGGAGCATCCATCAACATGATCATGACGGTGCTCATCATGTACCTGATGCTTTTTTACATGCTAAAAAACTGCGGGAAGATGGAAACAGCCATCGAAGAAATTTTACCGTTCAGTCATGAGAACATCAAAAAATTTTCTCATGAACTGAAAGCACAGACATTCTCGAATGCTTTGGGAGCCCCTTTGTATGGCTTGTTACAGGGAATTATAGCAGCCATCGGTTATTGGATTTTCGGTGTGAATGAACCCGTGTTTTGGGGTATCATGACGGGTTTCTTTTCCTTTGTTCCGGTAGTGGGTTCAACAGCCATCTGGCTTCCGGCAGCCGTGATCATGATTTCAAACGGAGCCATGTGGAAAGGAGTGGGGCTTGGAATTTACGGATTGATCATCATCTCACTTGTCGACAATGTATTCCTGATGATCTTTCAGAAAAAATTTGCCAACGTCCACCCGCTGGTAACGATCCTTGGTTTCTTTTTAGGCATTGGCATTTTCGGAGTTCCCGGGATTATTTTCGGACCACTCCTCATTTCTTATTTCCTGATCCTGTTAAGAATTTACAAGGAAGAATACATCAGCGGAAAACAAAAAAAATCCTGACGAACCGGATCATTTGAAAATGTCTTCTTTCGTTGCAGGTCTCAGGTCACCCTTCCACGTAAAACCTTTTAACCTCAGTTCCTTTGTCGACAACTCACGGATCGGGTAGAGCGTTCCGTCGGGTTCATTCAGCAGCGTGATTTTTTCTACTTTGTTTTCATTCACCATGATCACGAGGTTGCTGCAGTCGGCACGGTTGACGCCAAAATTTTTCTGGTTTTTATTCTTTGCGTAATAGATAGTCTGGCCATTGCCTTCCACAAGAATCCGGTACAATTTATTTTCACTGAAATAACCGGTCATGTTTTTTCCTCTCACCTGGTTGAAGCGCAACGAATCAACAGGTCCTTCCTGGATGGTGTCGGCACGGGAAACAATGAAAGCGGAATTCACGAGGTACATTTTGGAAATTTGAGAGTTGCCTGTCTGTATCGTCACCGAATCAGCGCTAAGTTGATTCGGACCCGACCACAGAACAGGATTCCTGAACAACCGGATGGTGGAATCCTTATAATTGTAAACGAGAGAATCGCATTTTCCCTGGAAATCATTTTTAAAAAGTTTCACATGATGAAAGGCGAACAAATTTCTTTTCCTGTTCGCACTGGTATCGCCTGGCTGATCCGTGAGAGCCATGAGTGTATCACCATGGAGGAACATGGAGTCCTTTTCAAAAATTTGTACCATCATGGCGTCACCGGTTACAAAAGAGGAATCGGTGAGTTCATGATGTTCTGCATAGTTTCCGCTGATGATGATTTTGTTGGTGGAATCATTCACCGATACATGCCCAAAACCTTTCCCGATACCGGCATTCCGGTCGTAGGAAATCGTATCACCTTTCAGCGTCTGTGTTTGTGTTTTGAGGAAAGCATTTTTGTGAAAGGCAGATTTCTGGTTGTCGGTATTGTACCACCCGTTTTCACAGTAAATAAGATTGTCTTTCGAATGAATAAAGGTTGGCCCGAGAAAAAAAGCGGTGCTGTTCAGCGTATTGTACCGAAGAGTGTCGCTGGTCATGGTATACCTTGGGTTCACGAGCAGCATATCCTTCTTGAAAAATAAATCATGCGATTTGCTGAAGAGGTAACCGGTTCTGCTCGTCAATGTGTTCTCGGCATCCACGATATGCGCACTGTCGGTGTAGGAAGCGACATCCTTATTCATATCGTAATTCAACCGGGAAGTATGCAAGGTCATTTTCCGGTCTTTCATCACCACGTCTTCAAACACCTGTGCCAGTTGGGTGTTGCCATCGTAGTTCAGCCGTTTCCCGGTCAGGGTAATCGTGTCGCCCTGAACGATCTTCACATGCCCGAATGCAACCAGGGAGTTTTTCACCTTGTTCAAATAAGCGCTGTCGCAATTCATGATTGCATTTTCATGCCTGAATGAAACGTTGCCAATCAGCCGGTCGGCTTCCTTGTTAATGGACTGGTCGAATTCATTTACATCAGCATGCACCAGTTCAATCCTCGTCATGCCTGTTTCCTGGGCGAAGCATGCCATGGTCGCAGAAAGCACCAGAAGAAAAACAACAGCCAGGCAAATGAATATGGATTCTTTGGTTTTCATCATCAAGATGCAAACTTACTCTTACTAATTGAAAATGTAAATTCGCAGGCGACTTTTATTTACATTTGAAATCCTTCTAATTGTATGATGCCTGAACGGACTTTTATTGATGTTATTCTGCCGTTGTCGATTCCGCAATTGCTTACGTATGCTGTTCCGGCGGAGTTAAGATCCGAAATCAGCATCGGGAAACGTGTCATCGTCCAAATGGGCCGACAAAGAATTTATTCGGCCATTGTGAGGAGAATCCATGCCGATGAACCAACCGGTTACGAGGTGAAAAATATTCTTTCCGTATTGGACGAAAAGCCGCTGGTGAATGAAAAGCAATTGCTGTTGTGGGACTGGATTGCTTCCTATTATGTATGCCGGCCGGGAGATGTGATGAACAGTGCTTTGCCGGCATCCCTGAAACTTCAGAGTGAAACAAAAATTATTCTGAATCCGGAATATGGACATGATCATGAGAAGCTGGGAGATAAAGAATACCAGTTGTATGAAGCGTTGCTGTTGAAGAACTCCATCACGCTTCCTGAAGCCGCTGATATTCTCCGGCGAAAATCCGCCCATGCCGTGGTGAAGTCGATGATTGACAAAGGTGTGGTACTGATTGAAGAGGAACTGCATGAACGGTACAAGCCACGAAGGGAAGCGCGCATTCAGTTTGGTGCCATTGGTAAGGATGAAGTTCTCTTGAAGGAACAATTCGAACAACTGGAAAAGCGTTCTCCAAAACAACTGGAGATGCTGATGACGTACATGAAGTTGCTTTTTGAAAACACGGATCAGGTGTTTGTGAAAAAGAATGAGCTGATGAAAATGCCCGGGGCTTCAGCCGCCGCATTGAACGGCCTGGTGAAGAAAAATATTCTCGAAGAATTTGTGGTGAACATCGACCGCGTTGTGTTTGACGGAACGAAGCCGGAACCTCCAAGTCCGTTAAGCCCGGCGCAGGAGGAAGCGCGGAAAATGATCCAGGAAAAATTCGGGGAGAAAGAGGTGGCCTTGCTTCACGGCGTCACGTCAAGCGGGAAAACGGAAATTTATATTCACCTGATTGAAGAACAGATCAAAAAAGGAAAACAGGTTTTATACCTGCTTCCTGAAATCGCCCTGACCACGCAGATCATCAGCCGGCTGCAAAAACATTTTGGTGATGGAGTAGGAGTGTACCATTCGCGTTACAGCAGCAACGAACGCGTGGAAACATGGAATCATGTCCTGAAGTTTAATGCAACAGGTTACCGGAAGTCGCAGGTGGTTCTTGGCGCGCGTTCCGCTTTGTTCCTTCCTTTTTCTGATCTCGGCCTGGTGATCATCGATGAAGAACACGATTCATCCTACAAGCAGGCTGATCCTGCACCGCGTTACCATGCGCGGGATACAGCCATCATGCTGGCAAAATTTCACGGTGCAAAAACACTGCTCGGTTCAGCGACTCCTTCCCTCGAAAGTTATTACAATGCGGAACAAAACAGGTATGGCCTGGTGAAACTCAGCGAGCGGTACGGCGGTGTTCAGATGCCTGAGATCATCGTGGCCGATGTGAAAGAGGCAACGCGGAAGAAACTGATGAAATCTCATTTCACTCCTTCGCTGTTAGAAGCCATCTCATCGGCATTGCAAAACAAAGAGCAGGTGATCCTCTTCCAGAACAGAAGAGGATTTTCTCCTTACCTCGAATGCCGCAACTGCAACTGGATTCCGCATTGCCAGAATTGTTCGGTGACGCTCACGTATCATAAGTTCAGTCACCAGTTGAAATGCCACTACTGTGGTTACTCGCAAAACCCGCCGGCTTCCTGTGCACAATGCGGCGATCATCATCTTGAAGTGAGGGGATTCGGCACGGAAAAAATTGAAGAAGATATTTCCATTCTTTTTCCGGAGGCTGCTATTGCAAGAATGGATCTCGATGCCACTCGAACAAAACTTTCCTTTCACCGGATCATCACCGATTTTGAAGAGAGGAGAATCGATATTCTTGTAGGAACCCAAATGGTAACCAAGGGACTTGATTTCGATAATGCCAGTACAGTCGGGATTATCAATGCCGACCAGTTGCTGAACTATCCCGACTTCCGTGCCTTTGAAAGAAGTTTCCAGTTGATGGCGCAGGTAAGCGGACGTTCGGGGAGAAAATCTAAACGTGGCAAAGTGATCATCCAGACGCAGCAACCGGATCATTGGGTGATAAAAGATGTTGTCGAAAATAATTACGAAGCCTTTTATCAGCGTGATCTTTTGGAGAGAAGAAAATTCCATTATCCTCCGCTTTCGCGCCTGGTTGAAATTACACTCAAGCACAAGGACCCTGACAAGATCAATGAGTCTTCCAACCAGTTTGCATCGCTGTTAAGAAAAACGCTAGGAAACCGTGTCTTCGGACCGCATCAGCCGGTGATTTCCAGGATCAGGAATTTGTGGATGAGAACCATCCTCATCAAAATAGAGCGGGAAGCATCGGCAGGAAAAGTGAAGGAGTTGATCAGCCAGGCATCTGAAATTTTTTATGCTGAGAAAGAGAATCACTCCGTTCAGGTTCACATTGATGTGGACCCGGTTTGAGGATGGCTGGGGAAAAAATGGAATGGTTGAATGGTTGAATAAGGTGAATGCCAGATCCTGACTCTTGATTCTTGATTCTTTACTCTTTACTCTTTACTCTCAACTCCCAACTCTCCCTTTTTTAGTGCTCCAGTTAAAAGGTGCATAGATAGGGCAGAAGGAGAAAACAGAAGTGAGGAAAATGATTCCTCCAACCAATCCCCACCAGGTCTGGTAGTAAAATCCCATCCCGATGATTCCGGCGCCAACCAGCGCACGCAGCATTCTGTCGATCTTACCGATGTTTGTTTTCATGGTCATTTGATTTGATCAAATATAAGGTATGCGGGAATAAAGCAGATGACGGGGATCAGTGCAGTCATTGACTTTTATCAACAGGATAAACTTTCGGGCAGGAACCTGATGCAGGCTCATTCAAAAAAATCAACCAATCTGGATGAATCCCTGGTCATCTTAAATCGATGATCTCAGCTCCCGGATATTTTTTATCACTGAAAGAAAAAAGTGAATCGTCATTGATGGTATCAGGAGTGAGTTTCTCAACAGCAATGGTTTGAACGCTGCCGTTTTTATTGAACACCTTGGCGGTGGTAATGAACTTATCATTCTTGTTGATCGTGAGTTTTACCTTGAAAATATTTTTCTTCTTCGGATCAACAGGAACCAGTTCAACCAACTGGTAGTTCATTCCTTTCTCCGTTTGTTCACCATTGAATTTGAACAACCATCCCTTTTCATACATCGTGAAAATATTGGAAGGAGTAATGGAGTTTTCATCGGTCCTGATGTTATCGATCTGAACTTCGTTGGCATCCTTCACATACGTCCAGCGGGTTTTGCCGTCCGATACAATATCCTGTCCGGCAACCTCCAGTTTATACTTGTTTCCTTTGAGGTAAATGGTGCCTTTCTGAACATCACTCGACTTGTCTTTTGGATTCTCAACCGTGATCACAAAGGTGGCTTTTACGGATTTATATGATTTGTATTTCGTGCTGACACCGTGTAAGATATCGTCTGCTTTCTTATCAGTTTGTGGAGACTGTGAAAAGGCAAATGTTCCACAGAAAAGAAGTGTGAAGAGGGATGAACTGAATCTTGCTTTCATGGATAAATTTTCGGTTCGATGAAGGATGCAAAAATAGGTTTAATTCCTTTAACAAGAGTTGATCCAATCGTTCATTTAAAACTCACACCATCAAAAGGCAATGTCACATCGTTAACTCTCCCTGTTGCGTAATCCGTTCAGGATCTGCTCCAGCGTCATGGGATCTTTGATGAGTACTTCGCGCGCTTTGCTTCCTTCAAACGGGCCGATGATTTTCGCGGCTTCCAACTGATCGATGATTCTGCCGGCGCGGTTGTATCCGAGTTTCAGCCTTCTTTGCAGCAACGATGCTGATCCCTGCTGATGCTGCACAATGATGGAAGCAGCTTCTTCAAACAGCGCATCACGGTCGTCCATGTCAATTTCTCGTGATCCTTCGCCGGCTTCATCAATGTATTCTGGAAGCAAATGTGCATCAGGATATCCTCTTTGAGAGCCGATGAACTCGGTGATTTTTTCTACTTCCGGTGTGTCAACAAAAGCGCATTGCAAACGAATCACATCTGCTCCTGTAGAGAGGAGCATATCACCCCGGCCGATCAGCTGGTCGGCGCCGCCCGTATCGAGAATGGTTCTGGAATCAATTTTAGAAGTCACACGGAAAGCAAGCCGTGCCGGAAAGTTGGCTTTAATGGTTCCTGTGATGATGTTTACCGAAGGACGTTGCGTGGCGATGATCAGGTGAATGCCGATGGCACGTGCAAGTTGGGCGAGCCGGGCAATCGGAGTTTCAATTTCTTTTCCGGCCGTCATGATCAGGTCGGCAAATTCATCCACTACGAGGATGATGTACGGAAGAAATTTATGACCGTTGTTGGGATTGAGCTTTCTTGCGATGAACTTTGCATTGTATTCTTTGATGTTCCTTACCTGCGCATCTTTCATCAGTTCGTACCGCTGATCCATTTCCATGCAAAGGGAATTCAGAGTATGTACAACCTTTTTTGTATCGGTAATAATGGCTTCGCCTTCACCGGGAAGTTTTGCAAGGAAGTGGCGCTCGATGGTTTTGAAAAGTGTCAATTCCACTTTCTTCGGATCCACGAGAATGAACTTCACCTGTGCCGGATGTTTTTTATAGAGCAGTGAAACGAGAATAGCATTCAGCCCAACCGATTTTCCCTGTCCTGTTGCACCGGCCATGAGGAGGTGAGGCATTTTCGTAAGGTCGGCCACGAACACTTCGTTGGCAATGGTTTTTCCGAGACCGATCGGCAATTCGTAATCGCTGTTTACAAAACGCTCGGAACCCAATACTGTTTTCATTGGAACAATTTCAGGTTTCTGGTTTGGCACTTCAATGCCAATGGTTCCTTTTCCCGGGATGGGAGCGATGATGCGGATGCCAAGTGCTGAA
Source organism: Bacteroidota bacterium (assembly GCA_026391945.1). Classification (GTDB taxonomy): domain Bacteria; phylum Bacteroidota; class Bacteroidia; order AKYH767-A; family 2013-40CM-41-45; genus JAPLDA01. The sequence goes on along the minus strand of JAPLDA010000089.1, from coordinate 30,030 downwards.
AGACTCAGTGCAATGTCGTCTTCCAGGTTTTTTATTTTTGAAATTCTCACACCGGCTTGCGGAACGATTTCAAACAACGTAACCGTCGGGCCGATGGTCGCTTTGATTTTATCGATGGCGATGTTATAATGACTCAGCGTTTCAACGATCCTGTTCTTGTTGGCTTCGAGTTCTTCCTTGTTGACTTCTATCTTTTTGTCGCCATAATTTTCGAGCAGGTCGAGAGTAGGGTATTGGTATCCAGACAAATCCAGTTTCGGATCGTATTCTCCCAGTGCCTGCACAAGATCGTCGCTTGTGATTTCTCCGCCCACCTCATCTTCCATAACGGGTTCTACTTCCATCGGAACACCTTCTTCTGCTTCCACTTCTTCTTCATCAACAGGTTCTTCGGCAATTTCTTCTTCTGGTTCTTCCTCTTCCTCCGGTTCATTTCCAAGCTCCAGTTCAACGGTACGCGGAGGTTCATCCGTTTTAAAAGTGTTCATCACCGGAACCACTTCTTCGGGAACAGTTTCCTCGGCAGGCACTAAAGGTTCTTCGACAACTTCTGCACGCTGGCGAACAAAAGGAATATTGAATGCCACGACGAGGAATCCGACAAAAGTGAACACCAGTAAAGCTCCCGAGCCAATGAAACCAAGCAGGTTGGTGAGTGACTGACTGAGTTGGTAGCCGTAACCGCCGGCGAGTACCACGAGTGAAGAGGAATGAAAAATATAACCAAGGAAGGTGGAAACCCAGATCAAACCGAAGAATGAATACCGGATGGTTTTGCCGAATGGAAGAAGAGTCACTTCAAATAAGATTTTCATTCCGGTAAGAAAGAAAAGGAAGGGGAATATGTAAGCGCAGATGCCAAACCAGTGGTTGATGAACTGAAGAGAAACGATGGCGCCAAGTTTTCCCAGCCAGTTTTCGACCTGGAGGTCGTTCTTTAGAAGCAGCTGCCATGGCGAATCAGCACCGGCTACAGCCTGGTCGGTTTTCCATGTAAAGAGGTTGGATGTAAAAGCCACCAGCATGAAAAAGGAAAGCAACAGCAACACCAGTCCGCTGATCTTATGCGTGCGTTCGTCGGCAAGGAAATTCCGGAAAGCACGGATCCGGCCTTTCGCGCCTTTCACTTTCCGGGGTTTCTCTTTTTCTTCCCCTTCTTCTGATTTTAATTTGTTCGCTTTCGAAGCCATGAATGCCGGAATTGATGCAGGAAGTAAAATTAATTTTTCTGAAAGCGTGATTCAGCAAGTGTTTCAAAAGATATGAACAGGTTTTTCAAGAGATGACACAGCTTATCAACTGCCGGCGGGATGGAAATATTTTACCGGCCGGAAAAAAAAATGAATCATTCCAACTCCCGGTGAATTCTCCTAAAAATAAAACGGCAGTATCGTGGAAAGCAACTGCTTCCCGGTTAACATTGAGTTGTGGAAAAATACTTTTTCAAAGATGTGCTTCTGTTTTATAATAGTTAACCTTTATCATCACTTACAAAGGTCATGTTTATTCTCACTCCCTCAAGAAAAAACTGAAATGAAAAAACATTTGAAAATACTGGCAATCCTGTTCGTCACATGCACGAAGGTTTCGCTGGCACAATCCACCATCAGCACCATGAGCGATCTGAATAATTTTTTCGAGATGGTGGAATTCAATGTCATGTTGCAGACGGATGTTCAGAAGGGCGAAGCGCTCCAGATCACGTCAAAGAAATTTTTTATTCCACTGAGTAATTACATTGATCTGAATGTAATCGGAAAGGGGAAATCACTCGTACTCAACCCGGATAAAATGAGTTCGTTTATTGTTTCACAATTGGATTCCGTTTCCACTTCCGAACTGCTTGGCCACAAACTCCTGGATGCCTTCATTGACAATAAATTTTCTGAAGAAGCAAATAAGTCCGTACCGGGAAAGGATAAACCCAAGGTTACATTGGGAGGATATTTTGCCACGGAATTCGAATACCACCAGGAGCCGGACGGAATTTTTCATCCGCTTCTTGAAATTAACCAATCCAGAATTTATGTGGCTGCCGACATCAATCCATCCGAAACCCAGAGTGTCATTTCATTTCTTGGTGAATGGAATCCTATACCGGAAGAAGTGATTCACCAGGTTGATGAAATTTCATTTTTGAAGGATACCACGCATTACGTTCTTTCCAACCAGGCCATGCAAAGCGGAACCATGCACATGGAAGCCGGGGAACTCATTCCTTTCGAACGCCTGTATGTGAGAATCAACAACGTAGCAGGGAGCAGGATCAATGTCGTTGCCGGACAATTCCGGAATCCATTTGGCTTCTGGAGTGATTATACTTCTCACCGCAATTTTACTTCGACAAAAAACAACCAGCTCGTGAATGGTTTTGCGTTGAAAAAAATTGACCTTGGAGTTAAGATTGAAGGACAAATACAGGGAGGGCTTGAATGGGCGGCAGCCATCATGCAGGGGCGGCTTTCCCGTACCACACCGCTAAGCCGTGAAGACAATGACGACAAAAAAGATTTTTGCGGACACATCCGGTACAACCACAAAAAGTTTTCCGTTGGTGCGTCAGCGTACTTCGCAGAATTCAACACGAGGAGAATTGCCCTTGGACTGGACTTCCAGGTTAATTTCAGGAAGCTGACGGTGAGCGGTGAATCGGTGTACCAACGCAACAGCAACCCGGCCGGTATTTTCATGAATGCAGATGGATTGAACGAACTCCGGTCGCTTTCTTCCTATCTTCAGTTAGACCTTGAACTAACACCTAAATTTCACCTCTACGGAATGTATGAGTTGTGGGATTTCACGGTGGATAAAAAACTGGTGGCGCCTAACCCTGAAGCAAAAGTATTTCATGGCCTCCGGTACATTGTTAACAGTTCCATGCGCTGGATCATCATTGAATACGGACACATGTTTCATGAAGGGTACGACAAAGGATTTACTCATCTCTCATCACAACTCGACCTGACTTTTTGATTCATGGAAATGACGAACCTTAAAAAAATATGCTGCAGTGCAATCCTGTTTCTTGGATTCATTTCGTTTGCGGGTGCTTCGGTATTCCAAACCGACTATAAATTTGAGTCGATTTATATTTACTCCTTTACGAAATACCTGGAATGGCCTGAAGGAACGGTGAAAGATCAGTTTGTTATTGGTGCCTATAGTTATTCCCCGATTATGCAGGACCTCATGACTGCCACAACCGGAAAGAAGTCGGGCAATGCAACTATTGTGGTCAGGGTGGTGAACTCAACGGATGAATTGGAAAGTTGCCAGATGCTTTTCATCCCTTCTGAAAAGGAAAATGAACTGATGCAGCTAAGTAAGATTGCAGCCAGCAAGCACATTCTCTTGATTACGGAAGGAAAAAACACCTTGCAGAAAGGAGCTGCCATCAACCTCGTTCATGTGGATGGCAAATTGAAATTTGAAATAAACGAATCGGTTATTAAAAAGTCCGGGCTTAAAGTTTCCAGCCAGCTTTTGTCGCTTGCAATCCTCGTCATGTGATTTCCGGGTATGGCTCCGGGATTTCCCATTTAGTGCCATGTTAACTCTGAATTGACACAATTAAAATATCACCATAGCCATGTTATGAATTGGGTTCCTGTTTTAACTTTCTATATTTAACTTAACAATCGGGTTTGATTTCCACAACTGGCAAGGACTCTGATTTTACATGAGAGAAGAAAATCAACTTAAATTAATTACGCGGATCATTGAAGATTACCGGTTTGATCATCCTTTCAGCCGTTACCTCAAAGATTTTTTCAAAACTCATCCGCAAATGGGTTCACGCGACAGGCGACAGGCGTCTTCTTTTTCCTATCATTTTTTCCGGATGGGAAAGGCATTGTCTGACCTGAGAATGGCTGAACGTCTTACCATTGCCAATTTCCTTTGCGCAGAAATTCCGAATCCGCTGCTTTCTTATTGCATTGAAAAATATTCGTTGCTAAAGGAAGAAGACTTAGCAGGCACAACGGAACATAAAATTGAAAAAATCAGGGAGCACTATCCGTATTTCAATCCCGGAAATATTTTTCCCTTTAAGGAACACCTGGGCGGACTGATCGACCGTGAGCAGTTCGTCTTGTCGATGCTCCGTCAGCCGAAACTTTGGATCCGGATCCGGAAGAAATACCTTGAGTCTGTTTTCAACGAACTCAATCAACTGAATATTTCTTTTCATCAGGATGAAAAAAATCCTTTCTGTGTTTCGCTGGAAAATGCAACATCGCTAGAGCAAACCGAATCATATAGGAACGGTTATTTCGAAATCCAGGACTGGTCGTCGCAGCAGATTATTCATTTCATTGAACCGGGAAGAGATGAAACCTGGTGGGATGCCTGTGCCGGCTCCGGCGGGAAAAGCCTGATGATCGCTGATGCAGAACCGTCCGTAAAAATCATCGCGTCCGACAACCGGACTTCCATATTAAAAAACTTCGAAGAACGGTTTCGTAAAGCCGGGTTGAAGAATTACAAAACGATGCTGATGGACCTGGCAAATGCTCCGTTGCTTTCGGAAGCGGATCATGGAAGGATATCGATACTCGCTGATGTTCCATGCACCGGTTCCGGAACATGGGCACGGACACCTGAATCACTTTCCGGCTTTGATGAAAGGTCGATCGAACGGTTTGTCACCATTCAAAGAAAGATCCTCCTGAATCTTGCCACCCGTTTGCAAAAGAATGCTTCTTTGGTTTATGTAACGTGCTCAGTTTTTAAAGAAGAGAATGAGATGAATGTGGACTGGATCGTTTCCAATACATCGTTGTCTCTTGAAAAGTCAGGCTATTTCAAAGGGTATGAGAAGGGTGCCGATACCATGTTCGCTGCAAAATTCATTAGCCGTTGATTGTTTAAAAGTAGTGGAGAGTATGTGAGGAGGCACGGATTCTATCATTTAATTTTGCTGGTTGTTGAGAAACTAAGTAAAATGTTTTTCAGTATAAATTAAGATTAGAATTCCTGTCGTGAACATACCATTCGCTTATTCCTTTCCCCGCAAATTCCGGTTTCATTTTCTTTTGCTGTGCTGTTGCTTTTTGTTCATAGTTCCAGCGTGGTCTCAGAAAACTCTGAGTTCCGAATTGGATTTAAAAAAACAAGCAGAGAGAAAATACGGGAACAACGATTACCCGGGAGCATTGCCATTGTATTCGCAACTGCTGAGCCTGTATCCGAAAAATCCGGAGTACAATTTTCATTATGGAGTATGCCTGTTGCTGTCGAGCCACGATAAAGCCGCATCGGTGAGTTACCTCGAAACAGCTACGAAGTTTCCGAAACTGGACGAGGAAGTTTTTTTCTATCTCGGCAAAGCGTACATGCTCACCGGCAGTTTCAATGAAGCATTGGCTGCTTTTGATCAATTTAAAAAAAGAGCGGGCAGCGGGAAAATAAAAAAACTGGATGTTGACTTGCTGATCAGCAATTGCAAAAATGCCCGTGAGTTGGGAAAGAACAGGAGGAATGTCGTCATCATGAACCAGCAGCAGGTGGCGAGGAGTTCGTTTTATTCGGCGTATGTGTTCGACAGTTCATCCGGGAAGATGTTGTCGACACCGACACGGTTTCTCACTTCGCATGACAAAGATAAAATTCCTGATCCTCTCATGTTTCTTACGAGAGACGGGCAGACCATTTATTATTCGAGTTATGGAAAGAAGGATGATCACGGGAAAGATATTTACCGCGTAACCCGCCAGCCTGGCGGCGATTGGGGCGAACCGGAGAACCTGGGCAACACAATCAATACGGAGAACGATGAAGACTTTCCGTTTCTCGATCACGATGGAAGAACGTTGTACTTCAGCAGTAAAGGACATCACTCGATCGGTGGCTATGATATTTTCAAGTCGGTGTTTGATTTGAACACCGGGAGATGGTCGGAACCTGAAAACATCGGGATTCCTGTGAACACAACCGAAGATGATCTTTTTTATGTTCCAGGTTTCACTGGTGTGGATGCACAGTATGCTTCGACGATTGAATCGGACTATGGAAAAATAGGCGTGCGCAAAATAAAACTGGGTGATGCGGTGAGCCAGCTGGCCGTCATCAACGGACAATATTTTTCTGAAGATCAGCCGCAGCGCAGGGATGCAAAAATTTCTGTCATCCGCATCAGCGACAACGGGCTGGTTACGACCGTTCATACCGATCCGCGCACTGGCAAATATGAAATTGATGTTCCTCCCGGCGATGATTACACATTGGTGGTGGAAGCCGGAGGATATCTCGCTCATGCTGAAAATTTTTCACTGATGGGAGGCGTTTCCTATGCCGAGCTGAAACAGAAAATAAAGCTTCTCAAAAACGCTGATGCAGAGCGGATGACCATGAGTAATTATTTTAAAATTGCTCAACAGGCGTCGGATCCTTCTCACGCCATCGTTTCTGATCAGCCCACCAGTGAAGTTTCGAATGAGTACAGGCTGAAGGACTCCCTTCAAACCAAACTTCAGCCGGTTGACATCAGGGGAAGAATCGTTTACGTGACTCCTCCGAAGAATGTGATCACGAAAGCTGAGTCGCATGATTTGTTCGAACAAAACGTGGCTCCTGTTGCTGTGAACGATCAAAAGAAAAAAGAAAACCCTGTCCCGGGAGATTCCAATGCAGAAAAAAAATCTGCAGAACAGAAAAAGTTGGAAAGCAAGTCTGAAGGTACAGATGAAAAGAAGCCGGGTCAGCCGGTCACCGAAAAGCAGGCTGTGAAGGAAGAAGAAAAAAATCATGCAGCAAAAGAAGAGACGGTAAAAACAACAGAGACGAAAAATCCGGAGAAGGAGAAAAAAATATTATCCGGAGAAACTCAGACCTTGGCAGGAAACAAAACCGGTGGACAGGAAAAAACAAAAATAAAAACGGAACCTCCTGCGAAAGAAACAAAGAAAGTTCAGGAGACGGAGCCGGTTTCTAAAAATGAACCTGCTGATGAAACAGCGATCCCTGAAAATGTTTCCAATAGTGAGTTGGCAAAAATTGCTGTGGAAGATGCGAAGTCATTGAAGGCGGAAGCAGAGGCCGTTATGAAAGATGCAGACATGAACAGGCAGATGGCATCCGAACAGGACAGCCTTGCAAAGTCACAGATCAGGGAAGCGCAGCAGATGCTGAAAGAAGGAGGGAAGGAAAATAAAGAGAAGGCGAAACAATTGCTGAAAGAATCGGAAGACAATTCGAAGCAGGCGAATGCACGCTATAAAAAAACGCATGACCTCGAAAAGGAAGCAAATCAAATCAACAGCGAAGCGGATGAATCCCTCGCCGAAGCACAGGTTCTCCTGAAAATGAACAAAGCGGATTCATCAAAATCATCAAAAAGAAAAACGACAGGCGTTCAGCATGCTCACCAGACTGAAAATGATACGAAAGAAAATGACACTGCCAATCATGGCGAAGCTGATTTGATCAATACTCCTGTTTCAAAAGAGGAGAAGTCGCTTGCTTCCACTAACAAAACTAAGGAAGAAAAAAAGAAAACCGACACATCTCTTTCGAAAAAAGAAGAAACAAAAAAGGTGGATGCAAAGGAGAAAGCACCGGTGAAGCAGGGTGAACCGGAGAACCATGCTCCAACAAAAAATAACGAGCAACCATCCACTTCAAAATCAGCGGGAGGAGAAACTTATTCTTCTTCCAAAGTGGCAGAATCAGAAAATCACCCTTCCGAAAAAACAGAACCGGTTGCTGTTAATGCTACAAAGAAAAACGAAGCAGTAACGGAGACGAAATCTTTTCCGGCAGCTTCTTTTAAACCATTGCCCAATGTTGCCGGGCAGGCGAAACAATCTTACTCGGAACATCAGCAGTTGATGAATGATTCTAAGTCGCTGGCATTACAAGCAGATGATCTGCAGGGAAGAATTGATCTGATGCCGGCTTCTCAATTACGCGACAGCATGATCACCAAAGCCAATGAGATGAACATGGAGTCGATCAGGAAATGGCAGCAGGCTCAGGAGAAACTGAACGAGGCAAAGCGAAGCGATCCTGAAGTGGCAGACAAAATGATTGCAATCAACAGGGCAAATGCGGCACAAGAAACCGGAAAAGAAAATGCGGATGCATCTTCTGCAGAAAAGGAAACAACATCAGTGAATTCTCAAGCCTACGATTCAAAAAATCCGTCTACGGTTGTCAAAACTGATGGAGGAAATAAATCAGTGAAACCTCTGGCGAAAGAAACTCCTGTGGACACCACCAGCCCGGTTTATCCTGAATATGCCAGGACAAGATCTGAGATCAAAACGAAACAGGTAGAAACCATCAGTTCGTTTGCCGAAGCCATGAAGCTGAATAAACTTGCTCAGCAAAAGAAAGAAGAAGAAATCAGCATCCGCGACAAAGCCGTGGTGATGAAGGATACGAAACAGCGATACATGCAATTGAAAAAAGCCGATGCGATCAAACGGGAAGCGGATTCACTGGATCAACTGTCGCAGGAAAAATTCAGAACGGCGCAACACATCACCACAGAAGTTTCGGCGTTGAATGATAAAGCATCCAAGCTGAAAGAGAAAATGGGAACGGCTGCCCCGATGAAATCTGCTGAAACTGCTACCGCCATGAACGAACCGGTTAAAACGCAACCATCCAATGTTGTAAAGACAGAACAGCCATCAACAAAAAAGGAAACCAAAGATGCTCACCCGGTAACGAAAAATAATTCAGAGAAAGAATCGGTTCAGGTTGCCGGACAAAAAAAAGCAATTAAATCTGCAACGCCGGAATCTGCCACAACAGCGAAAACTCAGGCCGGACAAAAAAATAATTCTTCCGCTGATTCTCCTGCCACTTCTTCCAAAGAAAAAAAATCAGTCAAACCTGTTGAAAAGGAAAGTGCTTCCGTGACGAAGAAAAAAAACGAACCTGTTGTGGTGGCTGCTGAAAAAACTGAATTGAAAAAAGAGCAACCTGCGGAAACAAAAAAGACTGAAAAGAATCCTTTAAAGATTGAAAAACCGAAGGAAGAGAAAAGTATTTCTGCAGAAGAGCCGCTTGCTGAAAACTCAAAACCCATCATCACTTCCGAAGCACTCGTTGTGCCGAAGGAACAGGTCTTCAACATGGCTTCTGTCCCGGTTTATACGGCTTCCAACCCGATACCGATTGATCCTGCACTTCCTGATGGCCTCGTATTCAAAGTGCAGATCGGAGCTTTTCATTCTCCTCTTCCTGCCAGCGTATACAAAAATCTTCAACCCGTAACAGGTGAAACCACGCGCCCGGGCTGGATACGTTACTGTGTCGGCTTGTTCAAAGCTTTTGAACCGGCGAATATGCTGAAGGCGGAGATGAAATCGAATGGCTACAAGGATGCATTTGTGGTGGCCTATTACAATGGGAAAAGAATAGAGTTGTCGCAGGCTTATGACCTGATTCGGAAAGCAGGAGCGGGAGAAAAGAAATTGTATGCAAGTGCTTCTGAAAAGGAAACGTCGATACTCCGTTCATTCAAAATCACGGGAGCAAAAGTGAACAATCCGAAAGACGAAGACGTGAATTCATTTTACGGAACATCTTCTGAAACTTCCGCTGAAACTTCCGGTAACGTGGAATATGCCGTACAGGTTGGCGTATACAAGTCATCAAAAATTCCTGCAGCCCTGGTACCACTCACGCCGCTGCAGACGGAACAAATTAAAAACGGTTTGGTTCGGTTTACAACAGGACGTTATGCTTTGTATGCTTCCGCCGATTCTTCCAAACAGGTTGCCATCCGTTCGGGAGTGAAAGATGCTTTTATTGTTGCCTATAAAAATGGTAGCAGGATTTCGATCGGCCAGGCAAGGCCTGCAACAATCAGCGGTGAAAAGCCCGGCAAAGTTGAGCAGCCAGTAAAACAAACGATAGCACCTTCAGGTGTATCCACAGAAAATTCTGCTCTCCTTTATAAAGTCCAGGTTGGAGCTTTCCGCCAGAAACTTTCTGCTGATGCTTTGGATAAACTGGGCAGGATGGCGGCAGGCGGAATGTCGCAGGAAACCACTTCATCCGGACTCACCATTTTCTATTCAGGAAGTTATGCTGATGTAAATGCTGCGATGACTGCGAAGAGCGAAATTGTTTCGAAAGGAATCAAAGATGCATTCGTTGTTTCATTTACCAATGGAAAGAAAGCAAGAGTGAGCCAGGCCGTTTCCGGCGCCGGCCATTGATCATTCCTGTCCTCACCATTCGTGCGCCGAGGCTTTCTCTGGATTGATACCATTGCTTTTGATGATTTTTTGTACATTTACGGTCTGGAAGTTAAACGTAAATAACTCATCAACTTATGACAACACATTCCGACACCGAACTTTTGCAGGATACCGTCATCGAAAACAAAACGAATGAGGTTAAAGTACGTGATCTTATTTTGTACAATGACGATTACAATACGTTTGAGTTTGTGATTGAATCGCTGGTTGAAATCTGTGATCATGATTCGTTGCAGGCCGAACAATGCACGTACATCGTTCATTACAACGGGAAATGTTCTGTAAAGAACGGTACGTACGACGATCTTAACCCGATGAGGGTTGCCTTGTGCGACCGCGGGTTGTCAGCGGTAGTAGAGTGATTTTTATTCCTGATTTTTTTCTCTTATCAACCAATGCAGCCATGTTCCGGCTTCTCATTTTCATACGATGAAAAATAAACTACTCCGGGTTCTCATTCTTTTGATTGCATTCACCGCCTGCACAAAAGTTCCCATCACCAAAAGGAAACAGATGAACCTGTTGCCTGAGAGTGAACTCATCAGCATGAGTCTTACCAGCTACCATGAATTTCTTTCACAACATCCGGCTGTGCTTACCGGCAGCGAAGCCGGCATGGTCAAAAATGTAGGAGCAAAAATTCAGACAGCCGTTACTCAATATATGAATCAGAATGGTTTTGGTTCACGCATCCAGGGTTACAAGTGGGAATTTAACCTCGTGAATTCTGCCGAAGTAAATGCCTGGTGCATGCCGGGAGGAAAAGTGGTGGTGTATTCGGGGCTTCTGCCGGTGACAATGGATGAATCCAGTTTGGCGATTGTGATGGGACATGAAATTGCTCACGCTGTTGCCCGTCATGGTAATGAGCGGATGAGCCAGATGATGATTGCTGTAGGACTTGGAATGGGACTCGATGTTGCCTTGTCGAAGCAGTCGCAGCAGACCAGGACGATCTTCATGTCGGCGTATGCCGTGGGCGCAGGTTTGGGAACGCTTGCCTATTCACGTACGCATGAAAGTGAAGCAGATAAATTGGGATTGGTATTCGCGGCCATGGCCGGTTATGATCCGAATACGGCTGTTGCATTCTGGGAACGGATGGCTGCCAAAAGCGGATCCAAAATGCCGGAGATACTGAGTACACATCCAAGCGATAGGACGCGTATTGCTGATATCAAAGCGTTTATGCCGCAGGCGATGAAGTATTATCATCCGAGGTAATCCACTTGTTATTTTCAAAAATAATTTACCTTTGCGTCCCGTTTGACACTTTTAAAAGTTAAAAGTAAAAAAGTCAAACGGGAAAAATTACCCTCAATCCGAAATCTAAAATCCGAAATTCGCAATTTTAAAAAAGGTCCCGTAGCTTAACTGAATAAAGCATCTGACTACGGATCAGAAGAGTCGGGGTTTGAATCCCTGCGGGATCACTTGAAACCTTCAAAACATGGTGTTTTGGAGGTTTTTTTATTTTTGGTTACTACTGGAGTTACTAATATTAGTCTAACGCTAAACTCTTTCAAATCTTCTTTCCCATTGAATGTTTTGCCCAATGGAATCTTCTTTGTATTCACCGAATAAGAGAGCTTTATTAGTCGCATACAATATAAAAACTGTCTTGCATCTTTATTAGGACGGAAGCATAACCAAGGTCCATACCAGTATTGTCATCTGATGTTATTCTCAGACAAATACGAAGGCAACATTCTGAATAAATTGAATCACAAACCAACTGATTTCACTCATGAATTCCAGATGGACAGTAATCTCGGTAATACATACGGAGACATGACTCGGTACATCAATGATAAACTGAGAAATCTGAAGGAGGTTGAGAGTGCTTTGGTGAAGCAGGGGTTGATTGGGAATAACTTGTATGCCTTCAATTTGGAACACCGTGAGAGCAAGAGTTGGTTTTGCCCATATGCTTTCACTCGACCAGTTGAGATTGAAAAGTACATTAATTACAAAATGTCACCTGGAACAATCATGGATGGGTTTTCTGGAGAGTGGTTTGGTCTGTCAACTGAAGATGCGGAAACGAAATCGTATGAATCAATTGCAAAACTCCAAAAGATGTTTGATGACCCAAATAGGAAAATGAAAGTATTGGGTGAATAGGTTTATAATGGAAAATATTTAACTGAATCATTACATTAGAAGAAAATATTTACCCAAAATGTCATTTTAGTGGAAAATATTCTCTATTTTTGAAGTATTAACTACGAATAATGGAAAATATTTTACCAACACATCTTCAGGAAGTAATCTTCGCTTCTTCAGACTCGAAGATTTCAAAGCAGATTTCAAAATTAGAAAAGGAAAAGAAAATCAGGAAGATTGCGCCAAGGTTATATTCGTCCAATTTCACGGATAAGAAAGAAGTGATTGTCAGGCGAAATCTGTTTCATATTATCAGCCAGCTATTTCCAGGTGCAATGCTCAGTCATCGTTCCGCATTGGAATTTCAACCCACTCAAGCAGGGCAGATATTTTTGACCTACAAATACACCAAGAAGTTAATTCTGCCAGGAATTACGCTTCGCTTTATGCAAGGGCATAAGCCGATTGAAGGGGATAATCCATTTTTTGAAAATTTGTATGCATCTCAAAAAGCAAGAGCCTTCCTGGAAAATTTTCAGCACAGTAAAGGCACGGGTGGAATTTCAAAAACAATGTCACTCCCTGAGATTGAAGAAAAGTTGGAATCGATTATACGTGTAAATGGTGAAAAGGAAATAAACGAGTTAAGAGACAAAGCGAAAAAAATATCGGTCAAACTCAAGATGAAAAAAGAGTTTGAACAATTGAATAGGATTATTAGTGCCTTGTTGTCAACTAAACCATCGAGAATTCTCAAATCACCTCTGGCAACTGCTCGTGCATTCGGAATGCCATACGACCCAGCCAGAATTGCTCTGTTTGAAAAATTGTTTGTTGAACTGCAAAGCACCGAGTTTAAAAACAGGAAGGATAGAAATTCATCACTCAAATCATATCGCAACTTTTCTTTTTACGAAAGTTACTTTTCCAATTACATTGAGGGAACTGTTTTCGAACTTTCAGAAGCAAAACAAATCATTGATTCAAATCTTCCTCTCCCTTCACGAAACGATGACAGCCATGATGTATTGGGAACTTACCAAATTGTTTCCAGCAAAAAGGAAATGAGCATTGTTCCAAATTCACCAGATGAACTATTGACCATTTTACTTTACCGTCACAAAATATTGCTGGGTTCAAGAACATCGAAACAGCCTGGAGAATTCAAAGACAGAAATAACCGTGCAGGAGAAACTGTTTTTGTGGATTTCAATTTGGTAAGAGGAACTCTGATTCGAAGCATGAATTACTACAAGTCATTAACCCATCCATTCGCTAAAGCTGCATACCTGATGTTTGTTTTGAGTGAAGTCCATCCTTTTTGGGACGGGAACGGAAGAATAGCACGAGTCATGATGAATGCAGAGTTGACAAAACAAGGACAATCAAAAATAATTATCCCAACGGTATTTAGGGATGACTATCTGGGTGCGTTAAGAAAATTGACAAGGCAGGAGGATATAAGCTCTTATATTCGAATGTTGCAACGAGCACATGAGTTCAGTTCGACCGTGATGGGTGATGACAGAGAGGAAATGGGAAAATACCTTGCTGAGTGCAATGCATTCAAAGAACATACAGAAGCGAAATTGAAATTCTGATGATTGAAACGAGGTAATCCTTTGTAGTAAAATGTGAAGAGAAGGTTTCTGGTGGAGAGAAGTCTAATGGATAGCCATTACTTCTATTTTTCTTGTTATTGATTTAGCCAATCCACCGTTACCGTCTTTTATTCCAAATCTCTATCTTCGTAAAAAAAATAACCAGAATGAAAAAATATCTCCTTGTCATCGCCTCAGGCATTTTACTTTTCTCCTGTACCAATAACAAACTGTCACAGAAAAGTGATGCGCAGTTTGAAGATTTCAAAAATTATTTTGTAGAAGAGCTGTGGCGCATCAACCCGTCATGGGCTTCCAGCGTAGGTTTCCATAAGTACGACAGCATCCTCGAAATTCCATCCACGGAAGCGATGGCTGCAAAAATGAAAGCGTATGAGTTGCTGGATGACAGCCTGAAAAAATTCGAAGAGAATTCTCTTAGTGGCGCCAACAAAATCGATTTGTGGATGATGCGCGACCATGTTCATTCGTCACAATGGTATTTCAATTCCTTCCGCAGCCAGGAGTGGAATCCTTCCAATTACAATGTGGGCGGTGATTTCGCCGACATGCTCAACGGCAACTACGACAAACTTGAAAACCGTTTGCATTCCATCAACCTGAAGTTGGATCACGTGGCCGATTATTACAAGGCCGGTGAAGCACAAATAAAAAATCCAACGATGGAACATACCGATCTCGCCATCATGCAGAACCAGGGATCGGTTTCCGTTTTCGGCGATGCCATGGCCGACTCGGTGAAAAAATCTTCTCTTCGTGAAGAGGAGAAGAAACAAATCCTTCAGAAAATGGAAACGGCCAAAGCAGCCATCAACGGATATGTAACGTGGCTCACTGATCTGAAGAAAACGCTGAAGCCGGAAACGGCGAAAAGTTTTCGCATTGGCAAGGAACTGTTCGACAAAAAATTTGAATACGATATTCAATCAGGTTATAAGGCGGAGCAGATGTACGACAAAGCCGTGAAAAGAAAGGGAGAGTTGCATGTTGAAATGTCGAAGCTGAGTTCACAGCTCTGGAAAAAATATTTTGGTGACCGGCCGGTGCCTGCCGATACACTGACGATGATTCACCGGATGATTGATACGTTGTCGGTGATCCATGTTCACCGTGATTCGTTCATGAGCGCCATCGAAAAACAGATTCCTGAACTGGTGAATTTCATCAATACCCAAAAACTGATTTACATCGATCCTGCAAAACCGCTGATCGTCAGGAAAACTCCTGATTACATGGAAGGCGCAGGAGCAGGAGCTTCCATCAATTCGCCCGGACCGTATGATAAAAATGCCAACACCTATTACAACGTTTCGCCGCTCACTGACTACACACCCGAGCGTGCGGAAAGCTACCTTCGCGAATACAACAAATACATTCTGCAGATTCTCAGCATTCATGAAGCGATTCCCGGACATTACACTCAACTCGTGTACAGCAACAATTCGCCTGACATCATCAAAAGCATTCTCGGGAACGGAGCCATGGTGGAAGGCTGGGCTGTGTATGGCGAACGCATGATGCTGGAAAATGGTTATGGCAACAACGAACCTGAAATGTGGCTGATGTATTACAAGTGGCACCTGCGTTCAGTCTGCAACACCATTCTCGATTACAGCGTTCATGCGCTGAACATGAAAGAAGAAGATGCCGTGAACATGTTAACCAAAGAAGCTTTCCAGCAGGAAGCCGAAGCAAAAAACAAATGGAGAAGGGTGACGCTTTCACAGATTCAGTTGTGCAGTTACTTCACCGGCTTCTCGGAAATTTATGACCTGAGAGAAGAAATCAAAAAGAAGGAAGGAGCTCAATTCGACCTCGAAAAATTTCATGAAAAGTTTTTGAGTTACGGCAGCGCTCCTGTGAAATACATCGGGCAGTTGATGCTGGCAGATGAAAAATAAAAATCGTCAAAGAATGAAACAGGAAGTATTTTTACTTCCTGTTTTGTTATCCATTAAAGTATGTTGCTGAAGGAACGTTTCCAATTTTCAAAAGAAAAGGTGCGGATCATTCTCCTGTACCTTGTAAAATGCGTCATCGGCATCATCTGCGCGCATGCCATCACTTCGCTATTTAAACTGGAGGATCATACGAACTGGTGCATGCTGTCGGTATTGCTGGTGCTCGCGCCCGATTCGGAAGACAGTTATAAATTCGCCACCATCCGCATCAAGGCGAATCTCGTTGCCGCCGCTGCTGCGCTGATCATTTCTCCCTTTTATTTTCCGGGGATGATGTGGATCAGTATTGCCGTGGTGCTGGCCGTCCTGTTTTGTTATGTGTTCGGGGTGGATACGGGAGCACGCTCTGCATCCGTAGCCGTGATCATCATCCTCATGCACGATGAAACGCGTCATTGGTGGGATGCCGCCACCAACAGGGCTTTCGTGGTTTTGCTGGGTTGCGTAATCGGGCTTGTGATCACATACGTTTTTCATTATCCTGAAGTGTTGAGAAAAAGAAGAGAGATGAAGGATACACATTCAGACAAAGCGAACGATTCAAAATAATTTTTGGAAGCCGGCCACATGAAAGTTCTATTCACCGTAACCATTCAGCGATTCAAAGATAAAGGAGAAAAAACAGGATGGACCTACATCGATGTTCCGGCTGATGTTGCACAGCGGCTGAAACCCGGTTTTAAAAAATCATTCCGTGTCAAAGGCAAACTCGACGGGTTTTCGATCAAAGGAATCGCGTTGATCCCGATGGGCGGCGGTGACTACATCATGCCGCTCAATGCCGGTTTAAGAAAAGGTATCGGGAAGAGGGCAGGAGCCATGCTGAAGGTGAACATCGAAGCTGATGATTCACCGGTGTTGTTGGATGCCGACCTCGTGGAATGCCTTGATGACGATCCGGATGCTTCAGATTTTTTTAAGTCACTTTCCAAATCGCATCAGAATTATTTTTCCAAATGGATTGCCTCGGCGAAGACAGAAGAAACCAAAGCGAAACGGATTGCCCATGCCGTTCAGGCTCTTTCACGTAAACTCAATTTTGCTGAGATGCTTCGGTCGTTGAAGAAAAGCAACATTTCATAGTAACCTGATCAGGATCATCCTGGGGTTTGATCGTCATCATGGAATGCAGGAGAGCATGCCTGTAATATTGATTGTTAGTTTTATTATGAAACAGTTTTTGGCTCCTACCGATTTTTCGGATTGTGCTTTGAATGCATCTCATTTCGCTGCAGGCATGGCGAATGAAATGAAGGCAAAGATCACGTTGCTGAACGTCTATCATTACCCGAACCCGCTGCAGTCGCTGCCTGTGGAAATCATGGTGACGACCGATGAACTTAAATCGGATACGGAGTCAGCATTGAAACTTCAGCGCAGGAAAATTGCTGAATCGAAACCATGGCCTGTTGAAATTGAATGCCTGAGCAGGAACGGTTTTTCGGCGCAGGAGATCAACCATGTTGCAGAGGAGTTGAATGTTGAACTGGTGGTGATGGGAATGAGCGGCGGCGGCTTTGCCCGCGAAACTTTTGTCGGCAGCGTGGCTACTTCCGTCATTGAGATCTGCCGTAAACCGGTTTTGCTGGTTCCCCGTTCCAGCACCTTCAAGGCGCCGGTCCGGCTTGTATTTGCCATCGACGGAAAGAATTTTTCCCGTCTGCCCGGGATGGAATTTTTCACTGACCTTGTCCGCACGTTCCAGGCGCATGTACATGTTGTGAATGTGAATCATCCCAAAGATTTGTATGATAAAGATGAAATTGCTGACCGGGTTGAACCACTTTTCTCTGACCTTCCACACTCGTATCATTTCATCGAATCCGACCGGGTTGATCATGCCATCAACCGGTTTGTGAGTGAGAACAAAGCAGACTGGACGGTGTTGATTTCACACAAGCATCATTTCATCACGAAGATCTTTTCGATCAGTCATACCAGGCATTTGGCCTTTCATTCAACCGTTCCGCTCCTCGTTTTTCATGAACAAAGCTGAAACGAATTCATGGTACATTCCCCCTGCTTTATGAACTTCGCCTGTTGATGATGATCTGTTTTTCCCGTGATTCAGGTCATACATAAATCCGGAAGAAAAAGTAACTTTACCTGCAGTTATAAAATACATGGTTATGAACAACAACTCAAAAATACTGCTTACACTTCTGGGAGGTGTTGCAGTGGGTGCCGCCATCGGAATTTTATTTGCCCCGGACAAAGGAACCGAGACCAGGAAAAAGATGGCTGATGCCGCGAAAAATTTCGGCGAAAAAGCGAAAGAGAAAATGAAAGAAGGGATGAAAATGGCTTCCGACCTGAAATCCAAAATCAAAGACGAGGCGGAAAATTTTGCTGTTTGAATCACAGATTTTTTAAGTCATCATTCTCTCTTTAGTATTTCATTCGTTTAACAAACCAACGATCTCTTATGGAAAACGAAAAAACAAAAGTGGATCATCTCATTGATCACGTGGAAGAGTATTTTAAAACTCGGCAGGAATTAAGCAAGATGATCGCCGCAGAAAAATCAAGCGTGATTATCTCTTCAGTCATGGCGAACCTGGTTATTTTATTTGTTTTCTTTTTTGTGATCGTTTTTGCCAGCATTGCATTGGCCTATGCCATTTCCCAGTACTTCGGGCAGGCGTATGCCGGTTTCCTCGCCGTTGCTTTGATCTATTTAATTTTCGGTGTGATCCTTTTTGTGAAGCAGGATCAATTGCTGAAAACGCCGATGGCGAATGCTGTCATTAAAAATTTTTTTAAAACACAGGACGATGAAAAAGATTGAGAACCTTCACGAGCTTCGCGCTGAAATCAGCCGGATGAAAGGCGTTGCAAAGCAACAGGAACTTCAGATCAAAAAAGACCTGAGTGAAATCCGGGATGACCTGAGGCCGGAGAACATTTTGTGGAATTCACTTTCGTCGCTGACCGGTATTAAAATCAACAGGAACGAATTTCTGAAAGACGGCATTGCTTATGGAATCTCTCTTTTCATACAACGGTTCATCCTGAAGACGGAGAAGAAGATGGAGAACAAAGTATATGATTTCATGGACTCTCTTTTCGAACGCGTGAAAAGTTTCGTCAATAAATTCACCGGTGCCGATGCGAAGCGAAGCGAACGCAACGAAGGGAAAGATGATTTTATTCCGGGGGAGTGATAGCGAACGTTAGATTGATAGTTGTGTAGCCTGGGAGCTATGCGTCACCTGCTTCTATGGATTTGTACGATCTATTAATACACCTATCAATTCTTAGTGGTCGTAGCAGGCTAACGTACGGCCTTTGTATGGATGCTACAACGGGCGTGGGGCTCTTGAAACTGAGTACAAGAAACATACACTGACAAAATAAACTAATACCGATAGAGTATCTGTTATAGTCCAATACGCCTATCGGCTTTTGGACTATAACAGCTACTCTATCGGCATAATACCTCCGCAGAGGCGGATTGGATTATTTTATAATGCGTAATGGTATAATCATCCTATGAAACACGCTGTGAAAGTTTTATTATTACTGATGACCGTTTTGATTTCAAACCCTTCCCGGGGCAACCAAACTCTGAAATGTATTTGTCAGGTAAATGGACAGCCTCTTGCCCAATTGAAATTCTTGACCATGCATCCATACATCAATGTCAACTTTGTCCTGCAGTAATTGACTCAGGTTAAAAGCTTTTGGAATTTAAGGAAATTGAAATGAATTTTCTTGCTGACTCAATTGTGCTCAATCAAAACGGGAAGATGACAACAGTTCCTTACAAAAGAAATACAGACAATCATTCCTTTAGTTTTACATTGGACAATAAGACCTACAACTTCCGAATGTTTCTTGACCACAAGCGAAGAATAATTGAAGACATCAACGATGGAATGATAATGGTTTTGGAGAAAGTGAAGTAATACAGTACCCCGAAATTACAAGCCGCTCCTGCACACAATAACGTAATGCAAACTACTTCTACACCGTTTGATCCATATCATTTTTTAGAAACCAGGCATTAAGTTAGCTTCGCAGAATAAATCTTCCAACCAATGAAAAGATCCATAACGATTTGCCGGTCTTGTCTCATCATCATCCTTGCAGGAAATATTGCTTCTGCACAAACCATCAACACGATTGCCGGCACAGGCGGATCAGGATATACAGGAGATGGCGGGCAGGCTGCTGCTGCCACATTTTTCAATCCAGCTTCATTGGCATTGGATACTTCCGGCAACCTGTACATTGGTGATTTAAGCAACAGTTGCATTCGTAAAATCACGGCGAGTACCGGTATCATTACCACAGCGCCGGGAACAGCCGGATTATTTTTTCCTGTCGGTATCGTCGTAGATGCTGCCAAAAATATTTATGTTTCGGAATGGACAGGCAACCGTATCCGTAAAATTACTTCTGCCGGAGTTTCTTCCATATTCGCCGGAACAGGAACTGCCGGCTTCTCCGGCGATGGATCACTTGCCACCGCCGCAGAATTAAACATGCCTTACGATTTGGAACTGGATGCCGCTCAAAATAATTTGTATGTAGCGGATGCTGGTAATCAACGCATCCGTAAAATAAATTTAAACACGGGTATCATCACCACCATAGCAGGCACCGGAGTTTATGGGTATAACGGCGATGGCATTTCTGCCGATACGGCCACACTCGCAGTGCCTTCTGCACTTGCCATGGATGCAGCCAACAACCTTTTCATTCTCGATAAGGACAATGCACGCATTCGCATGATCAGTTCCTCGACCGGAATGATTTCAACGGTAGCAGGTTCGGGAATATCAGGTTATACTGGCGATGGCGGACCGGCAACTGCCGCTACGATGAGTTACCAGTGTTACGGGCTTACCCTGGACGCTTCCCGGAATGTATTTTTTTCGGATATGGATCATCATTGTATCCGGGAAATTCTGGATAGTTCAGGAATCATACATACCGTAGCGGGAACAGGTGCAGCAGGGTTTTCAGGCGATGGCGGACCGGCGGCTCTTGCTGAATTAAACGGCCCGAGAGGCTTGCTCGTGAACAGATCCGGAAATTTAATTTTTGCCGACCAGATGAATAACCGTATCCGGGAAATTACGCCCGACAGTCCGCAAGCGGTTGAACAGTTCTCCCTCAATGGAAAAAATGAAAATGCAAACATCTCCATGTATCCGAATCCTGTTTCAGAACAGTTGACGATTGAAAGTTCTCATCCGGATTTCGAATTAAAAATTTCAGATGCATGCGGAAAAATCGTTTACAAAACTACCTGTGCGCAGACTGGAAAAACAGAAGTGAACACCCGGGATTTTCCCGGTGGCATTTACTTCGTGGAAATTCGTTCTACGGATTTTGTTGAAACGAGGAAAATGGTAGTTGTAAAATACTGACAGGTTCTAATATAAGGTCAGCGCGTTTAACGGAGTAACAATTTTACCGCTCCAGATTTCATCTGTCCTGATCATACCAATACCTTTCTTAAAGTAAAAAGTACTTTGAACGACATTGCCCGCATCCAAATTTTGAATCTCCAGGCAACCCGTATAGGAACAGGAAGGAGTCGTAAGTGATGCAGATGTGTTGATGACTTTCCTGGTCGCTGCAAAATTCATTGTAAATGCCCAGGATTGATTATTGACAGGCGATGCCGGTATAAAAAGGAGTTCAGAAGAAGTTGAACTGTTGTAAATCATGATGTCTCCGTTGGCAGCTTTTCTCAAATACACCGTTCCCCCCAGCGTGTTATCCACTTTGAAATACGTGTACGAACCGTACGTAGCCTGTCCTGTTACGGTATTGCTGAAAGAATTAATGCTGCCATCTGTATAATGCCAGGTATTGTTCAGTACCAAAGGATAATAAGTTCCTGATCCGTTTCCATCGCAAATGATACTGACAGGAGCCGGCGGTGGTGTTGGTGCAACAGTGTCCTTGCTACTTTTTTTGCATCCGAAACCGGATACGGAGACAATCAGAAAAGTCACAGCGAGTAAGCGAGAATATTTTTTCATAATTATTTTTTTTTAAGTTCTCTGTAAGAAAGGAATAAATAATTTAATGAAGAAATTTTCTTTTAGTGTCCATCTCTAAGTTATTTTTTTTCACGGTAAGGTTTGACCCTCGGAATCCACCTCGGAACATTTTCTTTGTACTTTCTGTATTCATCACCAAATCTTTTTTGCAAGCCGGGTTCTTCCTTAAAGATGAAGTAAAGAGTGTTGATGATAAAAAACAAAATCACCCAGATGAACAGGTTGCATGAATTCAGGATCAATGTTTCTCCCGACAGGATAAAAAGCACAGCCGTAATCATCGGGTTGCGGCAATATTGATAAGGCCCGCGGATAACCAGTTTTTGTGTCGGCGTCCATGGCGCCAATGTTCCTTTGCCAATGGTTACGAATAAAAAAATGGTGAGGGAAAACAAAAATAATCCGACGACAAGGAAAAGGAAGCCTGTGAATCGAATGAAACCATTCACCGGAAACAAATGCTGCCTGTCATCAAGAATGAACCATGGTATCAAAACGGTTACAGTAAAGGGTAACAGAATGATGTCACGAAGGTGTTTGAAAAAGGAGGGTTGTTTCATTGCTGATGTCAGAAGGATGCCTGATCCCTCAAAAAATCATTTACTGTTTCATGATTTTTTTGGCACAAACAATTTTTCCGTTGCCGTTGATTACCCGGATGAAGTAAATGCCTTCACTGAAACATGACAAATCAATAGCATGCTCTCCTTTTTGCTCTTTCATGATGGCTCCAAGGGAATTATAAACAAGAACCGTTTCATTTTTTATTCCATCAACGAATGCAATTCCGTTGGTCGGGTTCGGATAAATTGAAAAATCCGATGGATCAGATACCTCATTGATTCCCGTTGTTCCATTATAAAGAACAGTTATTTCGGAATCGGATAAAGCACAAGTGTAAATACGGATATCATCTATTTTTCCATGAAACGAATATGGAGCTCCGGCCACATCATGTCCAATCCATAAATCATTGGCAGTAGTGGAACTCGGGGATAGGATCCCGGAAGTCGTGGAATTTAAAATACCGTTCAGGTATATTTTTGCTGTATGTGAACTCAACGTGTACGTGACCACAATGTGTTGCCAGGCGTTCATTGAAACAGTATCATTCGAAAGAGCATTTGGATCAAAGCCGCCGGATACCTGGAAATTTACAAGTCCCGGAACTGGCTGCGCAGTTCCCTGCATGTTTAAAATGTAACCATCTCCACTGACGAAAGTGGATCTTTTGGTAATGATTGCATCCTGTACTATGGCGGCTGAAGTTTCATAAATCCAGGTACTGATTGTAAAGTCAGTATTGCTCAAGCGAAGAGAAAAATTATCAGCGACAGAAATATAATCACTGTTTCCGTTAAAACTGTAGGCACTGTTGGCATTTCCAAAACGGTCTGTTGTTAAAGTGGCACCGTATACGGTTCCATCATTTCCGTAACCGCTGATGTCATTGGCATTTGAATTAAAAGGGTAACAGGCAATTAAACAATTTGTTGAAACGGAGTTGGTGTACAAAGAATTTACTTCGGCTGCTGATATTGCACGGTTAAAAATAAATACATCATCTATTTTTCCGTGAAAGCTATATTGCCCGCCGGCCACATCGTTTCCGATCCACAAATCATTTGAAGTGGCAGCATTGGGAGATGGAATGCCGGAAGTTGTTGAGTTCAGAACTCCATTCAGATATATTTTAATGGTCTGTGAACTGAGTGTATAAGTCACCACGATATGTTGCCATGCATTCAATAAAACAGTCGAACCTGAATACGCATGTGGGTCAAAGCCACCGGAAACCTGGAAATTTATAAGTTCGGGTGTGGGCTGATTGTTTCCTGCAATGTTTAAAATATAACCGTTGCCTGAACCTGAAGGAGCTCTTTTCGTAACGATCGCATCCTGAGCCGGCGCTAATGAAGTTTCATATACCCAGGCACTGATGGTAAAATCCGTGTTGCTCAATCGTAAGGACGCCTGGTCGGAAACGGATATATAATTACTGGTTCCATTAAAACTATAAGCGCTGTTTGTATTTCCAAACCGGTCTGTTGTCAAAGTGGCTCCATGAACAGTTCCGTTGTTTCCGTTCCCGCTTGCATCATTGGCATTCGAACAAAACGGGTAATATCCGATCAAACCATTTGTGATGAGTGGGGAACAGGTATTCTGCGCATTGGTAGTTCCGTAAACGAACAGTAAAAGCAGAAGTAATTTTTTTATCATCTTCGTACAGGAGTTAGTCATTGTTTAAATTCAATTGTCCATGCAGGACATAATGAATTGCATGAATGTATTAAAATCAGAATTCTAAATTTATGCGAACCTACCGATTACTTCCTGATCAGTTGCAAAAATCCATGCAACTCATTCTTCGAAGTCCGGCATACATAATAATAGGTTCCTTCAGAAGCATCCTGCCCGTCCGTGGTCTTTCCATCCCAGTGAAAATGAGAATCACCGGATTCATAAATAATTTTTCCCCACCGGTTGTAGATGGTAAAATGAAAAATGCCCGGACAAAAATGCCCGATGTAATAGGTGTCGTTGAAACCATCTGCATTCGGTGTAAATACATTTGGAATGATTAACTGTGACTCACACGGAACATAAATGACAAGAACAGAATCGTACGCCTGGCAGCCATGGTTATCCGTAACGGTAAGAAAATACAGGGTAGTAGCCTGGGAACCCGTTGTCACAGTCGTATTTGAACACGTCGGACAGGAAGCGTATTGTGCCGGCGACCATAAATAGGAATACGGCGGACCAAAGATGGAATCCCAAACAGTGGAATTGAGCTGCACTTCATCGCCTTCTCCCAGCGAAATATAAGTCGAATCGATGTTCACATTCATGTACGTGATCACGCGCACCAATCCTGAAAGATTGGTTCCCGGCCTTTCGCAAACCTCTCCCGAAGAAAGTGTATAACCCAATGTCATGATGGGTGTGGTAACCTGGTCGTGCGTATAGGTGTGAGAAATCGTGTCCTGTTGAATTTGCGGAACAACCGTCCCGTCACCGAAATCCCATGTATAAAAAATAGCATTCGTACTCGTTCCGGAAAAACGAACGGTTAAGGGATTGCATCCCGAATCTGGAGTGAATGTAAAACTTCCAAGTGGTCCGGGAACGACTACGATGCTGTCGAGTGTTATCGAATCACGGCAACCGGCAGCATTCATCACCGTTAATGAAACGGTATAATACCCGGGAGTCGGGTAGGTGATCAGCGGATTTTGAATGGCTGAAGCTCCACCGTTTCCTAAATTCCAGAACCATGAATTCACCTGGCCTGTGGAGATGTCAGTAAAAGCTACCGTCGTATAACCGCAACTGTCAACGGCATAAGTATTAAAATTCGCAACGGGTACAATCACATGGATGGTGTCGTGAACCGTGCTGTCGCAGCCGTTGGGATCGGTAACCGTTAGTGAGACTATATAAGTGTTGCCGGATGCATAAGCATGTGTTGCGAAATTATTGGTGGATGAAAAAGTATTTCCGTCGCCGAAACTCCAGTCGTATGTAGAGCCGGAAACAGTTGCTGTGGCTGATGCATTGAAGACAATGGATTGATTCGGGCATGCATAATTGGGAGCGGAAAAAGACGGGAATGGAAAAGTAGGAAGTATATACCCCGGACGTGTAATGCTTTTCACACAACCATTCGTGTCAGTAACCGTAAGGGTAATCGTATCATTTCCCGGAAGAGAATAAACATGTGTGGTGACCGGTGAAGAGGATGTGGAAAAAGTTCCGTCACCAAAAGTCCAATGGTATTGGTTGATGGGCGCACCATTGGCAACGGAAGTATCCGTGAACGTGACGGTCAGCGGTGAGCAACCTGTCGTATTGTTCACCGAAAAACCGGGCAGAGGGCCAACGGCATGAATGATATTCGTTTTGATAAGTGTATCACCGCAACTGTAAAGATCGAATATCTGAAGCCTGACTGTATAATACCCCGGAAGGTTATAAGTATGAGAGGGATTAATGGAACTGGAAGTATTCAATCCCCCGCTTGCCGGGTCCCCAAAATCCCACATTACAAAAAGGGCATCTTGTGAAGAGTCGGCAAAGGCAACCGTAAGCGGGTAACAGCCAAATACCGGCTGCTGGTGAAACCGTGCTATTGGATCAGAGATCGTAAAAGCCAACGTGTATGCATACGAACACCCTGTCGTATAATTGTATGCTATCAACGTCACCACTTTTACTCCACGCGTGGCATATACATGAGTTGGCGTATGGTGATTGAGTGTGTCGAATGTTCCGTCACCGAAATCCCATATGATGGAATCAGCTCCTTTGGATGCGTCTGTAAATTCGACGTAATAAGGATTCGTGCAATTCAGCTTGACCGTGAAGAGCGGGTAGGGCGGAAGAACCCGGATGATGTTGATATATACCATCGTATCGCTGCAACCATAATTATATACAATCAGTTGCACGTTGTATAACCCTGTATCCTGGTAATAATACACCGGGTTTTGTGTAACAGCGCCGCCGCCGTCACCGAAAGTCCAGACCCATGCATCAACAGGTGCGGACGAAAGATCGGTAAAGGTTACGGAGTTGCCGTAACAAACCGAGTCGCGGTTCCAGGAGAAATCAGCAACCGGTTTGGTACCGGTTCTCACCAGGTTGTTTTTGGTGATCGAATCCCTGCAGCCGTTTTGTGTGACGATGACAAGCGAAACGGTATAGATACCGGGAGCAGGATATACCTGTGTGGTCGTTGGAGTAGTAACCGTAGCGGTTCCGTTTCCGAAATTCCAGTTGTAGCTGGCAATGGGCTGATTGGCTGTGCTGGTGCTGGTGAACGACACCGTTAAGGGTACGCATCCGCTGTCGGGAGTTGACGTGAATGCAGCAATGGGAGTACTCAGGTGTATATAACTGAGATGCGTGTGGGTGCCGGAACAGCCAAAGGAGTTGAGGACAGTTAATGTGACTGAGAAAGTTCCATTCGCATTATAGGCATGCGACGGATTTTGAAGATTGGAAGTGGAGCCGTCACCGAAATTCCATAGCCATGCACTTCCGCCGTTGGTGGTATGATCAGAAAAAGTTACAGCGAAAGGCATGCTGCATCCAACGGAATCACTCGCTGTAAAACTCACGGAAGGATTCTGACGAACATGAATTGTTTTGACGATGGTATCCGTGCAATTATTAGCGGTGGCGATTAATGTGACATTGTAAGTGCCGGGAGTGGAATAGATGTGCGACGGATTCTGAACTCCTGATGTTTGTCCGTCGCCGAAATTCCAATTGCGAATCGTTGATAAAGGAAGTGATGCATCTGTAAAATGAGCCGTGCCGCCGGCGCAGATGGCTGTGTCGCCGGTAAAATTCGCCACCGTGTTTTGAATGACAATGTAATTGTTGCGTATCTTACTGTTCGTGCAGCCGGGAGAAATGGCATCCAGCGTCACCGTGTAAACTCCCGTATTCGCATACGTATGCGATGGCGCAGTGAGCGTGGAAGTGGCGCCATCACCGAAATGCCAGAAATATCCGCTTGGATTCCCGGTGGAAGAATTCGTGAACGTCACCGTAAGCGGCGCCGTACAGGATGACAATGGAAAACCGGTGAAGTCGGCCAGCGGTCCGTTGTTGATCACAACTGAACCGGTGTCGGAACTGGAACATCCGTTTACATCGGTCACGACGAGGCTTACTGGAAAGGTCTGTGAAAATGTATAAGGATGCGTCGTCGTACTGAAAGTGGAATCCATTAGTACTCCATCACCGAAAGTCCAGCGCCAGTGATTGATGGCGCCGCTGCCATTCGTGGATGTGCTGGTGAACGTAACAGGATTTCCTATGCATGCGGGATTGGGATTCAAATTAAAGGACGCCACCGGGTTTGCAAAAACGGTGATGTAGTTCGTTCTTGTCTGCACATCAGAACTCGTTCCGTTCGAAACCGTGAGGGTCACCGTGTAGGTTCCGGGAACGGTATAGGCCGCGCTTGGATTCTGAAGGCTGGACGTATTGGTGTTTCCGAAATTCCAGTTCCATGATGTGGGACTTCCTGTTGAGTGATCGGTAAATGTAACGGTGAGGGGAGAACATCCTGAAACCGGGCCAGCCGTGAAGTTTGCATTCACCTGCGAAAAGGAATGGAAGGGAATGGTGGTGCTGAAAAAAATTAGCAAGAGGACTGGAATGATTTTTTTCATGGCGAATTCTTTTTGAGAGAAAGAAGGTTTTCACACCGGTCTTTGAGGTGCCAAGATGCCATTCAATCTCCCCGGTTGACCAAATGTAGTTTTTTATTTTGAACATCCGGAAGTTGAAAGTTTCGGAAGATCATGACCGCAGGAGTTTTTACTCTCGTGAATAATAATTAATCTTGCTGTGAAGTATGATACTGAAAATGCAAACGTGATGAAACGAAAAAAAATAGTTGCCGGGAACTGGAAAATGAATTTGAATTATGCCGAAGCCATGGCGTTAACCGATGCGATTGCCGGGAGGATGAATGAAAACCAGGAAACAGAGGTGATTGTTTCACCACCATTTTTATTTCTGCACGAGGTAGCAAGCCAGCTGAAAGATAAAGCCATGATTTCCGTGGCCGCGCAGAATTGCTCGGATAAAAACTCCGGGGCTTTCACAGGCGAGGTTTCTCCTCCGATGATCGCTTCCATCGGCGTGGATTATGTAATCATCGGACATTCTGAGAGAAGAAAATATTTTTACGAAGACAATCTTCTGCTCGCCGAAAAAGTTAAAGGCGCTCTTCGCAATTCCCTTTTGCCGGTTTACTGCTGCGGAGAAACACTGGAGCAAAGAAATTCAGGAAAGCATGTCAATGTCGTGAAACAACAGATTGAAGAAGGTTTGTTCCACCTGGACAAAATGCAGATGGAAGAATGTGTGATCGCCTACGAACCGGTGTGGGCCATTGGGACGGGAGTGAACGCAACGCCTCAGCAGGCGCAGGAAATGCATGCGATGATCCGGAAACTGATCAGCGGAAAATACGGAGAAAAAACTGCGGAAAGCATTTCGATCCTGTATGGCGGAAGTGTAACACCGGCCAATGCGGAAGAACTTTTTAACTGCAAAGATGTGGATGGTGGATTGGTGGGAGGAGCTTCGCTGAAGGCAGATGATTTTCTGAGAATCATTGATGCCATGGAGAAAGTGTTAAGTAGGGAATAAAGAAATGGGGAGTGGGAATATGCCGGAAATGGAAGGGTTCAGTAAATTATTCCTTCACCAATTTCCCCTTAAACACGTTTCCTTCTTTCGTAACTACCGAGTAAAAATAAATTCCTGCTGCGGCAAAGGAAAGATGAACCTCATTCTTGTTTTGGTTTGTGAAAAAAATAATTCTTCCGGTTACATCTGTTATCGTAACATTTTTTATTGCATTTTCCTTGTTGCCAAATTGAAAATGAAAAACTCCAGCGGTGGGGTTGGGGTAACACCAAACATTATTTTGCTCTGTAATTTCATTTACTTCAGTAGGAACAACACATAAACCAATAACCTGCACCGGATTCGGATTAATTAGTGTACTGAATGTACCATCACCTAACTGCCCACTGCTATTCCAGCCCCATGCCCAGGCAGTGCCGTCATCTTTAAGTACAACTGTATGTTCGGCGGAACTCCCGCTTGATAACGCAGTGACTATCCCAGATATTCCGGGTTGAACGGGGCTGTGCTGATCGGTAGTCGTTCCGTCACCTAACTGCCCATTGCCATTCCCCCCCCATGCCCAAACGGTTCCGTCATTTTTCAATGCAAGAGAATGAAATTCTCCACATGTGACAGATACAATGTCGGTTAGCCCACTTGCCTGAACAGGTGTATGTCTTTGAATGGTGGTTCCATCACCCAACAGACCACCTACTCCCCACGCCCACACGGTGCCATCATTCTTCAACGCAAGCGAAAAATAACCTCCGCAAGCAATGGCAATTACATCCGTAAGCCCTGTTACCTGGACAGGACAATGCCTCTCTATGGTAGTCCCATCACCCAACTGTCCTGAATTATTCAATCCCCATGCCCATATCGTTCCGTCATTTTTCAAGGCAAGAGAATGATAATCTCCTCCGGAAACAGCAACAAAACCAGT
>JAPLDA010000109.1 GCA_026391945.1 Bacteroidota bacterium | reverse complement strand
CCCTGGCACTTATGATTTTGGCTATGTCGTTAATAAAAATAACCAGATCATGGATGGAGGTGATAGTTTAAAAGCAGCAGCATGGTACCAAGAAATGATCATCGTCCCCGATCCAGGCAACATCAATCGCTTTTATTTATTCACCGCCGGTGTTACAAGTACTCCCATTCCGGGCTTTTACTATTCTGTGATTGATTTAAGTTATAACGGAGGGCTTGGAAGAGTAGTTCAAAAAAATATTCGACTGCAATCCTTTCCTGTCTGTGATGGATTAGCAGCTGTCAAACATGGTAATGGAAGGGATTGGTGGGTAGTTTTAAAACATTGGAATAATAGCACTCCGAACAATGATTTTTATTTTTATTTAATATCCCCAACAGGAATAAGTGGACCTTTTATTCAGAGTATTGGTACTTCCATCCAAAACAATTTTACTCGAATTAAATTTACCAAAGATGGGAATAAGCTCTTTGTTGTGAACCCTGCGAATCTGATTGAGAGTTATGATTTCAATAGATGTTCAGGACAGTTGTCGAACCTTAATACAATCGAACCGCAAGGCTCATCGCAACCATTTACAAATTACTTCAGTTTCGCGATTTCTCCTAATTCGACAAAACTGTATGTGTCTACGATCTACAATGGCCCCAATCAGGACACTTCATATCTCTACCAATTTGATCTTACGGCAACCAATATCCTGGCAAGCAGAACAACATTACATACATTTCTGGCTCCATCGGTTGCCGGGCTTTTACAGACAGGCCCCGATGGAAAAGTTTATTTAAGTTGTAGTCTTGAAGTAAATGATTGCGCTTTTTTTTATTTGTACTGCGATACCACCTATTACCCTGAGAACATGAATATATCAGTTATCAATCAACCAGACAGTCTTGGAGCAGCTTGTGATTTTCAACCTTTCAGTTTTTATTTAGGTGGTCATCGTGCCTATGTTGGCTTACCCAACAATCCGAATTACGAATTAGGCCCTGACACAAATAGTTTTTGCGATACCGTGCTTTCCGTAAACAGCACGCTACCAGTAATAGGCAAAGAAGAACTGTTCGTGTTTTATCATCCAACATGGCAAACAGCCTTTATCAATGCGAAAGGTTTGCTCGGAAAAAACTATGAGTTACAAATTTGTGATGTGCTCGGAAAAGTAATCCATCGGGAAACCGGAAAATTGAATTCTGAATTTTACTCAAAAGATTTATCCATGCAAAATTTTTCCAGTGGCTTGTATATCGTGAGCCTGCTTACTGAAAGAGAGAAATTAGTAAGGCGATTTGTGAAGGAGTGATTTCTCGTCTAATGGTCTCATGGTCTGATCGTCCTTTCTTATTTGGATTTGGAGATTTAGGTGATTAGCGGATTTGTTAATTAGCCAATTAGCTGATGGCGTCATCGTACAAAAAGTTGATTGAGTTAATTAAGTCATTGGTCTTAACTCTCAATTCTTAACTCTGTCCTAAAAAAAGTGATCCCGATTGGATTCGAACCAATGGCCTATCCGCCTGGGGCGGATTGCTCAATCCAACAGAGAATTAAATTTTTATTTTAAAAAACATTCTGATCGACTTCAAGTATTTGACGTAAAAGTGATCCCGATTGGATTCGAACCAATGGCCTACTGCTTAGAAGGCAGTTGCTCTATCCAACTGAGCTACGGGACCGGGATCAATTAGCTGATTTGAAGATACAATGATTAGCGGATGGATAACAGGTGAAAAATCATCGGCTAATTAGCTAATCAAATTATTAGCTAATTCAAAAAAGTCGGGGTGGCAGGATTCGAACCTGCGACCTCCTGGTCCCAAACCAGACGCGATAACCGGACTACGCTACACCCCGAAAACATCATTGCGCTGCAATGACGGAATAATTTTACAAAGAACGTGTCGTAATTTTTATTTACTGACAACTATTTTAAAGAGCGCGGAGAGGGAGGGATTCGAACCCTCGGTACGGTTTCCCGTACGACAGTTTAGCAAACTGTTCCTTTCGGCCTCTCAGGCACCTCTCCGAAATCAAGGGCGGCAAAGATAGAAAGAAATATTTTTCCTCAAACTTATTTTCTGTTTTCAAATTCCTGCTGCAAAGCAACCATCTTAATCGCCGTTACCGCTGCTTCAATTCCTTTATTACCAAGCTTTCCGCCGGATCTTTCTTTGGCTTGCTTCACGTTATTAGTCGTGAGTACACCAAAAATAAACGGTATCCCGAACTTCACCGAGAGGCTGATCAAGCCGTTCGAAACGGCCTGGCAGATGAATTCAAAATGCCTCGTCTCGCCCTGGATCACACAGCCGAGACAAATCACGGCATCCACATCTTCGTATTCAGCAAAGAACAATGCCCCGGCCGGCAACTCGAAACTCCCGGGAACATTTTTCCTCAGGATGTTTTCTTTTTTACATCCGCCGGAAATCAGCGTTTCATAAACTCCGTTGTAAAGGCTTTCTGTAATTTCAGTATTCCATTCGGAAACCACGACACCAAAACGCATCTTCCCTGCATCGGGAATGGAGGATGAATCGAATGAAGAGAGGTTCTTTTGAGAAGAGGCCATGAATGAACAGTAAACTTCCGGCAGAAACCGGGAATGTATTATTTGATCATGGCTTCAGCACGGGCGATGTACTTATCAGCCTGCTGCGCTTCAGAAGTGGATGAATAATCTTTCTTGATTTTCTCGTACACGTCTTTCGCTTCTTTGTAACTGCCCTTTGATTCAAGAGCGCCGGCAAGTTTCATCATCATGAGAGGCGTGGTGAAGTTATTCGGTTTTTCCTTGCTCGCCTTTTCATAATAGCCGATGGCATCATCCGTTTTATTCTGTTCCATGTACGCATCGCCGATGGCGCCCAGTGCAAGAGAAGGAGTGATTTCATCATGCGGATTGTAACCCTTCAGCGCCTCAATGGCCTGGTCGTATTGCTTCTGTTTCAGGTACGCCATGCCGAGGTAGAAATGAGCGAGGTTCGCCGACGGACTAACACCGTAATCACTGATGATCTGTTCGAAGCCGGAATGGTTTCCGTCGCCGTTCACAGCCAGCTTCAGGGAGTCGTTCTTAAAATATTCTTCCGCAACGAACATCTGTGTCTCCGCTTCTTTTTCTTTACCAGCCACGTATGAGTTCTGGTAATAAAGATATCCGCCAATGGCCAACACAATAGCGCCTACAATGATCGACAGGCTCTTCTTGTTCTGGTTGATGAAATGTTCGGTTTTGCTGAGGGTTTCAGTGATAATAAAATCCTGATCCTGCTTTGTTTCTGCCATAATCAATAATTTAATTGTTCAGATTTTTTAAACAGGTTGCAAAAATATATTTTTTTCGCTTCATACGACAGCATTTTTACCTTTTTTTCTTCATTGCCACCGGAATTCTGTCATGATTCAGGGTGGGATGAGGTAGATTGAGTTGATTAAGTTGATTGGTTGATTAGCTGATTAGCTGATGGCGTTATGTAATTCCTGTCTTGGATCTTGACTCTTAATTCTCTATTCCCGAATCTTGAATCTTCCCGCGAATCCCTTAACTTCGCAACATGTATCTGCAAAAACTTTCGCTGCTGAATTTTAAGAACTACGAAGAGGCCGATTTGTCTTTTTCGGAAGATGTGAACGCTTTTGTAGGCGGCAATGGCGAAGGCAAAACCAACCTGCTCGATGCCATCCATTACCTGTCGATGTGCAAAAGTTATTTCAATGCCGTGGATACGCAGAACATCAGGCATGATGCGGAGTTCTTCCTGGTGCAGGGAACGTTCAACCATGAAAACAGGGAAGAACATATTTACTGTGGTTTGAAAAAAAATCAACGAAAGATTTTTAAAAGAAACCAGGAGGAGTATGAACGACTGGCGGATCACATCGGCTTTCTGCCCGTAGTGATGATTTCTCCTACCGATGCAAACCTGATCACCGAAGGCAGCGAAGAACGCAGGAAGTTCATCGACAGCATCATCTCTCAATTCGACAAATCGTATCTCGACAACCTCATCCAGTACAACAAAGTGGTTTCTCAGCGGAATGCTCTGCTGAAACAATTTGCACAGGCGAGAAGGTTTGATGAAACATCACTCGAAATCTGGGATGAGCAGATGATTGTGCTGGGTGAAAAAATCTACCGTAAGCGACTTGAATTTGTGAATCACTTCCTCCCGATTTTCAAAAACTATTACCGGTTTATTTCTCATGGAAGGGAAGATGTGGCGGTTCTTTATGAATCTCATCTTCACCAGGGAAATTTCGGTGATGTCCTGAAAGCCGCCCTCGACAGGGATCGTAGCCTGCAATTCTCCACCGTCGGCATTCATAAAGACGATTTGGTTTTCACCGTAGATGGTTACCCGGTGAAACGTTTTGCTTCGCAGGGACAACAGAAGTCGTTCCTGATTGCATTGAAGCTGGCGCAGTTTGATTTTGTGAGGGAAGTGAAAAAGATGAAACCCATTCTTTTGCTCGATGATATTTTCGACAAGCTCGATAACTTCCGCGTGAAAAACCTGATGGAACTGGTGAGCAAGGATAACTTCGGACAAATTTTCATCACCGATGCTCATCCCGAACGGGTGAAAAAAGTTTTTGAAGAAATACAGGTGGAGATCCTGACGTTTGAAGTCAGCAACGGCTCCGTGGTGCAACAAAGAGAAACCGCAACACATTCATCTGAATGAAACCCACCAACGACCGGTCGATCAAAGACGCCATCAATGGCATGTTGAAAGAATTTCACCTCGACAGGAAAGTGAACGAAATTCGCCTCGTCAGCTCCTGGGAAAAAGTCATGGGGAAAACCGTTTCGAACCGCACAACCAACTTGTATGTCCGCGATAAAAAACTTTTTGTCAGCTTGAGTTCAGCTTCTTTGCGTGAAGAACTCCATCACTCGCGTGAGAAAATTGTGAGGCTTCTGAACGAAGAATCAGGCTCGGATATTATTGATGAGATTGTTCTTCAGTAGAGCGGGGGAGTCGGGAATTAGGAATTCAGAATTAAGAGCCAAGACCAATCACTCAATCAACTTAATCAACCAATCTTCTAAATCTGAAATCTCCAAATCCTGAAATCGTAAATGAAAAAGACGATCAGACGACAGACGAGAAGTCTATTAGACGAGTATCTCTATTCTTAATTCTGGATTCCTAATTCCTGACTCTCCCTTCAAAACCTCTCCATCTGCGAGAAGAAGAAGCTTCCTTCAATCTCGGCATTCTCATCACTGTCGCTTCCGTGAACGGCATTTGCTTCAATGGATTTGGCGAACAGGTTGCGGATGGTTCCGGGAGCTGCTTTTGAAGGATCCGTGGCGCCAATCAGTTTCCTGAAATCTTCCACCGCATTTTCTTTTTCTAAAATCGCAGCGACAATCGGCCCGGATGACATGTATTTCACCAGGTCTTTGTAAAAGGGACGCTCCTTGTGTACGGCATAAAAAAACCCTGCTTTCTCCGGTTCGAGGTGAGTATATTTCATGGCTACGATGCGGAAGCCGGCTTCATTGATTTTGGCAAGAATGGGTCCGATATGCCCGTTTGCAACGGCATCAGGCTTGATCATCGTAAATGTTCTGTTCGTCATAGGAATGTGGTGTTGTAAATTGAGCGTGCGAAAATAGAAAAAAGTTTCGTCATCAGGACAAATAACCTTTCGCTTAAAATCTTACTTTTGAAAAAATTTTTTATGAGCAATCGGTTTCCGGCAAAGGAATTAGAGGAGTTGAAGAAAATTCTCTCCGTCCCTCAAATGATTACCATCACCACGCATCATCGCCCAGACGGTGATGCCATGGGTTCATCCCTCGCTTTGTACAATTACCTGATCAGGAAAGGACATGGAGTGATCGTGGTGACGCCCAGTGAATGTCCCGAATTTCTTTCCTGGCTTCCTGGCAACGACGTGGTGATTGATTTTGAAAAACGTGAAGATGCTGCCATGAGAACGATTGCCGTGTCGACGCTTGTTTTTTGTCTCGACTTCAACTGGCTGAGCCGCCTTGAAAAACTCGAACAGCCCGTCCGGAATTCCAATGCCATCAAGGTGCTGATCGATCACCACCTGGAACCGGAGCCTGCATTTGATCATGCGTTCTCCTACACCGATGCCTGTTCCACCTGCGAACTCATCTACCAGTTCATCGATGCGCTCGGAGATAAAAAGATGATTGATAAAAATATCGCGGAGTGTATTTACACCGGTATCATGACCGATACCAACTCGTTCCGTTATGCAACCATGAGGAGTGAAACGCACCGCATCATCGCCGACCTGATGGATGCCGGCGCAGAGAATTATAAAATTCATGAGTACGTGTATGATACTTGGCTGGAAAACCGACTTCGGTTGCTCGGTTATTCGCTGAAGGAAAAATTAAAAGTGCTCACGGAATACAACACCGCATACATCGCGCTCTCACAGGCCGAACTCGACATGTTTAATTTTAAAGCAGGAGATACCGAAGGAATCGTCAACTATGCATTGAGCATTAAAGGAGTCAGGCTGGCGGCATTATTTACCGAGCGCGAGGGAGAAATAAAAATTTCTTTTCGTTCCAAAGATGATTTCTCGGTGAAAGATCTTTCTTCCAAATATTTCCAGGGCGGAGGCCACAAAAATGCTTCCGGTGGAAAATCAAATGAATCCCTCGATGCCACGGTCCAGAAGTTCCTCGGCATTTTGCCGCATTATCAATCCCAGTTAGCCGGTTAATGCATGAGCATCACAAAGACTTTTTATTTTACTTGCATCACCGGCATGTTGTTGTCAGCTTCCTGCCTGCAGCAACATCAACAGCAGCAGGTCAGTGACGACTCGCTGAAAGAACATTTAGTGAATGTGAATAAAATAATGGTAGAGGATGAGTCAAAAAAAATTGATGAATTCATCAGCAGGCATCAATGGAAGATGACAGTATCAGGAACCGGTTTGCGTTACCAGGTTTACGAGGAAGGAAAAGGCCGGCATCCATCCGGAAAAAAACAGGTCAGTATTTCTTATTCTGTTTACCTGCTCGACGGAACCTTGTGTTATGCTGCCGATGAAAAAAAGCCGTTGGATTTCATTCTCGGACAAGGCGAGCAAACGCATGGACTCGAAGAAGGAGTTTTGCTGATGAAAGAAGGAGGAAAAGCACGGCTGGTGGTTCCTGCTCATTTGGGTTTTGGAAGGTTGGGCGATGATCACAAAATTCCCGGCAACAGTCCGCTGTATTATGATGTGAAATTATTACATGTAAACGATTTGAAATGATGATACGATTTTCAAGGTTGCTGGTTTGTTTGTTTGCATTGACTGTTTCTTTTTTTTCATGCAAGCATGCCGATGAAAAACATACCGATTCCGGGATGAAGTACACACTCTATAAGGAAAACCCGGGGCCGAAAGCGAAGATTGGGGATTTCGTCACCCTCGATATGATTTATAAAACTGAAAATGATTCGGTGCTTTTTGATTCAAAGAAAAATAAAATGCCTTTGCGTTTTCAACTGGAGAAACCTCCTTTTTCCGGAAGCATGGAAGACGGGCTGACGTATCTTGCTGCCGGCGACAGCGCCACTTTTTTTGTGTCTGCGGATTCGATGGTGCAAAAAGTTTTTTCAAAAATGGGAGGAAACAATTATGTGAGGCCGGCATTTCTGAAAACGGGAAGTTTCCTGAAGTTTGACATCAGGCTTTTAAAAATACAATCAGAACTGGATGCCGCAGAAGAAATGTACCGCGAACTGGATAAACGTTCAGCGTTGGAAAAATCCGGGATCGAAAAGTACATCACAGATCATCACGTTACTGAAAAGCCTGACTCCAGTGGCATCTACATCATCCGTTCCACAGAAGGAAAGGGCGCTGTCGCCGATACAGGTAAAACAGTTTCTTTTCATTGTACTGGAAAATTTTTAAACGGAGAAGTATTCGATTCGAACAGCAAGGAAGGAATCACGTATTCTTTTATTGTCGGAAGAGGAGAAGTAATCAAAGGCTGGGATGTTGCTTTCAGGAAACTCCGCCAGGGTGACAAAGCAACCCTCGTCGTTCCTTCCGCAATGGCCTACGGAGAAACGGGTGTCAGGAATAAAATGAATGGAACGTTTATCATTCAGCCGAATACTCCATTGGTGTTTGAGGTGGACGTGGTAGCAGTGAAGTGAGCGATTACAAGTGTTTATGTATTGAAGTTTTTAAGTGCGTAAGTGTTTAAGTTTTCCAGGCACAGAATTACTTACACACTTAAACACTCTTTACTTCAATACGTTCATTCTAACTCCTGCCTATTAAAAAAATCGCCGGTCGTTTGTTGATATCAGGAATGGACTTTTTCCATTCCCTGATACTTTTCGTCCGGATGAATTCATTCTTCCCCGTAATCTCACAGGCAATACACAAACGGGTTTCTGCATCGCAGTTTTGAAG
This sequence comes from Bacteroidota bacterium, assembly GCA_026391945.1. Lineage (GTDB taxonomy): Bacteria > Bacteroidota > Bacteroidia > AKYH767-A > 2013-40CM-41-45 > JAPLDA01. The sequence goes on along the minus strand of JAPLDA010000109.1, from coordinate 1,584 downwards.
AATGTCTTCTACCACATGCTGGTTGCGGTATGGCGCTTCAATGAAAATCTGTGTTTGATTTTTCAGGTGAGCGTTTTTCTCCAATTCCTTCAGCGACTTGATTCTTGCATTGCGTTCTCTCGGAAGATAACCCAAAAAGGAAAACGATTGTCCGTTCAAACCGCTTGCCATCAAAGCTAAAATGATGGAAGATCCGCCGATGAGAGGAACCACGCGAATGTTATTCTGGTGCGCGGCTTTCACAAGATCGGATCCTGGGTCTGCAACCGCCGGACAACCGGCTTCGGAAAGGAGCCCGATGTTTTTTCCTGCCAGCAAGGGTTTGATCAGTTGAACTGCTTCTGAAAATGGTGTGTGTTCATTCAACAAAAAAAGTTGAATGTCGTTCAGCGGTTTGGGATGGCCAGCCTTCTTCAAAAAATGTCTCGCTGATTTTTCGTCTTCCACAACAAATGTTTCCAGTGAATGAATGATCTCCGTTACATACCCGGGAATCATGTTCTCATGATCCTCACTGAGAAAAGTGGGAATTAAATAAAGAGTGGCAGGCATCAGGCAGATGTTTTTGAAAAATCTAAGTTAAGAATTTTGATGGATTTGTTTTACAATGGCCGTGCAGGCTTCATCGATCATTTTGAAAACACGGACGAAGCCATCATCACCGCCATAATATGGATCCGGTACCGAACGGTTGGATCCCGGTTGATCGGCATTCAGCAAGAGGTCAACTTTTCGTTTGTCATCGTCATGCCGCGCCAGTGAAAGAACATCTCTTAGATTATCACGGTCCATCACAAATATCCGGTCGAACTCATCAAAATCATGAACAGAAAATTGTCTTGCCACCAGTTTGGAAATGTCAACACCGAATTGTTTTCCTGTTTCAATCGCCCGCTTGTCGGGATGTTCGCCTGCATGCCAGCCGCCGGTTCCGGCTGAATCAATCCTGGTATTTTCCATCCCGGTTTTTTTTCGGAGAATTCCTTCCGCCAGTGGCGACCGGCAGATGTTCCCGAGACACACCATCAATATTTTCATGACATTCGTTTAGCAGGCGAATTTACAATTGTTATCAAAACAAAAACCCTCTCATTTCTGAAAGGGTTTTGAAAATATCCGGAAGAGAAAGTTTATTTCCCGATCACACTGATTTTCTTTTGTAATTCCTGCACGCTTGCTTTGAATTTTTTATCTGTCTCGATCAGGTTGTTCACCGTACGGCAGGCATGTAAAACGGTTGCATGATCTTTTCCGCCGCAATGTGCGCCGATGTTGGAGAGCGAAGATTTCGTCATGCTCTTGGCAAAATACATGGCGATCTGCCTGGCCTGCACCACCTGGCGTTTGCGGGTTTTGGATTTGAGCATTTCAATCGGGAGATCGAAATAATCACACACCACTTTCTGAATGTAATCGATCGAAACTTCGTGGTTGGTGTTCTTCACGAACTTGTCAATCATCTGCTTGGCAAGTTCAAGCGTTACCGCTTTTTTATTCAGTGAGGATTGCGCGAGGATGGAAATCAAAGCGCCTTCCAGTTCGCGGATGTTCGACGTGACGCTGTACGCAATGTATTCCACAATG
>JAPLDA010000013.1 GCA_026391945.1 Bacteroidota bacterium | reverse complement strand
CAGCATTGCATTCATTTACCAACCTTCAATGCTTTTACAATTCCAAACCACCCGAATTATTTTTTAGGTGCAGAAACCGGTAGCTTATGTGATACTGTGCTTGCAACCAATTATTCAAATTTGTCTTTTACTGGTTCTCTCCAAGTTTTTCCCAATCCTGTTTTATCTAATTCAGAAATTACTTTTTCCTATCCATCCACAGGAGAACATTCTATTATTGTTATCAATAATATGGAAGGTAAGGAGGTGGTGCGTTACCAGCTTCCGCAATGGAGTAGTGTACAACATTTTAAGCTACCTGAATTTTCCAGAGGTATTTATTTGGCGAGGCTCATGAGCAACCATGCTTCAGCGAATGTGAAATTTTTCGTTGTACCTGGCCATGAGTAGGTTGGTCATGCGGTCAGTGAGTTGACGCCATGAGAATAATAATGAATTTGGCGCATCGAGGTTTCTCTATCTGCGCACAAGAGGAAGCGACAACGCTCTGTGCGTTACACAGCAATAGCGGTTGAAAACATGAAGGGGAGGCATGTGGCATTTGCATGTTTTCAATCCGCGGTTTTTCGAAGCATTGGTTTGTGCGGATGAGAAAAAATTGCCTTGAAATGCGAAGCATTCATGAATGCAATTGTGAAACAAAATATGATATGAATAAACGCACAATTCTTTGGTTACTTTCTTTTAAAGAAAGTAACATGAGAAGAAATTAATAGCGAACAAGCCACAGTTCGAAGACCTGGCGCCACGAGAATGGGCTACAGGAAAATATCTTCTTCAAAGTTCTCTCAATATTGTTCTGGTCATGCAATAGTTGATTGAGTTGATTGGTTGATTAAGTTGGAAATCCGAATCTTGATTCCTAACTTTTGCATCTTGATCCCATAGTCCGGAAATTCAAAACTCCACATCAATGACATTCAGAACATTTTTCCCAGTCTTCCTCCAACTCGATCGGGTGAAGCCACTTCACTGAATTATTGATATCACAGAAAGTCATTTTATCTAATGTTCCCTGTTTCAAAAAATCGTGGCAGTTGTAACAGTCCTTGGTGATCTTTTTCCCGTCAGCAGTTTTATGCTTGTCGTTGTGGCACCGGAAGCAACCATCTGATTCGAGGTGGCCGATGTTCCTCGGATACTCACGGAAATTAATATTCATTTCAGGATAGGCATTCGCGAGGTATTCATTGGTAATGATCGTTGCAGCGCTGTCAATTTGTTTTTCATATGTTTGAAATGCCAGCGGATATTTGTTTTGATATTTCGTCCTCATCCTGTTTCTTATTTCAGTGAGGGCAGAATCTGTAGTGGAGAATTTATTTTTCAAAGCGTCCATCGCCACTTTCTTCAGCCACGGGATAGAGGTAGAAAGTTTTCCGGTGGCAAAAAGGTTATTCAGGTAAAACGAAGGCGACCTGTACTCATGCGCCGGGCGGTTATGGCAGTCCATGCAATCCATTGTTCGGGTCGGCAGCAGGGCAAGTTCTGCGCTGCTTTTTTTCGTTTCCTCATCTTCATATATTTTCTCTACACCGGTTTTTTTGTTGATGTATTTCACCCAGTAGATCGTATCGTGCTTTGCATTGGCTTTGTACTGGACTTCTACACCGGGATCGTCATGCCAGTGAATGCCCCGGCTGGTTCCGGAAAGTTTTGTGCTTGGTCCGAGTTTCATGTCCATGGCAATGTCCCATTCCGTATTGGCGGAGTCTCTCAGGAAATATTTAAAGTGATTCAGTTTATGTGAATATACTTTTTGCGGCCAGTGGCATTTTTCACAGGTTTCTTTAGCAGGGCGCAAACCTTCCAGTGGTGTTCCGATTGGCCTTGGATAATTGGATCCTAAATAATGAAATACCTGGCGGATGCCGGAGACCTTTGCTTTTACAAACGAGTTCACACCGTTGCCGATATGGCAATCAACACAGTTTACCCTTGCATGAGGCGACAACTGGTAAGCGCTGTACTCAGGCAGCATCACCTTGTGACATAGTTTTCCGCAAAATTCATTCGACTCCGTGTAATGAAAAGTTTCATAGGTTCCGATCACTGTCGACATGATAAACAGGATGGTGACTGTAACAAAAATAATAATGGAGTTGCGCGTTTTCGGTTCTTTTAGATTGAAAATAAATACACTTTTTTCGGAAGCGGCAAGGTTCTTTTTTTGTTTTCGTCTTTTCCAGATCATTCCTGCTGAAATCAGCACCAGGCCCATGAAGAGGAACATCGGCACTACGATGTATACGAATACATCCATGTACACATTGTAAGTCGCCTGGGTTTGAGTCAGGATCACGAGGAAGATCAGTGTGATCGATGCAATGGCGGCAATGATGGCGCCTAAAATGGAAACCGGATTGAAAAAGCTGGAGGGTAGTTTATCTTTTATCATATATACAAGGATTAAAACATGAGACAATTATAGTGTGGCCGGATCACCGGTTTCCATTCATCTGAACTGAAAACAGGATAAGCTTTTTTATTTTCTGCCGCCTGAAAAATCGCCATTGTGTTGAGAGGCAGCGATTGTTTTAAAAAGAAACTGAAAGATGAAAAAGAATACATGAAATACAATGAAAATGCTTCCCGAATTTACGCCCTTTCCTCTTGCGACAGCTATGATTATTATCACGATGTGGCTTCAGAACTGCTGCTAAAAAACATGTCCCCGAATGAACTTTGACAGAAAAAAATACCCGGGATAACAAATTCAAAACGATGAAACACACTTCCTGGTTCTTGTTATAGTTTAGGTAAAAAGATGTCAGAAACAAATAAGACAAAAGCCGTCATCATTGCTTGCATTTGGCTTGAGCGCTGCATTTGAAAAAGGATCATCTGTTATGAGAGGTTCGCTTCACATTTTTAAAAGTATATAATACCTGAATAGGTCTATATAGAATCCTTGTCGCCCGGATTTTCAGAACCGGTTTTGCCTTTCATCCTGGTGTAGTAATAAATGGAAATGCTGATTGAAATCAGGGCAAGGAAAAGAAATGCAATCACGCGGTAAGCAAACGAAATGCGCGACAGGTCAACGAGGAACAACCTGGAGGCGGCGGAGATGATTGCGAAAATGGCCATCAAACGGTATTTGATATTTTTAAGAACGAGGTTAAAAAAGAAAAATACGGCGGCAGCAATGGTCCAGGAGAGTGTGATGTACTGGTCAGGCAAAGCCTTGTGAAGGGAATACAGGACCATGATAAACATGACCAGCAAATACGTATTCCGCAGGTAATTGGTCTCGAGTTTCAGCAATTGTTTTTTCAGGTTCAGGAACCGTGCGGTGAGGAAGGCGACCAGGGCAAATGAAAAATTAATGACATCAGCGGATTCCGAAATGGCGATGTAGGTGATGAGGAGAACGAAAAACATGGCTGCATTGAGCCCGACAATCATCTGCGAGCGGAACCAAAGCGACATGGCAAGTACCAGCAGGCTTTGCAGGGCCAGCAACAGGAAGACATAAGGCAAACCAAACAGGCCATAGGCCGATACGCTGATGGCAACGAACCCGTACATGGCATAGAAGGCGGGAGAAAAATCCCACGCTGAAAATTTTTTGAGTATGATGGAGAACAGGATGCAGAATACCGAAATGGCAACAAATAAAATAACATAGCTGTTCATGAAAAAGGTGAACACAAAAAACATCAGGACAGCAGAGAAGCTCATCCCGTACACCAGCACCGAACTCATCAGGAAACTTTTCGACAGTGTTTCTTTTTTCGGAAACAACGCCACCATCGAGAATGCCGCTGCACAGGCCATCAGGTACAGGTTGCAGATGTGATGCATCGTGAGATTTGTGACATCCAGTAACCCCGGGTTTTTCAATACCCAGATAATGAAAACGGAAAATGAAAGGAAGATGGAAATGATGAAGGTTGTTTTCCATCCGAACCGGAAAAAGAAATAGACGGATCCCGCTGCAGTGAGAACAGCCGTTGACAGCATGAAATAAGTAGTATCGCTCACCACACCCGTGATGAACGTCATCGTCAAAGCAATCCCGGCATATATTTCTGATTTCTTTTTTATAGAATGATATACCTGGTTCGCGATAACGACAAACAATAATAAGATACCTGCGGCCTGGTTTACCACAACCGGCGTGTCGGTATAATAATGCAGGTGAAGGGTGAAATAAAAGAGCAGCAATTGTCCGACAAGGGCGAACATGTAAGATATTTTCGCTACGATGCGGCGCAAATATTTTGCAGCGGCGAAGATGGCTGCAACCGTTGCATATCCAAACAGGAAAGAATAAAGAGGATGGCCGAGATGATGTATGTATTGCCAGAGAAAAATGATTCCAAACAGCAAGACGATGTTTCCGACCAGTGCAAGCCCGTATCCTCCGATACTTGATTCAAAAGAGGCGTGGGAACTTTCTTCAGTTGTTTTTCGTGTCGACTGGTCACCCGGTAAAGTATGTTCTCCTTCTTTTGTAAATTCCGCGGGAGTGGCAATACCCAGTTTCCCTTCGATACTGGAAATCCTCTCCTCTAAGGAATTCAGTTTTGTAATGAGCTGACTGTATTCAGGATTTTTTTCGTCCATTTGATTCTACTTCTTTCCTGTAAGCATCATAACTTTCATATACAGGTTGCCTGGAGATGTATCATTACGCGAAAGTCTCTATACCACATCCTCTGCTCACTCATGTTCCGGATGTTTTTGAAATGTTGTGAAGGATGTTGTGCATGGCCGTAAAAAATATGTTGCCTGAGTATCGAAATTATTTCACATCATCAGGATGCCGTTTCATCGAATGCAAATTTACTTGTTTGACAGATGTTCTTTTAATCAAATAAAAATAACGGGATATGATCTTAATCATGCTTCGCCGGATCTTTTTGCATCTGCGATTTATGATTTGGTTTGTGGTACAAGGAAAGATGATAAAAAATATCCTGTGAGTGGTGGCACCCTTCTACCGTGCCGAAAAATTTAATGATGGGCAGAATTTGCATCCACCATCTGTACGGGTTTGAAGAAGTTGCCCAGTGCAATTTCTTTCACGACTCCTGCTTCGAGATCGTGGAGATGAATGTTTCCAATCCTGACTCTTACCAGTCGCAAGGTAGGGAAGCCGGCAGCAGCAGTCATTTTCCGTACCTGCCGTTCTTTGCCTTCTGTAAGTGTGATGGACACCCAGCTGGTTGGGCCATGCCTGTCGTCTCTTATTTTCCGCTTGCGCGGAGGAAAGGCCGGCGGAGTTTCGAGCCGGAATGCTTTGCAAGGTTGAGTCAGATACTTCACGTTCCGGATTCCTATTTCAACACCCTGTTGAAGTTGCTGAATGGCAGTATCAGTGATCAAACCATCTACATGAGAATAATATTCTTTTTCCGTGTTCCTGCCCCGGATGTATTCGCTCATCTTCCCATCGGTGGTAAGCAGCAGCAAACCTTCGCTGTCTTCGTCCAACCGTCCGATCGCCATGGTTCCTTCCGGAAAAGGATAAAGCTCACCCAACAGTTTTTTCTTTTTCAACTCACAAACAAACTGGCTCAGGTAACCATACGGTTTGTGCATGATGAAATGTCGGTGGGGAATCATGTATTTTGGTAGTGAATTGTGAAAGTAATTAATTACTTTTTTGTTTTCAGATAGGAACTTCATGGATCACATTCAGGTTTTTTTCTCCGTTGTGTTTAGTGTATTTTATTACGCCATTTACGAATCCCATATTTCCAAGTAATATTTCAAACAAAAAAGTGCAACATAAAGTACTTATTTGTGATTGATGAAGGTTACAATAAGTCATGAGTAAAAGAAATTGATTTTATTTGTTCCGTATCAACTTCGCAATTTTTTGCATGCTTCTTCCAGTTTTTTACTGAGTCATTCACTCTTTTAATGATGGCAGCAGGTTTTTTAATATTCATCTCT
>JAPLDA010000080.1 GCA_026391945.1 Bacteroidota bacterium | reverse complement strand
TTTTACTTTCTCACGACCCCTCCGATTTCAATCGGAGTGCTCAAACCAACTGAGCTACCACCACCATTTAATATTTTACTTTCTCACGACCCCTCCGATTTCAATCGGAGGGGTCAAACCAACTGAGCTACAACCACCATTTGATTTCCGGGTGTTTTCGGAAACGGGATGCAAAAATATTCATTTATTTTATCTGTACAACAGAATAATTTTTCAGTTTGAGTCTATTCATTTATTTCTCATCATGAAAGAATGATTTCCGCTAACTTTACGCCAACTTTTTTCCATGGAAAACAAAATAATATTGAATGTTGAAGGAATGACCTGCACCAATTGTGCGCTCACCGTTACAAAAGTACTTGAGAAAGAAGGTCTGGATGAGGTGAATGTCAGTTTTATTACCGGCGAGGTGAGTTTTCGTGAGACAACTTCCGGAACGATTGAAAAGGCCGTAAAGGATATCAACAGTTTGGGATACCATGTCGTGAATCCCCCGGGTTCATCCACTTCATTGACTGAAAGCCTTGATCCCCATGGACACGCTCATCATGAGGCAGCCACTTCTTCTCCCATCGAAAAGAAATTTTATTGGAGTTTGTTTTTTTCTGTTCCCCTTTTGGTTCACATGATCCTGCCGTTTCACTTCCTGCACCATCCATTGTTCCAGCTTTTGTTTTGCATACCGGTCATGATGATCGGTGCTCAACACTTTGGCAGAAGTGCCTGGATGTCGCTCCGGTCGGGCGTTCCCAACATGGATGTTTTAATTGCCATTGGTTCGGGCTCTGCATTTATCTACAGCCTGGCGGGAACGTTCATGTATTATGGGAAACCGGAAGCGGCCAACTTCCTTTTTTATGAGACGGCCGCCACCATCATCACCCTTGTGTTGATGGGGAACCTGATCGAACACCGGTCGGTGAAGCAAACTACGACAGCCATCAACGACCTGGGGAAACTTCAGCCATCAAAAGCAAAGCGGTTACAATCAACGGGAAATGGAAAGGAACAGGTGGATGAAATCAGCATCAACGAAATTAAAAAAGGTGACTTGCTGCTCGTGAATACCGGTGATAAAATTCCTGTTGACGGAGTGATTACATGGGGAAATGTTTCCATCAATGAAGCCATCATCACCGGGGAAAGCATCCCGGCAAATAAAAATTCCGGCGATGAAGTGATCGGCGGTACTCTTGTGGAAAGCGGTTCTCTGAAAATGAGAGCAGAAAAAGTCGGGAGTGAAACAGTGCTCGCAAAAATTATTGAGTTGGTTAAAAATGCTCAGAACAGCAAACCACCGATTCAGAAGTTAGGCGATAAGGTAAGCGCTGTATTTGTTCCCGTTGTGGTTGCCATTTCTGTAGTAACTTTCATTGTTTCTTTTTTTCTTCTGCATTTTGCCATGCAGCAATCACTCATGAGCAGCATCGCCGTGCTGGTGATTTCTTGTCCGTGCGCCATGGGACTTGCTACGCCAACGGCTGTGATGGTCGGGATCGGGAGGGCGGCAAAAAACGGCATCCTCATCAAAGGAGGAAGTACGTTGGAGAGTTTCGCCGGAATTAAAACGGTGGTCTTTGATAAAACCGGTACGCTCACAACGGGAAATTTCCGGATCCGGAAAATGGAAGTGTTTCATTCGGATGAAGATTCGGTGCGGGCGCTGCTCTTTTCACTGGAACAGCATTCCTCTCACCCTGTGGCAAAGTCACTCGTAAATGAATGCAGGGAGGCGGCCGGTAAAAGCGTTCTCGTCCGCTGGAAAAAAATTGAAGAAGATAAAGGAATTGGTATCAATGCAACGGATGAAAACGGAAATCTTTACAGTGCCGGCTCTTTCCAGATGGTGAAACATTTTTTCAAAGATGCATCACACCATGTCTATGTGCTGAAGAACAACGAACTCCTTGCAACCGTTGATCTGGAAGATGAAATCAAGCACGATGCAAAGGAACTGATTGTGCAGCTGAAAAAACTTGGAATCCGGACGGTGATGGTAAGCGGTGACAGGAAAAAAATCTGCGATTCGGTGGCGGCTCAGCTTGGCATGGATGAAACCTTCAGTGAGCAACTGCCAAAAGAAAAACTGGCGATCATTGAAAAACTGAGCAGCCTTTCTCCGACAGCGATGGTGGGTGATGGTGTGAACGATGCACCTGCGCTGGCAAAAGCGACGGTAGGTGTTTCCATGGGCAACGCCACGCAGGTGGCCATTCAATCGGCGCAGGTGGTGCTTTTACACAGCCACGATATGGGAACTCTTTTGAAAGCGATCCAACTCAGCAAACATACGCTGATCACCATCCGGCAGAATTTATTCTGGGCTTTTTTCTACAATGCACTCGCCATCCCGGTGGCCGCTGCCGGCATGCTGAACCCGATGATCGGGGCGCTGTCGATGGCATTCAGCGACGTAGTGGTCATCGGCAATTCAATCAGGCTGAAAACAAAAAAAATTTTCTGACTGTTTTTCCATACGTTTGAAGCTGGAATATGGAACAGAAACGTTACCGGATTTTATTCATCACCAAATGGTTTTTGCACCGCAATGATCCGCAGTTCGCCGTGTTCGTAAGCAAGCATGCGGAAGCCATTTCTGCAATAGCCGATGTTGCCGTGCTGCATGTGATGGCCGATGAAAAGCCGGGAGAAAAAATATACGACACGGTCATCACTGAAAAGCCTGGATACGTTTGTGTTCAGGTTTACTTCCGGAAAAAAAAGGGAATCTTATTCAAACCGTTCCAGGCATTTCGTTATTTCAATGCAACAAGGAAAGGATTGCAGATCATCCAGAAAAATTTCGGCGGCTACGATTTGGTTCATGCTTACATTCTTTTGAGGCCGGCTGTTATCGCATGGTGGCTGAAAATAACGAAAGGGGAAAAATACATTATCAGTGAGCAATGGTCGGGGTATGCCACCGGTAAATTTGCAGAGAAAAATTTATTTGCCCGGATGTTTACCCGGTTCATTGTCAAACAATCTTCCGCAGTAACCACAGTTTCGGGTTTCCTCGAAGAGAAGATGAAGGAGCATGGATTGCATTCGGATTTTTTTATCATTCCGAATATCATTGAAGTCCCGGCAATGAATGAAAAAGTAAAGCAGCCCGGCGGCCCAGTCAGAATTCTTGTAGTTGCAGATCTCGTGGATGAAATCAAAAACATCAGCGGAACCATTCGCGCATTTTCAGCAGTGAGACGGGATCATTCCAATCTTCAGCTCGATATCATCGGACATGGAAAAGATGAAGTGATGTTGAAAGATCTTGTGCGCAACCTTCAACTCGATGATGTTGTTTTCTTCCACGGAGTGAAATCGAACAAAGAGGTGTATGATGCGATCATGCAATGTGATTTCGTTGTGATGAACAGCAACTTTGAAACGTTTTCACTGATCTGTGCAGAAGCGCTTGCATGCGGCAAGCCGGTGATTGCAACCCGTTGCGGCGGGCCGCAGGAATTCATTGATGAAGCCGCAGGAATACTGATTGATCCGGGAAGCAGGGAACAGTTGATCAGCGCAATAAAAAAAATGACGGGAACTTTCAAATCCTATCCTCCGGATCAACTAAAACAATTTGCAGCCAGCAGGTTTTCATCTGAAACAGTCAGCAAAAAATTCCTTGGCGTGTACCAACAGGTACTCGGAGAACCTTCCTGAATCAATGTGTATGATAAGGCCGGTTTGCCGGTGATTCGCCGATAAATTCATGAATGTCATAGATTTTGACAATCCAATGACCTATTGTGAGTAATATTATTTCAATTTGTTTTGGATGATTCAATCCTTTCTATAAATTTGTCAGGTCAATACTAAACCAATTAATGTCTAACTAAAACCAATAATCAGATGAAAAAAAGTTTACTTATCGCGCTTGCAGTAACACTTGCTGTTTCTGTGACCGCTCAAAGAAGGATGCTGAATCCATCGAACAGGTTGACTCTGCCAAATAAAATGTCTTTGGTGAAGGAGCCGGTTCAGTCGCATTCGTCTATTTTGCCGAAAACCTTCCTGAATCAAAGAAGGGGAGTGTTAGGAACAAATCACACTCAGTCTACCATCCAGTTGGGTGATGCAGCCAGTGCTCTTGGTTGTTTTGGTATTGCTCACAGCAATCTTTGGTATGATCCGGATCTGAATTCCATTGCTTTTATTCACCGTAACAACCCGGCAATCTATGGAAACAACACTTCCTTTATTCTGTATGATTATTCGACCGACGGAGGCAATACCTGGTCCAGTAACCAGGGTCCGGTTTACGGAGATTCAACGAACCTGCACCGCGGACGTTACCCGAGCGGGTTGCTTGCTAACCCGGGATTAGGCACAACGGCAACAGATGGTTATGTGGCTGCTGAAGGCCCAGCCATCAATGCCACCACCTGGTTTGGCAGATATTACGGAGTATCAAACCTGGGCGGAGCATCTCACGCATTTCATTACGACAGCCTTGCTTACATCTGCTGGCCGGATAATATGTTCACTGTAAAATACACAGGCGACATCTGGAAAGTAGGGAAGATGTATTCAAATGATGGAAATACTACCTTCCTGGATACGATCGTTATTACTCACGGTGTCTGGAATTCAACCAACTCAGATTATGATTTTACAGAATACCATCGTTACATGCCAACGAATCCTGATCTTGGTGAGCCTGTTGATCTCGATATTGCTTTTGATGATTTCGGTTCAACCGGTTACATTGCAATGAGTACGAATAATGATCCTATCTATGATATTTACGCTGACTCAACTTTGTATCTCTCTGTTCTTAAAACAACTGACGGCGGAATTAACTGGAACTGGGCCAATGCCTGTCCCGGCCGTCCTGATATCATTGACGTATATAAATTAGTGAATCCTGTTTTAGCTAATGATCCAAGTGGTACTGCATCTTATGGATTGAATTTCGATCAGGATGTAGTGGTTGATGCTGGTGGAAACCTGCATGTATTAACCGGCATTTGTCTTTCTCAGGGCTTCTCTGTTTATACCGGTGATAGTTTATGGGGCATGTTTGATATTTATACGACTGACCAGGGAAGTACCTGGAAAGTTCAGAAACTTGACCGTCCGGTTACCTCCAGGGGAACATTCGGAGATCCTAACGTTGCATCCAATCCTACCAACAACCAGGATGGTCGTCCGTTTGCAGCCAGGAATGCTGATGGAAGCAAATTGTTCTTCTGCTGGTTCGATACGGATACTGTGCAATATGGAACCCAGGCAGATGGCCACAATAACAAATCTCCTGATTTACATGCCATCGCTTATGATGTGAATACCAATCTCTGGACTGATACCATGAACCTGACGCGCAATGACGCTGATGCCAGCGGTTTGTGCACTTACGGAAACGGTTCTTATTATGTAATTGATAGTGCCAGCACAGGAACTACATTCTCCATTCCTGTTGTTTTCCAGCAATTGCAGGATGCATTGTCTACCGGTTTGCCAACTACTTTCTGGTATGTAAAAAATGCCAATGTTCATTTCCCGGCTACCAATACCCTTACTCCTCTTACAGTCGGTTGTGTTACGAATGGTGTTCAAACGGTTGCTAACACAAATGCATTCTCTGTTTCTGCCAACTACCCGAATCCGTTCAGCGGAGCAACTTCTATTGATGTGAATCTTGAGAAGGCATCGGATGTGAGTGTTGAAGTGAGCAATTTACTCGGACAGGTTATTTCGATGACGAAGTATTCGAACCTGAATTCCGGTATGCATACGCTTACTATTGATGCACATAAACTTTCTTCCGGAATTTACATGTACAAAGTAAAAGCCGGCAATGAAGTGGTAACAAGAAAAATGACGATTGAATAAATACAAGTTTTTTCATTTGAGAAAAAACCTCCCGGATTTTCCGGGAGGTTTTTTTTATGGATGAAACTATACCAGGTTAAATAAAGAATGGACTCCGGGGTATCGTTCGGTGGTAAATCCTTCGGCGTAGGTGGCATGAACCTGTCGGCCAAATTCGCGCGAGCGCGCATGAAGAAATTCCAGGAAATCTTTTGATGATATGGCCGTTTCAGGTTCAGAAGAATCGGGGTTATAAAATTGCGAACGGTACGCTTTGATCGCTTCCATTTTTTTCTCCATGAATTCTGTAATGTCGATGACAAAATCAGGTTTGATGTAGCGATCCTGGATGTAATGATACACGGCTTTGGTTTTCCATGGTTCCTGTTTATTGCCGACATCTGTGGTTTCCACTTTTAACAAGCCGGCAAGGAAAGCAGCATCCGACACCAGTTTTGCTGCCTTTGGATGATCGGGATGGCGGTCGGTAACGGCGTTGCATAAAATAATTTCGGGTTTGTATTTCCTGATGGATGCGGCAACCTTCCACTGGTGTTCTTTGTCGTTCTGAAAAAATCCGTCGGCGAAAAGAAGATTCTCTCTTGTGACCACGCCGAGGATTTTGGCTGCATCAGCAGCTTCTTTCGATCTTGTTTCGGCATCGCCGCGTGTTCCGAGTTCTCCGGCGGTGAGGTCGATCAGCCCGACTTTTTTACCAAGGCTCACGTGTTTCAGAATGGTTCCGCCGCAGGAAAGTTCTGCATCATCGGGATGAGCGCCAAAAACAAGGATGTCGAGTTTCATAAAGTTAGAATTTTTAAATAGCAGGGTAAATTTACGCAATGGAATCTAATCGGGGATGTATTGGAAATTTTCGGAACGTGCTGGCAAATGAAAGATTGTGATTGACCTGGTGAAGCAGATGACTGGCTGTTGGCCGGAACACAGTGGAGTTCTGTCGGAGCACGCTGACACTTGATAGATCGAAAATGACCTGACAAAGTGTATGTCTGAACTGACAAAGTAGATGTCTGACTGTTGGTCGGAACACAGTGGAGGTTCGTCGGAACACGCTGACACTCGATAGATCGAAAATGACCTGACAAAGTGTATGTCTGAACTGACAAAGCAGATGGCTGGCTGTTGATCGGAACACAGTGGAGCTCCGTCGGAACACAGTGACCTGACAAAGTAGATAGTTGAACTGACAAAGTAGATAGCTGGACTGACAAAGTAGATGTCTGACTGTTGGGTGAATGAAAATGATATTGGACATACACTATATATATAGTGGCTGTTAGAGAACGATTCTGCGGATTCGCAAAGTATATGCTTCGATTTCGCACAAGTGAATTTTTTGTAAGAAATAATGAAATTGTTTTACAACGAGCGAAAACGATGAAGGTATAAGTGTGCAACTATTTAAACCAAAAAAAATAAAAAATCATGACCAAAAAAGAAAACAGTATTTACAACATGTTCCTTGCCGTGCAGCTTGAATGCGATAACAGTATTCTTGTGTGGCAGAACCAACAAGTTTACAGTGATGCCTACGACCAGTTTAAGGCGAACAATGCAAACATTGAAGTTGCCTTGCAAAATCAACAGGCGGCTACCACAGGTTACTCACAGGACAAGACGAACAGAAAGTTGACCATGGCCGATCTTGCCATGATTGTTAAAGGTACGTTGCAGGCATTTGCCACTGACAAAAACGACAGCGCTCTTTATGAAAACGTGAACTTTAGCGTAACCGACATCGTGAATTCGCGAGCTACGCTGGCAGAAGCCCGCTGCCAGAAAATTTGCGATGCTGCTTCTGCTAACTTAGCATCGATGGCGAATTACGGACTGACACAGGCCATGATTGACGGCCTGACTACGGCGATTAAAAAATTTGATGTGCTGATTGCCATGCCGCGTGATGTAAGAAGTACGATTGCCACTGCCACGCAGGATATTAAAAAACTGGTAAAAGCCAACCAGGAAATTCTAAAGAAAAAATTGGATAAACTGATGGGTTTGTTCGAGGAGACTGCGCCTGCGTTTTACTCGAATTATTTTAACAACAGAAAAATAGTTGACGGTAAAACAAATTACACGGAACTGCGTGCTACCATTCTGAACAAGAATACGCATTTACCCATTGCGGGGGCTACTATTACGGCTGTTTCGGGTAAAGGAACTTTGGTGATTACAACGGATGCTGCCGGAGTTGCCGATGAGAAGAAAATTTCGCCGGATACCTACGACATTACCATTGAGGTGGCGGGATTTGTAACACAGACCTGCAAACAGGTTAAGATTGGCGCCGGTGATTTGGAAAAACTGAATGTTGAAATGGTGCCGGTGATTTAACTCCGTCTCTTAACTCTTATTCCAATTGAGAGTAGAAACAAAACCCGGAGCGGATGCTTCGGGTTTTTTCTTTTTATGCCTGTGATGAAATGATGCGGAAATCACACAGCCTATTTTATTTCACATCATTTGCCGATTAAGCGGGAAAATTATATTTAGAATAGCGAGTGACCTGCCTTGTCGTGAATTTGTAAGTTTATTAATCATTGTTTTTTGCTTCGCAAGGAGTAGTGGCTGCCGTGCAGGCCTTCGCTACAGACTACCGAACGGGGGGGCTCGCTACATCCCTGAATTATCTGGTTAATTAGAAGATATTATTTCATAGTTGAAAACTTTAATTGCGATAGCTTAAAATTATTCCTATTGTTGTTGTGCGATATAGAGGACGTATTAAAGGGAGGGGTTGGATTTATTAGTTAATGATTTTATCATTCGTCATTAAATGAACGGACACATAAATCGCACATTCCTTTGCTCCGGCAAGTTTGAAACACAAACTGATGCCGTTTGGTCGAGCATAAAATATTCAGTTTCTGGAGTACTTATTGAAGTCGATTCTTCTTTTGAAGAGGCAGACTTTTTATTGACGAGAAATTTTTCTTTTGATTTGTATATTAATTCATAAAAATGATTTGCCAGCCAGTAAGAATCCAAATAAGTTTGATGATTGATAATAACAAACACAATATAACACTCCTTTTTTCATCCTAAAACGACGCTATCATGAAAAAAAAATCACAAGTAGTAATACATTTTTTTGGAAGTCATTTCTTCATTCTCATTTTGATTACACTTTTGATCCTCTCTACAGCTATTCCTGCTTTAGCATCTGGAAATTCGAGCAGTGATCCGTTGGTGACCACCATTGATTCAGTTGAGATATTTCACTCAACTTCTGTTTCAGATTCTACACTATGGTTATCTATCATTGGGAATGGAAATGTTTGCAGGATGAAAATTAAGCCTGGGATGTCTACTCAAAATCCCATTGCCATTTCAAGCGTTGAGTTATTTTCTGGTAGTAGTCAAGCACTAGTTGGTATTAACTCATGGAATTACCATGCTGATGATTCTTTAACATTGGATTTAGGCCGTCTTGATAGTAATCAAACCTATTTTTTCAGGATAACAAGACAAACAAGTGCACAGGCGGAAATCGAAGTTGCAGCTTTTGATCCAATTCATATTGAAATCAGCTATTCGTTGCCTTTAGGTTATCCTTATTCAAATTTTTCAAGTTGTTTTCCTTCCTCAACCTCAACTATTAATCATGATTTAGATGTGACTGTTACAATCCATGATTTAAGATATTATCTTTCAAATGTGTTATATGTTGAAGTTCCATATGGGGCATCAATAATTGATTTTGCCCCTAATCCAAATACTGCTGTTGACGTAATTCAAATTTCAGCAACAATGTATCATGTTCAGACATATACAAACCCTCCCGGCAACAATGCGCATTTAGCAACTGTACATTTTTATATCAATGTTTCAGATTGCGGTGATTACAATTCTTCCAGTCTTCCTGTTCATGTTTATTTTCCTACACAAACTTACCCTGCAAACCCAGTTTTTCAAAGTAACAATCCGTGGGTAGGCCATTCTGACCCGGATAATTATCTTTTAGTTCCCATTGAACACCCTCATGTTTCTTTTGAATCGACCAATATTGGCGGAACAACAATTCCATCACATGACAATGACCATTTTTTAAGATATGATCAGGTTAAACGTTTTTATAAAATAAAACCTACTTCAGGGATCGTTAATTATTTTACTCTTGATATTACTCCTGAGCCAGATGTGCAAATTGAAGCCATTGAAACCATTGACGTTAATTCTCCAAATCCATCGACAGCTTCTCCTCTTTTTGCAATTTACAATAGCACACCATTGACAACAAGCCAAAAAATAATATTCTCTGATGGAACATCTCAAGGCACCCCCGGAATTTATGTCCCAATTAGTAATTGCTATCGGTTTTCTAATGGGTCTTCGGGGCCAGATTATTTACTTCCTGGAAACGGCACGGAAATATTGATAAGAGAAACAATAGGGGTTACCCAAATTTATGATTGCGATCCCATTCCAAATAATGCGACCGTTTATCACCTTGCTGTGCATTGTGATCATACACCGGATGCAACATCAGAATGTGCTTCAATGGATGCTACATTAAATGTAATTTGTCAACCAGAACCTCAGGTTTTAACTGTTTCAGCAATATCTAATAACGTTACCGCTTGCAGTACAAATGGGACTTACACCGTCACAATAAGTAATGGAAGTGCTCCTTCCCCTCATCCAGGATCAGGCACTGTTGAAATTACGGGGATATCATTTAGCATCAACCCGATTTATTTCGATTTTTCTTCGATCACTATTGGGTCATCTACTCAATTTGTGAATTTGACAAATGGCAGTGGTTATTCCTATTCAAACACAACCGGACTGATTACAATTGATCCGTCCTTTTTTACATCAGCAATACCTGGCTTGAATAACGTGCTTAACACAAACAATAACTACCCTGCTACTCCTAATCAATATATTTTTCTTCCTGACGGAAACCAGTTTAATATCACACTAAACGATTTTCATTTTATTGGATGTGCTACGCTTGAATTGTGCAGTCAACCGGCTTTCTCTCTCTCATCTGTTTCCGATCCGAATTTTCATATTACTTACAACACCATGTGTCAAATGGCCGATCCAATCAATCCAGTTCCTTTGATAGCAGATGTTAATTGGGGGATGGAAAATTACTTCGTCAGTAATCCAGTAGCTTGGTCAGATCATAGTCCGGATGTTGATGGAGCTACTAATCCCATTCCAATTCGTTTTACCTTAAATGATGCTTCAGCAATTCCAGGCTCTCTACCTTGGGTTATTACCAATAGTTCCGGAGGCAATCCCATCGACCTTTGTTCGAATCACACATACGAGGCGGTTTTGCATTTCCCTCATTATTATAGTATTGATGTAACAAATCCTCCGACTGTATCTGCTCCGGGAACTTTAACTCCTGCATTTCCATTAGCATGGAATATTATTTCTGTTTCTGGCGCATTAACCACGGACGTGTCGTTGGATTGGTCTACTATTACAGATCCAACATTAGCAAGTTCTCCATTTGTTTCTATCAATGTTAATCTTTTGTTAGATTGTTCTGCATCAACATGGGGAACAGATGATATTTCAATAGAATTCCGAGCTGTCTGCTCCACTTGTCCGTCTTGTTATAGAACCTATGGTTGTACGGACTGGCCATTATCCAATCATTGTGGTGGCTCTTGTGTCAGCGACATTAGTACCGGTAAAACTGATTTTGTTTTTGAAAGAACAACATACGGATGGGTTGATCAGTGGGATTATGAACATTATTCGACTTCTCATCGGGTCAGAACTGATTTTCCGAGTCCTTTATCACAAGACCTTGAAAATTTTTATGATTGTGATATTCTTCATATTACCTGCAAAGGGGAACTTACGGATACAAGACTTAATACACTCACACAACTTAATTTTAATGTAGAATATGTTCCATTAAATGGTGCAAATTTTCTTGCTTTTCAGGGTGATGGTTCTGACTTTCACAAGGGATCACTCGAGGTAACCCCTGTTGGACCTTCAATTTATGCAAGCCAGGTAGGAACTTTTCAGGTTCCAATCAGTGCTTCACAAACATCCGTATTTCCAAATGCTATTCATCATTTTTCAACAAATGGATCAACATTGGAAATTCAGCCAGATATGAATTTCCAGGTTTTACTTTACAATGGAACCTATGTTTCTCTTAGTTCTATTCTTCAATATAAATGCCATTTAAAATTTGATGGTGATTTCAAAGTCAATGATCATGGCGGGAGCGTTATTTCAGATGGTGTTCATCATTTCCAGGCGCTCTGCGATTTTAGCTACTATTATAATTCAACTAACAATCAGTACTCATGCGATCAGGTTACTACAAACTTAACTTATTATAAAGTTTCCACGACTCTCCTCTTGAATGCTTTATATGGGCCAGGTTGGGCAGACCAATCTTATGGTTTTCCGTATGCAGGAAATGCCAGTGAATTGCGTTATGTTCTGTTTACACAGGCTGTGGGAGGGTCTCCTAACTCTGATGATTTTCCGATCGAATACAGACCCATTGCAAAATGGCCAAGTCAGTTAACTTTCAGAGTTCCCAATGGAGAGTTTTTTTATGACTCCGGTAATTTGAATAATCCTTTGAATCCTCGTGCAAGCTACGCCAACTCCGATTGGTCAGCTTCTGGGTATTTTCCAGGTGCAAACTCACCATCAATAGCAAACCCACCAACGAATTGTTCAGTTACAGTTACACAAGGTTCGCCAGACAATATCATAACAGTACAGCCTGACGGTTCCTGGCCATTGACCGTTGATAAGGCTCCATTAAGTGGAAATATTCCAAGGCAGGGATTCGTACTTTACCTGACAAGAAGTTGCCCGATCAATGACCGCATCAATCATTATTTAGATAATGATCCAAATGCAAATATTTCGATTGACAACACCATAACTCCTCCGGATGTAAATATTCTCACTCACGCTTACACGCCTGATGGAGCTTGTCAATCAACTCTTGATTTGTGTAACAACGCTTCAACAACAGCATGCTTATTTCATTATAACGCTCATGATAATGGCGAATTTCATCGGCTGTCATTTACATTTCCTACCCTACCTTTTATTGGCACCTCAAATAATTTAAATATTGGGGCGTTGACCTTTGATCATGACGGTACCGGTTATGAATTCGCAAACCTTTGGACATACTTTACGGCCGCAAGCGGAAGCAGTATAACTTTTAATAATCTGACGCCAGTTAATCCTACTTACTCAGTGGTGAATCAAATATCAACTCCTCCTCTTTATGAATTAAACAGCATGTTTTTTCATAGCTCTAACTTGACTGCGATAGATTTGAATCATAAACCTGTGATTTGTCAACTCAATTTATCAAATTTCACGTGCAGCGGTGGAACCGGTCAAACTCAATATGATCTCGTGCATTTTAATATCAACTATGGAAATTCATGTGATGGCTACCATCCATTAAAAACCGGAACATTAAACGGTAATGCAAGTGATTTTGCCAATAGCTATACTCCTTGCCTATACCAATCAACAGAATTAACAATTCAACCAGAACACTCAAGCCTGTATGTTCAAAATGTTCATGACCATTTCCCGGCGCCAACTGGTGTTGCCTGTGACATTAGCATTGATTTTGACATCGTCAATTTAGATTTAGGTGAAGTGACCGGAGCTACATTCAATATAATCCCGCCTTCAGGATATGCGATGGTGACAACTGGTTCTTATTCCTATATTGAAGTAAGAAATTCTCTCGACTTTAGTTTGATTACAACAATTCCCATTTCAACACTCACATCACATCCTTATAATGACATTGACAACGTCTTATTAGTAGCCAACTCGAATCATCTGTATCATTTAGCAACAGGTACACATGGTGTTTATCTCCATTACAATGTTGTGTTCCATCCGGCATGTGTTACCGAAGGCAATTATAACTACAATTTTATCATTGATAACATTACCGGAACCACTTCTTGCGGTACGACATTTATTCCAACTACTTATTCGACAACCATAATTCCCTACACGGTTCCTTCAGGTTGCTCACCTTTAGCGGCTGTTGTTACAACTTTTTCAAATCCTACTTGTCTTGGAGGAAATGATGGCAGCATTACAGTTTCAACAATAGGCGGCGCAACCTATTCCTGGTCACCGATTGGCGGAACATCTGCAACAGCGATTAATCTTCCGGCAGGAACCTACACATGCACTGTTACTCTGGGTGCATCGTGCACATGGACACTTACTCAAACACTCACTGATCCTTCGTCTCCTACTGCAAACATAACAGCAAGTGGCGCCACTACATTCTGTCAGGGGGGTAGCGTAACACTGACTTCTGATCCTGCTTCGAGTTATCTGTGGTCAACAGGAGAAATTACTCAATCAATAATTGTTACAAATTCCGGGAGTTATTTCGTGATTGTAAATAATGCAGCCGGTTGTAGTTCAGCACCAAGTTCAGCAATTAACGTTACGGTAAATCCTGCTCCAGCCACACCAACTATTACAGCAAGTGGTGCTACCACATTCTGCCAGGATGGAAGTGTGACACTGACATCCAGTTCTGCAACAGGTTATCTCTGGTCAAACGGGGCAACTACGCAGTCAATCAATGTTACCATTGCCGGGAATTATTCAGTTACGATTTCTGATGCTTCCGGTTGTGAAGCGATTTCATCCGCGATCTATGTTACTGTCAATTCAAATCCATCCATTCCAATGATAACAGCAAGTGGAAGCACATCGATATGCCAGGGAAATAGCGTAACACTTACTTCAAGTTCAGCGCCAGATTATTTATGGTCAACAGGAGGCATATTTCAGTCCATTACAATCTCATCTGCCGGCAGTTATTCAGTGACTGTTACGGATCAAAGTGGTTGTTCTGCAACCTCAGCTTCAACAACAGTTACTGTCAATTCCAATCCTGCAACTCCAACCATCACTGCGGGTAGTAGTACAACATTCTGCCTGGGAGGAAGTGTTATACTGACCTCCAGTGCTGCAATAAGTTATCTGTGGTCGACAGGAGAAGCAACTCAAGCGATCACCGTTTCAACAGCAGGAAATTATTCGGTTACTGTTACCAATGCATCAGGTTGTACAGCGACATCAGCACCAACAACAGTCACGGTTAATTCCCCTGCCCCTGCAACGCCTACGATTACAGCAAGTGGTACTACAACTTTCTGCCAAGGTGGAAGTGTAACACTGACTTCCAGCACTGAGACAAGTTATCTGTGGTCGACAGGAGCAACGACTCAAGCAATCACGGTGACTACAGTAGGAAGTTATTCGGTAACCGTTACAGATGCATCAGGTTGCACAGCAACATCAGCGGCAACAACAGTTATTGTCAACTCAAATCCTTCGGCACCTGTAATTGGTACAAGCGGAAGCACAGTGATTTGTACTGGAAGTAGCGTTACTTTAACATCCAGCCCCGCTATATATTATTTATGGTCTACTTCTGCGATATCTCAATCCATTACCGTTTCCAGTGCTGGAAGTTACTCTGTTACTATTATCAATGCTGATGGCTGTACGGCAACATCTGCGCCTACTGTAATAACAGAAATTCCATCCCCTCCAACTCCTATTATCACAGCTAACCCTGGTACCACAATTTGTCAAGGAGATAATGTAGTACTTATATCAAGTACAGCTTATGGGTATTTGTGGTCAAATGGTTCAAATGCACAATCCATTACGGTTAATAGTCCTGGAAATTACTCTGTATCAATTTTTGGTACCAACGGATGTCAATCTTCATATACTACAATTACTATAACAGTAAATGCCAACCCACCAACACCGGTTATTACTGTAAATGGAAGTACTTCAATTTGCAACGGTGGGAGTGTTGAATTATCTTCAAGTTCAGCATCAAGTTACCTATGGTCAAATGGAGCAATGACACAAACAATTTATGTAACAAACCCTGGAAATTACTCCGTTACTATTTTCAATGCAAATGGTTGTAAATCAACTTCTCATTCTCCTACAACGGTAGCAATCAACACATCTTGTTGTTTCAGAAGTAACTCTACCGTAAACATTTTGACTCCTACTGGCTATAACTCAGGAGGCTGGTCAAATGATGTCGTTGAGTTAAATGCGGATATTACGATCTCATCTGGCACTTTCAGCATTATTCAATCTGATGTTGAAATTGCCCATAATGTCAGTATTGTCGTTCAAAATGGAGCAACATTATTCGTAGATAATTCTTCTTATTTACATGCCTGTACTCAAATGTGGAATGGAATTCAACTTGATGCCGGAGCAACCTTGATTATTCAAGGTAACTCCACCATTCAGGATGCTTTAACTGCAGTCTATAACGATGGAGGCGCTACTATTGAAATCCGGAATTCAACTCTTACTCAAAACCAGGTAGGAATTGATCTTCGCAATTTCAACTCCTCTAATTTATTTGATATGTATGGGAGTACCATTCATGGCGGGGATTTACTGTTGCCACCTAATGCAGGTACACACGCTGTTACGGGATTAAGATTAACCCATACCTCGGACATTCCTGTTGGAAACCCTGGTTATGGGCTTAATACTTTTGATGATCTGTATTATGGAGTGTTTGGTGAAATTGATGGCAACTTAACTGTGAAGAATTGTCATTTTGCTAACATTTATAATCAATGCGACCCGCCGGTACCAAATATTCCAGGCGCTACGGAATGCGACCATGAAGCCTATGCCATTTATGCTGTGGGGAGTCCGATGAATCCTTGTTCTTTAACAGTGGGCGGTGGTTTAGTTACTGAACGCTGTGATTTCCTCAACTGTACTAATGGGATTTACACCAGCGGAATAGTTGCTACAGCAGTTGACCATAACAACTTTAAAATTGACCCCGCCACTTTCTTGGGTACAACCTGGAATACGATGGCCATACTTAACGAGCATCACACAGGGGTTGATCAATCTGCAACCTGGAACTCATTTGATAATTACAGTGAGGGAATTATTGACAGAGACATCAGTGATGCGCACGTAACTATTAGTCATAATACCTTTAACGACCTTAGTCATCATTTGAATGTCGTTAACAGTGATGCCATACAGGTGAGAAATACAACGGCTAATTTGTCGACCGATTTGCTAATAGATCAAAATTATATTTTTAAATACAAACGTGGCATAATAGCTACGAGCATTGATGTAAGTACCGTGATTAGTACCAATACCATTCGACTTGATCTTGCTGTACCTGGAGGCAACTTAGCAAATTATGGGATAAGAACGCAAGGTATAGTTACAAAACTAATAGTGAAAGGAAACTCGGTAGAGCGCACACTTACAGGTGATCCGGGGACAACATCAAGGCTGCACGTTTTTGGTATTTCCGTTGAGAGCAGTGGTGATGCTGTAATTTCCAATAACAGCACAACCAAAATGGGACGCGGTATGCATTTCTTCAATAATGCCATCGCTCAAGCAGTCCTATGCAATCATCTCATCCATTGCATTTCCGGAATTGATATACAGCTTGGAAATAATTTAGGTTCACAAGGCTCTAGTGTTGAATCGTCTGATAATGAATGGATCAGTTTGGATAATTCATCTGACCGCTGGTCGAATATTGAAAATAATACCACCGGAGCCCCTCCAATTTGGCATGTTAGAATGAATGATCCAGTCTATGATCCTGATCCAACTAATGGTACAGGTGGCACAAATTATATAATGCCATTTTGGACATCAATTATAAGAACTAGTGGCTCTAATCCAAATCAAAGTTGTGATAAGCCATGTGACCCTTATTGTACCGAAATTAATATCTACAACATTGCCAATGAACTCAACCCGTATAACAATTTAGTGGAAGATGCAAAGTATGCTCTCAAAACCTATGCGTTTAAGTTGCTGGCAAATAATAACGAACTGATGAATCTTGGTACCTCTTATGATGAAAGTCTGCAGGTATTTTACGACAGCATGCAAACCACCAACCCGGGGATATTGGAAACGATCGCCGACCTGATGGCGCAGGATGATACGGTGTCGGCAAAAATTATCAACAGCTTCATTACCGCTGATAACCTTGGAGAAGACAATGCAAAAAAGGTAAATGAAGTCTATCTGGATACCTGGTCGAGGGAGGTTTATGATTTTAAAAAGTTTAGTCAGGAACAAAAAGACCTCCTTCTCAATATCGCTTATCAGAACCCGTCGAGCGGCGGCAATGCCGTGTATGCAGCACGTGTCATGCTCGGAATCGACATGGACGATTTCAGTAGTGAGACCGAGCGAATGGCCGCCCTTCACCCTTCAGTTAAGGGAAGTGAAAATCGTCGCCAGGGTACCATTATACCGAACCCCAATAACGGCACTATGCAATTTGTTTTTTCCTTAAATGAAGATGAAAAGGGAATACTTCAAATTTATGACTCTAAAGGAAACATGCAGAAATTTTATACCTTGCAACCAGGCACAAGCATCCATGATATTGACATGAGCGGTGCGGATTGCGGTATGTATTTTTGCCGGCTCTCCATAAACAATGAAATCATCATGAGCAGCAAGATTGTAATTGAGCGATGAAAATAAAAAAAGAGAAACGGCAACCGGGGAAAGTGACTTCGTCTCATCATCTCATCGTCTCATCGTCCATTTTTCAGTTCCTTATTTTTCTATCTCTGAGTTTGTCCTTTTTTACAGGGCAGGCTCAGAAGGAAGGAAATATTTGGGTGTTTCCAGATAGCCTTGGAATTGATTTTAATGATACTGTCAACCCTGTAACATTTACTTCCAAAATTGGCCCATCGCCTTTGGGATTACCAGGAGGTAATCAAACAACAATTGCTGACAGCATCGGGAGTTTATTTTGTTATGCAGCAGCTACAGAATGGTCTTTTCATGCATTGTATGTATGGGACAGAAATCATAATGTAATGCCGAATGGCCATAATTTACAGGGGCACCCGAATTTTACTTCATTGTTATTGCCTTCTCCAGGCAGCGATTCTTTGATTACACTCATGCATATTGGTATAGATTCCGTTAATTCAAATATTTATCACTTATTTTTTTCTATTGTAAATAAAACGCTTAATAATGGTTTTGGAGATCTTATTATAAGAGATAGTTTAATTTATACGGGAGGGCTCAGTTCTTTTAAGCTTGCGTCTGTTAAACACGCCAATGGAAGAGATTGGTGGGTTTTTACTTATGATTATACCTTAGGTGCTTATGTCTATTTCCTGTTGACTCCATACGGTATTTCATTACAGGGAACACAATCGATTGGGTCACCCAATACGTGTCTTTATTATGGAAAGTTAATCTTTTCCAATGATGGTACTAAATTAATGGCGGTTGGCGGTTACTATGGTTGTGTTGATGTTTTTGATTTTGATAGATGCACAGGGCTATTAAGTAATTTTAGGGATATTGGTGAACATTTGGCAGATGCCTCTCATCTTGAATACAAATATTATAATTGTTCATTCTCCCCAAATGGAAATATAATCTATGTTTCTCCAAATTGGTATGATGTTATGGTTATTTATCAATGGGATTTGAATGCAGCCAGTATACCTGCATCAAAAACACTACTGAATCAATACCCTGATACCGGTATGCACCAGGGAACAACATATTTTCAACATAAATTAGCTCCTGATGGTAAGATATACATACCAATCACATCAAATTATGGTTCTTGGTACAATACCTTCTACACTCACCATCTTGATGTGATAGAAAATCCTGATGTTCCCGGTTTTGGTTGTAATTATGTAAGGCAGGCATTTGATCTGGGCAACCATTTTGTAACAGGTGAGATGCCCAACATCCCATATTACAACTTAGGCCCAATGCCCGGCAGTGCCTGTGATACGGTATTCATGAGCGTTCAAACTGCGCACTCAGAAAAAGAAAAGGGAGTTGAAGTATTTCCGAATCCTACTACGGGAATTTTCAATTTGAAACTGAAGGATGGGAATGATAAAATTGCTGAAGTAACCGTTCAAAATGTTTTTGGTAAGGAAGTTTTGCATCAGAAATATTTTTCATCCTCCTTTAATCTGAGTAATGAACCAGCGGGGGTTTATTTCGTGCATGTGGTAACGCAGAAGAAAAAAGTTTTGTCGGTGAAACTGGTTAAAGAATAATCCAAACTAAAATCAATAACAGACCAATTAGGAAATTTAAGTACAAAACAGCTAATCAAGTCTTCTCAGAAAAAGTTGAACTTATTAGTTGAACTTACAATTCCTAATATATTAAAAATATTTAATGAAAAGGATTCTATTTCTTCTAATATTTATTTTTAAAATAACCATAATATCTCTTGCACAAGGTGGTATAGATAATCTTTGGCTAATGGGTGGGCCAATTATGGGAGGGTCAACAAACATCGATTTCATTACAGGTACTCCTAACATTTATTCTACAAATAGAGACATGAATTTTCACCTTAACAATGGATTAATTTCGGACGTTTCCGGAAATTTACTTTTTTATACTAATGGTTGTTATATTTTGAGTTGTACAAAAAAAGTCAAATGAAATTTTCCCGGACAACACAGGTAGATCTCGACTTAGGCTACAAGGGATTTGAAAAGCTACACGCCAATGCACGCATACCGAAAAAGAGCAGCAAATATCATCCGTTGACTAAAAAGGAGAAAATATTCAGAATTGTAGCTGAGAGATACAGGAACCGAAGAAAAAGATTTGACCTACGGATGAATTTGATTGCTGGTATATATAATTATGAGCTATGTTAATTTTGCAAGATGTCTAATAGAAAATTTATTTTTCAATAGACCTCTTGCAAAATTAAGGAATAAAATATTATCAGTAATATGTTGAAAACTATACAGGTATAAACAAAATAAGATTAAACATGGGACGTATAAAATGACATTCTATACGAACGAATCATCACAATGTCTCCCCCCATTCAGGTAGTCTTGTGAGTAAGATTGTGTGAAAGCTGACTACGCTGCGATGTACAATCAGATCATAAGCCTTCGCTGGTAGCATCGAAAAGAAGGCCGCGTGCCAGAACCAAATTAATATTAATCTTCCACATGGCCAACAAAAAAATATTTTGCAAGCATTCGGGTGTAGCACGCCAGCACACAGACACAATAAACTTATAACAACATTCAATGAAAATAACCTTTCACGGTGCGGCCCGCACAGTTACCGGCAGCAAACATATGGTTACGCTGAACAACGGCAAAAAGCTGTTGCTCGATTGCGGTTTTTTCCAGGGTCATGGTTCAGATACGGATGAGATGAACCGGAATTTCAATTTCGATCCTTCTGAAATTGATTGCATGATTTTATCGCATGCCCACATCGATCATTCGGGTAACATTCCGAATCTTGTGAAACAGGGTTTCAAAGGAAATATTTATTGCACTCCCGCCACGCGTGATCTCTGCGTGATCATGCTGGCCGATACAGCGCACATCCAGGAAAATGACCTGAAGTACATCAACCGCGCACGTGAAGCGAAAGGACGCGAACTGATCGAACCGATTTACACCATGAAGGATGTGGATGAGGCGATGAATCATTTTGTGACGGTTCCTTACCGGAAAAATTTTAAAATCAACGGTGACATCCAGTTCATGTTAACTGATTCAGGACATATCCTGGGAGCAGGAGGAGTGAATCTTACCATCCGGGAGAATGATAAAACCTTCCGTATTTTTTTCAGCGGCGATATCGGGCGCAAGATTGATAAAATACTGAAGGCCCCGGAACCCTTTCCGCAGGCCGATTACATCCTCTGCGAATCGACGTATGGAAACCGTTTGCATGAATCGCAGGAACAAACCGAAAGCCAGTTGCTGAAGGTGATTATGGAAACCTGTGTCGAAAACAAAGGCAAGATTATTATCCCGGCTTTTAGTCTCGGCAGGACACAGGAAATTGTGTATGCATTGAACAACCTGAAGAATGCGAACAAGCTTCCTTTGATTAATGTGTACGTTGACAGCCCGCTTTCCATCAATGCCACCGGCATCATGCGCATGCACCCGGAATGTTTTAATGATGACATGCTTCATGCACTCAGAACCGATAAAGATCCGTTTGGTTTCGATCATTTGTATTATGTTCAAAATGCACAGGA
The DNA here is from genome assembly GCA_026391945.1 of Bacteroidota bacterium. Classification (GTDB taxonomy): domain Bacteria; phylum Bacteroidota; class Bacteroidia; order AKYH767-A; family 2013-40CM-41-45; genus JAPLDA01. The sequence continues at coordinate 13,751 of JAPLDA010000080.1, read as the reverse complement.
CTCGATTAAGTTGAATGACCTGAAAGGTCCGTGTATCATCATTTCAGCTTCCGGAATGGCGGAAGCCGGAAGGATAAAACATCACATCAAAAACAACATCGGCAACCCGGCGAATACGATTTTAATGGTTGGCTATTGTACACCGGGAAGCCTGGGAGGAAGGCTGGCGGCAGGCAACAAGGAAGTTTCGATTTTTGGAAAGGAGTACCAGGTGAAGGCTCGCGTGGAGGTGATGAATTCATACAGCGCCCATGCTGATTACAATGAAATGCTGGAGTATCTTTCCTGCCAGAATAAAAACGAAGTAAAAAAAGTTTTTCTTGTTCACGGCGAATACGATGTGCAGGTGGAGTGGAGAGAGAAATTAATGAAAGCCGGTTTCGGGGAAATTGAAATTCCGGAAATGAAAAGCGAATGGGAGTTGGAATAAAAGTCAAAAGTTAAAAGTTAAAACCGGAAAAAAAATATTTTGAGATGGCTTCCGGTAAATATATGCTGAAGGAAATAAAGTCACTGATCGTCAAAGAAATCATGCTGGAGTGGAAGCAGAAGTATGCTTTCAATGGTTTGTTGTTGTACGTGGCATCCACGGTGTTCATCTGTTATCTTTCCTTCAAACAGATCATTGATCCGCCGGTGTGGAATGCGTTGTTCTGGATCATACTTTTATTTGCCGCCGTGAATGCCGTCGCCAAAAGTTTCATGCAGGAAACGCGCGGGCGGCAGCTTTACATGTACACGATTGCAAGCGCGCAGTCGGTGATTCTTTCAAAAATAATTTACAACCTGTTGCTCATGCTGCTGATCAGCCTGATCAATTTATTATTCTACAGTTTGTTCATCGGCAACATCGTGCAGGATATGCCGATGTTCATGCTCGGGTTGCTGCTCGGCAGCGCCGGGTTTGCTTCGGTGCTGACCATGATTTCGGCCATCGCTTCAAGAGCCGGGAACAATACCACGCTCATGGCCATTCTCAGTTTCCCGATCCTGATACCCATGCTCATCACCATCATCCGGTTTTCAAAAAATGCCATCGACGGTTTGGCGGCCACGGTGAATTACCAGTTCATGGTGATGCTTCTTGGTTTGAATGTCCTCGTGGTGGCGCTTTCGTTTTTGTTATTTCCATATCTTTGGCGTGAATGAGAAGGCATTTCCCTTGTAATCAAAGGACCGCTATGTCGAGACGCAATCCGAAATTTAAAATCCGAAATCCAAAATGAAAATAAGCTGGTGGAAAATAACGGCAATCGTTTTAGTTCTGTACTCCATCGTTGCAGGTTTCCTGATCGATGTGCCCAGGCTTCCGATCCTGCATGAAACAATCCGTAATTTATTTTTTCATGTCACCATGTGGTTCAGCATGATCATGCTCCTCATCGTTTCTCTCGTGAATGGAATCCGTTACCTCGGCAAAGCTGACATGCATTATGATATCATTGCCGAAGAATCGGCGAGAGTGGGAATTGTTTTCGGAATTCTAGGGTTGATTACCGGCAGTATCTGGGCGAAAAATACCTGGGGCGCCTGGTGGGTGAACGACGCCAAACTCAATGGAGCCGCTGCTTCCATGCTGGTGTATTTCGCTTACATTCTCCTGAGAGGTTCTATGGATGATGAACACAAACGTGCACGCATCAGCGCGGTGTACAGCATTTTCGCTTTTTCACTGATGCTGGTATTCATCATGATTCTTCCACGGCTTACCGATTCCCTGCACCCCGGCAACGGTGGAAACCCGGGATTCGGAAGATATGATCTCGATAATACCATGCGGATGGTTTTTTATCCCGCCGTCATTGGCTGGATGCTGATGGCTGTTTGGATCGTGAATATCCGCGTGCGGATCAGGAAAATTGCGAATCAATTCGGGTAACTATTTTGTTTCAAACTAAAAAAAATCATACGCTATGAAAGCTCTGACCAAATCAATATTTTCATTTCTTATTCTACTGATGTTCGCTATTTCTGCTTCGGCCCAATCAGCGAATGACGTGGAGATGGCTGACCTGTTCCATACCAGCGGAAAAATTTACGTTGTGGTGGCCGTGCTTTCTGTTGTCTTTACCGGCATCGTTATTTTCCTGATCAGCATCGACAGGAAGGTGTCGAGACTTGAAAAGACCATCGGCGAAAAAAAATAGATTGCCGCAATTTGTTTTTATCATTCTGTTCCTGTTACCCGATGATATCGTGTACAGCGTTGCATTAACATTTTCTTAAGCCCGGTCTCCAGATTTTCTCCCAATAAATGTGTTACCTTCGCGTTTAAATTTCAACATTGCCATGAAGAAATCTCACATCATTGCCATCGTCATCATTGCCATTGCTGTTGCTGCCATTTTAAGCACCGTGGCTGATTCGAGCACGTATGCATCTTTTTCCGTTGCCGCTGAACACCCGAAAAAAGTGTATCACGTGGTTGGGAAACTCAACAAAGAAAAACCGCAGGAATACAATCCACAGGTGGATGCCAACTTGTTTTCGTTTTATCTTGTGGATATGGACGGGAAAGAAAGAAAGGTATTGCTCAACAAAACCAAGCCACAGGATTTTGAACGGTCGGAACAGATTGTGCTCATCGGGAAAATGGCCGGCGATGAATTCCATGCTTCCGATGTGCTGATGAAATGCCCATCAAAATATAACAACCCCAAAGAGGATATGAAGGCTGGAGTGAAAAGTTAATTTCTTCCGCATCATTTTTCATTTTAAGACTATTTTTCTTTTTTATATTATTGTTTCTAAACGTTGATTTCCGAAGCCATGCAACCTGACATTCAATACATCGGTGAACATTTGTTTTGGGGAAAAGCAGGAAACCTGCTGATCATCGTTGCCTTTGTTGCTTCTTTGGTTTCAGCCGTTTCATACGCCTTCCTGCTTCGTACGAATGACATCTCCTGGAAAAATTTAGCGAGGAAAGCATTTGCCGTTCATACGTTTTCCATCATCGGAATTTTTTGTCTTTTGTTTTACCTAATCCTCAACCAGCGGTTGGAGTATTATTATGTATGGGAACACTCCAACAGCATCATGCCGCTGAAATATATTCTTTCCTGTTTCTGGGAAGGTCAGGAAGGAAGTTTTCTTTTGTGGATGTTCTGGCATTCGATCCTGTCGTGGATCATCATCTGGAAGAGCGGCGAATGGGAAGCCGGTGTGATGGCGGTGATTAGCATGGTGCAGGTATTTCTTGTTTCCATGATCATCGGTGTGGTGGTGTTCGGACATAAGTTCGGAAGCAACCCGTTTGTGCTTCTTCGCGATCATCCGGACTTTGCCAATTTCCCGTTCATTAAAATGCCGGATTATTTAAGCCAGCTCAAAGACGGAAGAGGATTGAACCCGTTGCTGCAGAACTACTGGATGACCATTCATCCGCCGACACTTTTTCTTGGCTTCGCTTCTACGGTGATCCCGTTTGCATTTGCTGTGGCCGGATTGCTCAGGAAAAGGTATACGGAATGGATTACCCCGGCATTGCCCTGGACTTTTTTCGGCGTCATGATTTTAGGAACCGGCATCCTCATGGGTGCTGCATGGGCTTATGAATCGCTGAGTTTCGGCGGCTTCTGGGCATGGGACCCGGTGGAGAATGCTTCGCTTGTTCCCTGGATGACCTTGGTGGGCGCAGCTCACGTGATGCTGGTATTCAAACATAAAAAAACATCCGTCTTATCGAGCTACCTGTTAAGCATACTCACGTTCATCCTCATTCTTTATTCCACGTTCCTCACGCGCAGTGGTATTTTGGGAAATACATCCGTGCATGCGTTCACCGATCTCGGCATGACCGGCCATTTGCTGATTTACATGGCTTTCTTTTCCATTGTGCCGATCGTTCTGCTGGTAAAAAATTATAAACAGATCTCTTCGTCACAGGACGAACATCTTTCTTCGAGAGAATTCTGGATGTTCATCGGCATGCTCATTTTGCTGATTGGTGCGATACAGGTTACGTCCACCACATCCATTCCTGTATGGAATAAAATCTTTCATGCGAACATTGCACCGCCGCCAAACCCAATCGAACACTACAACAGCTGGCAGATTCCGGTGGCGATTTTTGTTTGCCTGCTGATTGGCATCGGACAGTTTTTGCGTTATAAGAAAAGCGAAGGAAAAGTTGTGCTGAAAAAAATACTGCCGGCATTCATAGCTTCCCTGCTGGTGACCGTTTGGGCTTCCTTTTTTCTTGGTGATTACCGTGTACATTATTATGGTTTGCTCTTCGCATCGGTATTTGCCATTCTCGCCAATCTTGATTTCATCCTTCGTGTGCTGAATGGGAAGATGGAACATTCCGGTGCGTCGGTGGCTCACATCGGGATCGGGATGATTTTACTGGGAGCACTCATCTCCAATTCAAAACAACAGGTCATTTCACAGAATGTAAAAAATGTGAACCTGGGGAAGGATTTTCCCAACCAGGAAAATATTTTCATTGAACAAAAAACCGACACGCTTCCGATGGGAGAATATTTTGTGACGTACAAGGGAAAGGAGCGGAAGGGAGTGAATGTCATTTATACCATTGAATATTTCACACGGAATAAGACCACCGGACTGAAAGAAAAGGCGTTCGAACTTCATCCCATTGTTCAAACCAATGACCGGATGGGAAATGTATCGGAACCATCTACGCAGCGCTTTCTTACGAGGGATATTTATACGCACATCACTTTTGCGGAGCAGGATAATTCTGACAATGAAAATTCAACGGGCGAATATCAGCCTGCCAAAACACACACCGTTGCTGTCGGTGATACGTTCATGACCAGCAACAGCTTTGTTATCCTGGAAGGACTTTCCAACGACATCAACCGGAGTGAATTCGGAATGAACGATTCGGATGTGGCTGTAGGAGCGAAGCTTAGGATTGAAGACATGAAGCAGGACATCTACCACGCGCTTCCTGTTTTTGTGATCAAAAATCTTCACGTGTTTTCGAAGGAGTCGAAAGTGGATGAACTCGGATTGAAATTTTCTTTCACACAGATTGATCCTTCCACCGGGAAAATTGAATTGACGGTGAATGAAAAAAAATCGAACAAACATGAATTCATCATCATGAAGGCCATTGTATTTCCCGGCATCAATATTTTATGGATGGGTTGCATCCTGATGATGGTTGGCAGCATCATGGCCATCAGGAAACGCATTGCGAGGAAATAAATCACTAATTTCGGGGAAAGTTTTTTCATTATGAAAATCGTACTGATTGGAGCCGGTAATGTAGCCACCCATTTCGGGAAGGCGATGAAACGCGCCGGGCACAGCATTCTCCAGGTTTACAGCCGCAGCGATTCATCAGCCGCTACGCTTGCAAAGAAACTTTCTGCATCGCCTACCACGAATGTCACGGAGATCACCGGCACTGCCGATGTTTACGTGGTGGCTCTCCGCGATGAAGCCATTGAACCGTTCCTTGCTGCATTCGGTATCACAGGGAAAATCATCGTCCATACGTCGGGCTCTGTTCCGATCAATGTGTTCGAAAAAAAATTCAGGAACTTTGGTGTCATCTACCCGGTTCAGACTTTTTCAAAGAAACATTCCGTTTCATTCCGGAATGTTCCGCTTTGTCTCGAGGCGAATAATCAACATGCCAAATCGAAAATAACTTCCTTGTCAAAATCGGTTTCAGGAGAAGTTCATTACCTGTCGTCTGAAAAAAGAAAATGGATTCACCTCGCTGCTGTGTTTGCAAATAATTTTACCAATCATTTATTTTCTGTTGCTGAATCGATTCTGGCAAAGGAAAATATTTCATTGGAAATGCTTCATCCCCTGATGCATGAAACGGCTTTAAAAGCACGGAAGAATTCACCGCGCGATATTCAGACAGGTCCGGCCAAAAGAGGCGATGCTACCGTAATGGAGGAACACCTGAAACTGCTTTCCTCGAAAAAACAATTCAGGGAAATTTACAGACTGATGAGTGAAAGTATTGAAGAGATGCATGGAGTGAGGTTTTAGAATGACGTTATTGGAAGAAGGAATATGGAATGGAGAATAAGGAGTATTGAATAAGGAAGAATGAATAAAGAATAAAGAATAAAGAATAAGTAATAAGTAATAAGGAATAAGGAGAAGGAAGAAGGAATGGAGCAGCAGATTTTTTTTGTTAAGTATTTTCAAATTCTCAAATCATCAAATTCTCAAATTATTTAATCCTGGAAATTGAAAACTGTGTTTGCATACACCCGTTTAGTGAGGCTACCGAACCTGTTGATCATCGCCGTTTCACAGGCATTGGTGCGGTATTGCCTGGTGATTCCTGCGTTCCAGACGGAATACAACAACACGGGAATTTTTCCTTCTCACCTCGGTAAAATTGAATTTGTATTGCTGGTTTTATCCACCGTTCTTATTGCTGCAGCCGGCAATATCATCAACGATGTGTTTGATGTGCACATGGATGAAATCAATAAGCCCGGAAAAAATGTGATCGGTAAAATGATTTCTGTTGGGGCTGCAAAAATGCTGTTTTATATTTTCAGCGCTGCAGGCGTGATCATTGGGTTTTATCTTTCATTGAAAATCGACAAACCCGTGATGGGGTGCATACCGCTGTTTGCCGCGGGATCGCTGTGGATGTATGCGTCTTATTACAAAAAACGTTTTCTCATTGGGAATTTCATCGTCGCGTTACTCTCATCTTTGTCGTTGTTGCTGGTAGGTTTGTACGAGCCTGCATTTTACCCGAACCTCGAATACCTCCTGGTGTACGTGGTTTTTGCTTTGGCTCTCTCGCTGATCCGGGAAATCATCAAAGACATGGAAGATGTGGATGGTGACGAGCGCGCCCAGTGCAAGTCGTTGCCGATCATCGCCGGAATTAAAACCACCAAATACATCCTGGTGTTTCTCATCATCGTCACGGCAACGTTGATGGCGTATATTCTTTCAAAATATTTTTATGGTAACAAGGTGATCAATTTCTGGAACCTGCTTGCCATTTTTGAAATACCATTGGTGGCGCTTTCTTACCTGGTGGTTTCTGCGGAAGAAAAAAAGGATTATCACTTTGCCAGCACGTTTGTGAAAATCATCATGGTGCTGGGGATTTTTTCTTTGCTCCCTTTTTATTATTATTTTTTACGTTGAGGAAATAACAGGAGGAAGGATTGCGCTTGTTTACTCAATGATGATTTTTAAATCATAGCCACTCAGGAGATCTTTCTCCACAAGAAGCCTCACCACGTAAGTGATATTCCGGTCGCGATGGTATTCGTTCATGTCGCCTTTCGCAAGCCCAGTTAAAATATAATCTGTTTCTTTCTCAAACCGTTCCCTGTAAAGCGGCCTCACATCTTCCCGTTTCATCTCTGTGATTTTCCAGGAAGGGGAGAGGCACTGTTTGATTTCATAATCCAGTTCTTTCATTTTCTGGTGACATTTTTCAAGGTTGATTTTTTCAAGAATGCCGCAGACATATACATCACTCGTAAAATATTCAATCTCACAGACTGAAGGAGTCACGAGGTAAACGTCGGTGTTTCGGGTGTTGGTGAGTGAAAAATCCTTTGAATTGTCCCCGGCAATGAATTGAAAATCCGTGGCGCTGTGCTGCATGATGTAATCCAGCTTCCGGCAGAATTCCCAGTTGTCGTCAAATGCAGATTCAGAAGAATTAAAGATCGCGTAGTCAACCGTGAATTTTCCTTTCTCCAAGCTGTCCTTGGAAGTAAACAGGATTTGAAAATGACCGCTGTCGGCAGGTTTGAAGAGAAAAGCAAGATGACTTCCTTTGTCGCTGTAATATTTCGGTATCTCGATGCTTCCCAGCGTGTCGCCGGAGGTGCTTCTCGCATAAATCGAAACTGCGTATTCAAGAGAGGCATACTTGATTAATGCCACTTCATCCTTTTTAAGTTCCAGGTCATATTTGTAAAAATATTTCCTGCGGAGTGTATCCGATTTTTCATTCAGTGCTGCGCTGAACGAATGGTATTGAATAAGGGCGCTGTTTTCAGAACACCGCGCGGTGGCCGTGATGGCGAGAAAAGAGATGCCGGCAAGAGCAAGGAAAATGATTTTCATAGTAGGATAGGTCGCTGTAAAAATACGGATTATGGATGAAGTATTTTAAATTCCACCCTGCGGTTCATTGCTCTTCCTTCTTCTGTTTCGTTTGTGGTAACGGGCAAGGATTTACCGTAGCCTTTATAGTCCAGTCGCGATGGCAGGATTCCTTTCCCTGCGAGGTAATCCATCACCGATTTTGCCCGGTTGCCTGATAATACCAGGTTGTCGTTTTCTGAACCGACCGCATCAGTGTGGCCGGATATTTCAATGGTAACCGTTGGATTGTCCAGGAGGAAATTAACGACGCGGTTCAGTTCCGGGAATGATTCTTCTTTCAATGTTGATTTTGCAAAATCAAAAAAGATGTTGTTTAGCCGGATGATCTGTCCTTTCTCAACCGGGACGAGGTACAAATCACGTTTCAGTTCCGTGTACTCATTCAGTTTGGTTGCGTCGAGGTTGTCGTTCACCGAAACATATCCTTTCGCTTCCGCCCTGAAACCATACGCATGTCCGTAAGGCAGGATGATTTTGTATTCGCCGTTTACCGGGTTGGTACGCGCAATGCCGGCATCGGTTCCGTCTTTCAGAAATTCATAACGGATCGTTGCATCCGGAATAAACTCTTTGGTTTTCTGGTTGTAAACAATTCCTTCGGCAAGGATCACCGGTTTTGGTTTTTCTTCGGCCTTTAGACGGATGCGGTAGATGTCGCCGTTCCTGACAAAGTAGGCGTAGTCGCCTTTTGCCGGAACCGTGTAGTAGGCATCCCATCCGTCTGAATTCACCGGCAGACCGATGTTCAACGGGGCACTCCATTTCTGCCACGTGTCATCCAGTCTTCTCGATACATAGATGTCGTTGTTTCCAAAACCGTTCATTCCGTCGGATGAATAAAATAACGTCACATCGTCCGCAGCGAGGAAAGCACAGCATTCGCTGCCCGTTGTATTGATTTCGGCACCGAGTGTTTTCGGTTCAGACCAGGAGCCGTCGTCCAGGAGAAAGGAGACGTACAAATCGCTATTCCCTTTCGTATCACTTCTTCTCACGTTCATGAATATTTTTTTTCCATCGTTCGACAGGTAGAAGTTAATGTACCGGTCGTTGTTAATGAAATTTTTCACCCTTGCATTATCAGGAAAACTCCACCCGTTCTGAAGGCGATGTGAAAATGAAAATCCAACACCTGTGCTTCCTTCTTTAAAGTACTGACCGTTGAGCAGCATGGTGTTTCCGTCGGGGGTGATGGACGCAACGAAATTGTGATATTTGTTATTGATGGGTTCGGCAAAATGTTTCGCAGGACCCCATTCATTTTTTGAATCGAGTTCTGAATACCAGATCTCATCGTCATTCACGTGAGGAGGAAAATTTTTCCGGTTGAAAAAAAGTGTCTTACCATCCGGTGAAATCACCGGGTTCACTTCCTCGTACGGTGTGTTGACATGTTCATTCAAACGTTCCGGCTGGGAAAGATAATCCTGGTTACCGGCGATTTTTATTTCCGCTTTCATTTCTTCCAGGTTGTCGGCGATCCCAATGGCATCTACCTGATTGATTCCTGCCACAGCCCGGCAGTCGAGGCTGATTTTAACGGCAGCGACTTCGTACGGTGTTTCTTCCATTTTGATCTGGAGGAAACGGCTTTTGATATGAAGCGTAGTGTCCGGTTTCTGTTTATATACTTCGTATTCATTGTTGAGCGGATCATACAGCACGACCCTGTAAACGGCACCCGGTGCATTGTTCTCCGCAATGATCACTTGTTTGATCCGCATGGGTTTGGCAAATCCTGCCTGCAAAAATTCTTTCCTGTCGTCGGTGGCCGGGGCCCATGCAGTGGCAGAATATCCTTTGTCAGGCATCGAGTTCGGTTCGCCGAGAGCCTGTTTGCCGGAATATTCTTCATAGCCCTGCTGCGAAGAATAATTGATGATCTTGTTTGCCCATTGCACTTGCTGGCCTGAAGCAATTTGCAGGGATGCAGCCAATACAGGAAGAATGATTTTTTTCATTTTATGAAGTATATGGAAGCGAAAAAGGATTTGATAACGGTTACCAAATCCTTCTTACGCATGATTGAATATTAAATTTTACTGGGTGGAAAGTTTGCTGATCGTTTTCTTTTCCCACACATAAACAAATTTGCCGTCGTTCGACAATTTCGAAGTGGAGCCTTTTCTTGCATCGTAGTATTTGAATTTGCAGTTCTCCACATCGTATGCTGCAATATCGCTGTTGTCGCGCTCAAACAGGAGCGTGCTTCCGTACATGCCCCGGAACTCGCCGGATTTCCACCTGCCGCTGCAAACCATTTTACCATCGGATTTGTTGTGACTGGCCACACCTTTCTCACCGACAACAATGACTTTGTCTTTGTAGTCAAGAATTTTTTGTGCAAGGTTGACGTCATCCGGTTTCAGATCCACTTCATAGGTTTCCTTTCCTGAAGTCACATCAAGTGCGTAAAGTGCTTTGCCGCTGCACACGATGATGTTGTTCCCGGAAACAAATGCGTTCGTGATTCCTTTTTTGAAGCGCTCCGATTCCCAGAGTTGTTTCCCGTTGGTGGCATCATATGCCTGTACGCCGTAAGGCTTTACATTCCGGTGGTAAACCATCCACCGTTCAAGAATTTCGGTGCTGCCGTCAGGATTTCTTTTTTGCTCCCATGTGTAAGCCTGGCATTCCACCATTCCGCCAATCTGGAGAACAACGGTATTGCCGGCAAGGTACATTCCGGGCAATGCTTTTGCATCCGGAATTTCAGGAGAAGTCCAGAGCAACTTCCCGGAATTCAAATCGTATTTCTTGATATACTGTTTTTTCTTTCCAAGCATGTCAATCACGTACACATCATTACCTGAAATGATCGGCTCAGCCACCACACCATAACATCCGAAACGGCGTGCATGCGATGGGGGAGAAACCACATTCTGATCCGCATCAAATGCAGCAGCCCATTGTTTTGCTCCCGTGTTGTAATCATACACCTGGATGCCATTCATGAAAAGAAAAACTTTTCCGTTCTCCACTTTGATATAAGGGAGGGGTTCGCGTGTCACGGCTTTTTTCTCGACGATGCCAATGTACGTTTCGTCCCAGACCACATCTCCGTTTTTTACATTGATCTTTACAATCTGGTTTTTAAATCCGGAGAACAAAGAGGCCAGTAGGGTTGGTTTGTAATTGAGCATGACGAGGTAACCTTCTTTCATATACGTATATGCACCTACCACACCCTTGAATTTTTGTGTACTCCATACTTCTTCACCTGTTCTTGCCTTGATGAGTGTAACCGCCGTTTTGGTAGTCACCGCGAACGATTCAAGTTCCGGTATGTAGATGATGCTTTCATCCGTCAGGTCCTGGTATTTGTCAGTCATCCACAGAAATTCTCCGGTCGTAAGATCAATGCATGCCGTTTTATCTTTCCCCATCTTCCGGTCAAAGACAAAAAGTACGTTTGCATCCCACATCGGGATCTGCTCATCCACTTTGTTGATGCCTTTTGCAATGTCCTTGAATCGTTTTGTCCATACTACTTTTCCATCGCCGTTCGAAACGAAAGAAAATTCTTTATCGCTGCTGCCATAACAAAATCCTTTGGAATCGGACAGGCCGTTGTTTTCAATTTTATGATCGAGTTTGGTCGACCATGCTTCACTCATTTCCTGTTGCGCATGTAAGCCGGAACAGGTGAAGAGGAACACGAGGGAATGGATGATTTTTTTCATTGTGTTTTTTGGGTTAGAGTTGATATTGGAGTTTTATGAATTGTTCAGTTGAAATGAAAGGTATATTGAAATTTATAATTTTTATTTTTCGTCACTTTAAAAGCAAACTCCATCGTCCGGATAAAATCCTTGAGCCTGTTTTGCATTTTCAGATCATCGGTGTCGTTCGAAACGGCATAGACGGTCAGCACTTTTCCTCTTTCATGAATGGTGATGTCCATGATGTATTCTCCCTTGATCCCGCTTTTGACGGCAAACTCTTTCAGGGCACCCGATTGCATGGAAGAGTCAAGTTCGGATGTTGCCTTTGCGACAACCTCGTCATAATTTTGAATGAACGGCTTCTGGGCTTTTGTGATGGAGAAGACCAGTAAAAGAATAAACAGTACGTTGATTTTTTTCATGTTGAAAGGTTATTGAAATTTCCAAAGAGCAAGCCGGGAGCCATAGCCGATCATCATGGTATTGCCATCGGGAAGGAATTCGAACGATGCGCGGCCTGTGTGCACGTCCTCCGTAAAACGGAAGTCATTGACAAATTTTGTAAACGTATTTCCGGTTTCCCTGTAAAACACATTCACGGAATTCAGTACCCGGAACCTGGATTCAATGGAAGTGGCTGCAAAGAACTGCCTGTCGGGACTTTCCTTATACTGCGGTTCTGTGGCGCTGGTCGGAAAAATGACACGGCTGGATGTTCCGTCATCTACATTCACGGCCTGGATGTAACCATTTCGTTCGGCTCCACTGGAAGCTCTTAAATGAGTATTGGGAGCGTTGAAGAGATAGAGTGAATTTCCGTCTGCTGAGAAACGCATGCTGAAAACGATATCAAAAATATCACTGACGACAAGTCTTTTTTCAAAAGTTTTTGCATCATAAAAATAGACCACTTCACGAAACTTCAGCGCTTCTTTAACAGCTTTTTTATCTTCCCTGACAGAAGGAATGTTTTTAAGATCATCAGCAGTCGGTTTCTGTGAAATGACCAGCAAGTTACCCGATGGACTGATGGCCACAGCATTCATCGCATCCTTCAGAGTAAGCTTGCGTTCAACTTCCCCGTTTTGAATATTCCAGAAAATCACATCGTTCCCGGATAGTCCGAGAAGTGATTGATTATCGGGTGTGATAGCGGCACAGTGAACCCTGTCTTTGCTGACCAGGATTTTCCCGGTAGCAACCTCCATCACCTCGGCTTTCGAAGGCCGGTCCTTGTTAAGCGCCCAATCAGTATAAAATTGTTGAAGCAGTAAAAGGTATTTCCCGTCATTGGAAAAATCAAGGTACGGACCCTGTCGGTAACCTGTAAGGTTAATCTTCCGGATAACCTTTTGACTTTCGATATCCCAGAATAATATGGCAGATTCCGAAGTTGCAATGGCGAGAGTTTTTTTATCCGGAGAAATTTCGATGGATGAAACCGCATTCTTGTTATCGATATCCAGGATTTTGAAATCTTCCGGTTTCTGTGCCTGTGCTGATACTACAAGCTGGTTCAGCAAAACAAGCAATAAAAATTTACCCGGAAAAAATTTCATGGCCAATTGATTCTTTTCGAAGTGCTAAAGTAAAAAAAAGTTAATAGGGATAACCTATCGCTGCATTTTTTTTGATCCTGCAAACCGGAACGGCTGGTGGGAGGAAAAATGGGTGAATGTGTTTTGTGCAAAAAGGGGTTAAGTAATTTTATGTTCCGGGTCGACCGGTTAATTTTTGCAACACTTCAGGTGTTGGTAATAATACAGGTTGACGGCGAATCATAGCCTGTGTTCAGGTACCTTTGGCAACTGAAATTTTATGTTCAACGATAAGAAAATAGTTTTATGTTCCGCTTCACCGCGCCGGCAACAGCTACTGAAGGAGATGGGAATTGATTTTGAGGTGTTGTTAAGAGATGTGGATGAATCGTTCCCTCCTGACTTGAAAGCTGAAAAAGTTGCTGTGTTTCTCGCTGAAAAAAAGGCCCATGCT
>JAPLDA010000006.1 GCA_026391945.1 Bacteroidota bacterium | reverse complement strand
TGATATTGGCCAGGAAAATCTAACTTGTTTTTTTATTTTTGTTTTTAATTTTTCTAATATGAGCCAGGCATTTAAAATTTACAAGCAGAAAGCCGCATATTTTCTTACTATACAGAATACTGCCACACAAGGTTTGAAGAAATTGAATTTGGATAAAATAAAAAGACACCCGGCAGGTGCTGCGTGGCCTGCCGTGTGGTGGGTACATCGTCTAATGGTCTAATCGTCCAATAAACTAATCAACACATCGGCTAATCAGCACATCCTCACGCATGCGCTTTCTCTGCCTGTCCCTTCATCCACTCTGAAGTAACAGAACCCGGGCGTTCCAGCGGGTTTCCAAGAGCGCGGTCCCAAAGCAGGGAAGCCAATACTCCCAACGCACGGGAAACACCAAAGAGTACGGTATAGAAATCATACTCCACCATTCCATAATGAATCAACAAAGCACCGGAATGTGCATCCACGTTTGGCCATGGATTTTTAATTTTCTGGATGGTCGATAAATATTCAGGAACCACTTCATACAGCATGTGAACGATTTTGCAGTTCTCATCATCCGGCATGTACTTCAGTGCGAATTCCATCTGGGCGGTAAACCTCGGATCGGTTTTTCTCAACACGGCATGGCCGTAACCCGGAACTACCTTTCCTTCGTTCATCGTCTGGATCACATATTCTTTGATCTGTGCCTTGGTAGGCATGGCACCTTTGTAATGATCGCGAAGATCCATGATCCAGCGAACCACTTCCTGGTTGGCGAGTCCGTGCAACGGGCCAGCCAGTCCGTTCATGCCTGAAGCAAAAGAAAGATATGCATCACTCAACGCAGAACCCACGAGGTGAGTGGCATGAGCCGATACATTTCCGCCTTCGTGATCGGCGTGAATGGTGAGGTACAAACGCATCAGGCGTTTCATGTCGTAATCGTCGTAGCCGAGCATGTGTGCGAAGTTGGCTCCCCAGTCGAGTTTCGGATCCGGTTCGATGTGTACGCTGTTTTTATAAGCCCTGCGGTAGATGTAGGCAGCCACACGCGGCAAACGCGCGATCAGGTTCATCACATCTTCGTACATGGAATCCCAGTAATCTTTTTTGTTCATGCCCTTGCGGTAGGCGGCGGCAAAAACAGATTCCGTTTGCAAAGCAAGAATGGCAGCGCTGAACTGCGTCATCGGGTGAGTATTCTTAGGCAATTCATCGAGCATGTCGAAAACATGTTTCGGAACATTGCTTCTGCGTGCCCAGGCATTGCTCACCATCACCACATCTTCTTCGGTAGGAAGTTCACCGATGAGCATGAGGTAAAAAATTCCTTCGGGCAGCGGCTCAGAACCACCGGGAGCTTTCGGAAGTTTCACGCGGAGTTCAGGAATGGAATACCCACGGAAGCGGATACCTTCTTCCGGATCCAGCTTTGATGTTTCGGTGACCATGCCAACCATTCCTTTCATGCCGGCATACACCTGCTCAATGGTATATTGACCAATTACGAGACTGCCATTTTCTTTGATGAATTCTTTCATCTCAGCTGCCATTGGTAAAGCAACTTTGGCAAATTTTTCTTTTAGTTTATCTGTTTTCACTTGGAACGTGGATTGAAAAGTTGATGTATAGTATAGAGGAGGTCGAAATTACAAATCAAAGAATGATACAGCAAATGATAATTGTCATCGTCATCTCAACTTTTCCTCCCTGGCATTTTTCTTATCCGAAACGATTCCCAGTTCAGGTATTACGATGAACAAACTGTACAGAAAAGCAACAAGAATGGCAATCCACAAGAGGTACTCAATGTATTTTTTTACTCTTTTTTTAGAAAAGGAAGATTTTTTGCGTTTTCGTATTCGCTTCCTGAGCCTGCCTGAATTCGGTGAAACAGAATATTCCTCTGCACTTCCATTGTTGTTGGTATCCATCATCGGGTTAAAAGAATATGAGATGTTCTGTTTTAAAACGTCACAAATTTAAAATCTTTTTTTCCAAACTGAGCAGTCTCACCAAGTGATTCTTCGATTCTTAACAGCTGATTGTATTTTGCAATCCTGTCGGAGCGCGAAGCTGAACCGGTTTTGATCTGCCCGGTGTTCAGTGCAACGGCGAGGTCGGCAATGGTGCTGTCTTCCGTTTCCCCGGAGCGGTGGCTCATCACACAGGAATAGGAATTGGATTTGGCGAGCGTCACCGCTTCAATGGTTTCGGTTAATGTTCCGATCTGGTTTACTTTGATGAGGATGGAATTGGCCACGCCTTTTTGAATTCCTTCCTGAAGCCGTTTCACGTTGGTGACGAATAAATCGTCGCCGACCAGTTGAATTTTTTTTCCGCACAGTTCCGTTATTTTTTTCCATCCTTCCCAGTCATCTTCGGCCATGCCGTCTTCGATGGAAACGATCGGGTATTTATTCACCCAATCATTCCAATACGCTGCCATCTCATGAGGCGACAGCTGCTCGCCGGACGATTTTTTGAACACATATTTATTCAGTTTGGTATCAAAAAATTCGGAGCTTGCCGGATCGAGTGCAATAAAAATATCTTTTCCCGGAATGTAGCCTGCATCGGCGATGGCATCCATGACGACCTGGATGGCTTCTTCATTCGATTTTAAATTCGGAGCAAAGCCGCCTTCATCGCCTACATTCGTTGACATTCCTTTTTTCTTCAGCACGGCTTTCAGGTGGTGGAAGACTTCCGTTCCCATGCGGAGGGCTTCTGAAAAATTCGGCGCTCCCAGCGGCATGATCATGAACTCCTGGAAGTCGATGCTGTTATCGGCATGTGCTCCGCCGTTGAGAATATTCATCATCGGAACAGGCAATGTATTCGCATTCACACCACCTATATACCGGAACAAAGGCTGACCGGTTTCCACTGCTGCTGCTTTTGCAACGGCCAGTGAAACACCGAGGATGGCATTGGCGCCGAGGTTTGATTTGTTTTCGGTTCCGTCCAGTTTGATCATCGCTCCGTCAATGAGGCTTTGTTCGGCAACCGGGTATCCTTTCAGTTCATCGTTGATGGACTTGTTCACGTTATACACTGCCTTCAGTACACCTTTTCCAAGGTATTTCTTTTTGTCGCCGTCGCGTAACTCAACGGCTTCGTGCACGCCGGTGGATGCGCCCGAGGGAACGGCTGCACGCCCGATGATGCCGGTATCGGTGATCACATCCACTTCCACGGTCGGGTTGCCGCGTGAATCAAGAATTTGCCGCGCCCTGATGTCTGCTATCGTACTCATGATGTTAAATTTGAAATGCAAAAGTATAAACTAAATGATAAGTTGAAATAACGGAACAAAGGAATTGAAATTTTATTTTCAACTTTGCGGCTACATGAACGGATTGGAATTCAAACATCTTTCGTCGGCCGTACAATACCTTCGGTTCAGGCTTTCTTCTTTGGATGAACACGATCTGCATTCTCCTTTTGTTTATGACCTTTACCACCATGTGATTCGGGATGAAACGCCATACTATGCTTTCCAGGTGATTGAAGCAATCCGTTCAGGAATGATGTTATCGCAAGATTCGATCAGGATGACTGACCTGGGGACAGGCGGAACCTCTTCACCGGAAAAAAAAATTGCCATCCGTCACATTGCAAAGAGACATGCGAAGTCTGCGAGGTACGGCCAGCTTCTGTTCAGGCTGGTGAACAGGTTTCAGCCGAAGTACATTCTTGAGTTGGGCACTTCTTTAGGAATCACCACCATGTACCTGGCATCCCCGGCAAAAAATTCGGACGTCCTTACCATCGAAGGATGTCATGAAATTGCGACGGCAGCGCGAAAGAATTTTGTAGCGGCTCACATGGAGAATATCCGGTTACTGGAAGGCGAATTCAGTGATGCGCTGCCATCGGCATTGCAACTGGTTCCGCAGGTTGATTTTGTTTTCTTCGACGGCAACCACCGGAAGGAAGCAACGCTGAACTATTTTCATCAGTGCCTGGAAAAGCATCATGAGCATTCGATATTTGTATTCGATGACATTCACTGGAGCCGGGAGATGCAGGAGGCATGGAAGGAGATCAGGGAACATGAAGCCGTCACCCTTTCAATGGATTTGTTCCGCCTCGGTATCGTTTTTTTCAGAAGAGGATTTCCGAAACAATCATTTGTGTTGAAGTATTAATTCTTCTTCTAACATTTTGGTAACAATTAATCTTCTATTTTTGTTCCAACCCAAACCGGACCTTATGCCTCTTTTAGATCTTGAAAATATTTCCAAACGGTACACGATCGGAACCGAAACCATTCATGCGCTTCGCTCCATCTCCATTGCAATCAACAAAGGAGAATACGTGGCGCTGATGGGTCCTTCCGGTTCAGGAAAATCAACACTGATGAACATCCTCGGATGCCTCGACACACCTTCCGGCGGAACTTATTCGCTGAACGGAAAAGAAGTGAGCAAGATGGATGACAACGAGCTGGCCGATATCCGGAACAAGGAAATCGGTTTTGTCTTTCAAACGTTCAACCTCATACCGCGTAGCACGGCTCTCGACAATGTTGCTCTTCCTCTTGTTTATGCCGGACTCAGGAAACAACAGCGCATTGAAAGAGCGACTCAAACCCTGGAAGGCGTGGGATTGGGAGATCGTGTAACGCACAAACCGAATGAACTTTCGGGCGGGCAACGGCAGCGTGTTGCCTTGGCAAGAGCATTGGTGAACAATCCTTCCATCATCCTGGCCGATGAACCCACGGGAAACCTGGATTCAAAAACGTCAGAAGAAATCATGGCCTTGTTTGAAGAGATTCATCACCGCGGAAATACCATCATCGTGGTCACACACGAAGAAGAGATTGCCCAGCATGCGCACAGGATTATCCGGCTGAAAGACGGCGCCGTGGAATCGGACCAGGCGAATGCGAACATCAGGAAAACAGTACCGGCATAGAGAGTTATTGAAGAATGAAGAGTGAATATTACAGCTTAATTAATATTCAATTTTCAATCTTAACCATTCAAGCATAAGATGAAGATTTATACAAAAAAAGGCGACGAAGGGAAAACATCACTCATCGGAGGAACGCGTGTTTCCAAGGACGATGCGCGGATTGAAGCCTACGGAACCATTGATGAACTCAATTCACACGTCGGGTTATTGCGTGACCAGGACATCGATGCTCATCACAGGAAAGTTTTAATTGAAATCGAGGACCGGTTGTTCACGATCGGTTCTTCTCTTGCCTCCGATCCGGAAACATCGCGGATGAAAATTCCCGATCTGAAGGAAGCAGATGTTACATTCCTTGAAAATGAAATCGACAGGATGGATGCCACACTTCCCGGGATGAAATCGTTCATTCTTCCAGGCGGACATGCCACGGTTTCTCAATGCCACATCGTACGTTGCATTTGCCGGAGATCGGAACGACTGGTGGTGCACCTGTCGGTGGCGACAAACGGCCATGTGAACCCGCTCATCATCCAATACCTCAACCGCCTGTCGGATTATTTTTTTGTTTTGTCAAGGAAACTCAGTGCCGAACTCCACGCCACAGAAATTCCATGGCAGCCAAGATTCGGTGATGAAAAATAATTCCACCGGCAATTTCATCACCGGTCGCTGATTTCCGGAAGAAAGTTTTTCTAATTCCATTCTCATCCCTCTGCTGTGGCTGATTTCAGCAGCATTAAAGATTTTTTTTAACGTTTGTTTTTTTGAAAAGAATTTTTATACTTTTGCCACCCTTAAAAGCAAGCGTAAAAAAATCATTTCATTTTTTAAAAGACCACTTCGACGCTATGTATTGGACACTTGAATTAGCACAACACCTGGAAGACGCACCCTGGCCCGCAACGAAAGACGAATTGATTGATTACGCCATTCGTTCAGGTGCACCACTGGAAGTCATTGAGAATCTTCAGGAACTGGAAGATGAAGGTGAAGCTTACGAAAACATTGAGGAAATATGGCCGGATTATCCCACAAAGGATGATTTCTTCTTTAACGAAGACGAATACTGAAAACCGTTTCCCCGGTTGCTTACCGAGTCATTAAAAGAATAAAAACAAAAAGGAGTTCCAATTGGGAACTCTTTTTTATTTTTGGAAACGATAAAGCCCTGATCACCTGTAACCATCCATCAAACACGAATCCAGAACCATGAAAAAATTACTACCGGTTTTCTTTCTTTTCAGTTTCATCATGCAGTCGAACGCCCAGGTTACTTTCCAGATCCTGTATGGAGACACCACACATTTTGAAATAAAAAAAATCATCCAGGACACAACCGGTTACTCCTTCATCGGTTCGGTCATGGTTACCGGCGATTCTTCCGACATCATCCTCGGTACGGTCGACAGCCTGGGAACTCCGCTGATGTTTGTTAAATATTCAACCCTGCAACATGATTTCGGCTACGATTATTTTAAGACACCAGACCAGGGCTATCTCATCTGCGGTACCACATACGGCTCACCGCTTGATCCTGATTTCAACGACATGATCCTGATCAAAACCGACCAGCTTGGTTTTATCCAGTGGTCGAACGTGTTTGGCAGATCTGGAAACGATGAAGCGTATAGTGTCACTCAATCTTTTGACGGCAGCTACATTTTATCCGGGCATACCAATGATGACGGAATAAACAACAACCGTGGTTTCATTTTAAAAGTGGACGTTGCAGGAAATCCTGTATGGCAAAATTCAACCGGCATCCTCGGTAATTCACGCTTCCATTGCGGCATTGCTACCTCCGACAGCGGTTACATTGCAGCCGGGAGTACCATCTACCCGGGATCTTCCGGTGATTTGTTTGTCGTCAGATTCGATACAGCCGGACAGGTGAGGTGGAGCAAACGATACGGAGCAGCCGGTTTCCAGGAAGGAAATTCGATTGTGCAGACTGCTGACAGCGGTTACATGATCGTCGGAAGAAGCAGTACGGGCAACGCGTTGAATTCTTCTGACCTTCTCGTCGTCAAACTGGATACCGCCGGAAATGTGCAATGGGCAAAAACATACAATCACCTGTTCGAAGACGTTGCCACCGATGTGAAGCCATTAAGCAACGGGCATTATGCGATCACCGGCCACAGCAATGCCACCGATACCATTATCCCGGTGAGGCTGGTCGACTTTATTGAAATTGATTCAGCGGGAGACGTCATCCATGCCAGCATGTACGGTGATTTTACACTCGACAACCTTTCGAATTGCATCACTCCCACTTCTGATTTCGGTTTTGTGATGGGAGGTTCATATTATGCAGATCCGAATAATCCGCACGGGCTTGCTTACATGATCAAAACTGATTCTGCCGGAGCGATTCCTTTGTGTCCCGTTTACAGCCTTTCACTGAGCAGTTCGCCGATTACGTTTGCTGACAGTTCAGGATGCGACACATCTGCCGTGGTGTCTTTTTACACCGGCGTGAATCTGGGCCAGGCGGTGACTACCTCGATGCCGTACAGTGTGATTTGTCTTGGGATGGCAGTGAATGATGCCGGTAACAAAACGACGACTGTAAAAATCTATCCGAACCCTGTGGAGCATGAACTCACCGTTGACCTGGGCAATGATTCTGAGTTTGAAACATTAAAAGTATACGATGTTTGGGGAAGAAAAATTCTGCAGCAGATGTTGCATGCAGGAGAATCCATCATACACCTCGACACAGATAAACTGAAGGCTGGTATCTACCAGGTTGAACTGAGCGGGCAGGTAAATCATGTCACTCAGAAATTTGTCAAAACAAACTAAAATAAAAATTAATCAGAAATCCAGTTTATTTATCTTCATTGTGCAAACAAACAGAACTCTATGAAAGGAATCAAACCCGTTTTACTCACCCTGATTTTGTTAACCGGCTTTTCGTGCACCAAGGAAAAGGAAACGGTGGCTACTGCTCCTGTCAAGGAAAACGGGAACAAAATTTCCGCTGCAGCAACTGTTGCCGCTGTCTTTCTTGAAAACTTTGAAACCGGCACCAAGGCAGCTTATGCAACCGGTGACGTGGTGCTGTCGACCGGAACATGGACGCTCAACGATGCCTTGCTTGGAACTTCCGCCAGCGATCCGAAAAACGGGCTTCAATCTGTTCGGGTGCGAAACAGCGGTATTGCAACGATGAAGTTTGATTTTATTTCGGGTGCCTCCACGGTGACGGTGATGCATGCGAAGTACGGAACTGATGCCAACGGAACCTGGCAGTTATGGTATTCCACCAATGGCGGAACAAGTTTTACACAGGCTGGAAGTACCATCAGTACGACCACCACAACATTGCAGGCGGCAACTTTTACAATCAATGTGTCGGGAAATATTCGTTTTGAAATCAGGAAGACGGATGCCGGTACGAACCGGATTAACTTCGATGACTTCACCATAAACGGTTACAGCGGCACTTCCAATCCTGTTCCTGCATTGACTTCCATCTCCCCTTCCAGTGCAGTGATGGGAAGCGCAGCATTCACACTTACCTTGAACGGAAATAATTTCATGAACGGTTCTGTTGTCAATTGGAATGGAACTGCACTGGCAACAACCTTCACCAGCGCAACACAACTTTCTGCTGCCGTTCCCGCAACCAACATTTCAGCAGCGGGAACAGTGAGTGTAACTATTTTCAACCCGGCTCCGGGCGGAGGAACTTCTTCCGCACAAACATTTACCATCACTTCCAATCCTGTTCCTGTACTTACTTCTATGTCACCATCCTCGGCAACTGCAGGCAGCCCGGCCTTTGTTCTTACTGTAACAGGAAGTAATTTCATGAATGGTTCTGCGATAAAATGGAACGGAACATCCCTCATTACTACTTACATCAGCGGCACTCAACTTTCTGCCAGTATTCCGGCAGCCAATGTTGCAACAGCAGGAACAGCCAGTGTCACTGTTTTCAATCCCGCGCCGGGCGGAGGAACTTCTTCCACACAAACATTTACAATCAGCAATGTGGTTACCGGTGCAAAGAAATTTTTGTTTGATGCCACCAAAGCCGAAACGGCCGGCAATGCTGATTGGGTAATCGATGAAGATGCAAGCCCGCAAAGGATTCCAACTCCGGCTCAGTCGACGATTACTTCTTCAACATCTGAAACATACTGGAAAGGTGCGATTTCTAGTTGGGGAATTGCATTGGTAAAATCAGGAAACTCCGTGGAAACACTTCCATCCGGAACTGCTATTACCTATGGCAATGTTTCCAATGCCCAGGATCTTTCTCACTACGATGTATTTGTTGTTGACGAACCAAACACTCGTTTTACTGCTGCTGAAAAAGTCGCCATTCTTAATTTCGTAAATGCCGGCGGTGGATTGTTTATGATTTCCGATCACACGATTTCCGACCGTAACAATGACGGATGGGATTCACCGGCGATTTGGAACGACCTGATGACAAACAACACGGTTCAGAATAACCCTTTTGGTTTCAGCATTGACCTCACCAACATTTCGCAGGTAAGCAGCAATGTATTATCGGGCAACAGCAGCAATACGATCCTGCATGGTTCACAGGGAAATGTGACACAGATGCAATTCAATAACGGAGCTACCATTACCATTAATCCTTCAGCGAATTCAACTGTACAGGGACTGATCTGGCAAAACTCGTATGCACAAAACACAACTCACATCATGTGTGCATCATCGGCTTATGGAGCAGGAAGAGTATTCTGTGTTACCGATAGTTCTCCAATGGATGATGGCACCGGCGCATCCGGGAATACACTGTTTGTAAGCTGGCCGCTTTACAGCCACGCGAAATTATTTATGAATGCTTCACTGTGGCTTGCCAAACTGCAATAAAGTAAATTATATTTCCGCCCGGGAATTTTGAAAAACCGGCTTTAATTTTTTTCTACCAGGTTGGAATATTCTGTCCATACTTATTCCCTTTTTGACTTTTAACTTTTGACTTATAACCTATCCCTCCTCTGCCACTTTTTCACCTCACACCTCACTGGCGTAATGATTGACTGCCATTTCAGTAGTGGGTCAGTTTGAATTATACATAAAGATTTCATACAAATAGTTTTCAAACTGACCCACTACTGCCATTTCCCCATCTTCTGAATTAAAAGTACATTTGCCTTTCTTACTTATTTTTACTGATTACGAATTATGATAGGAATCCTGAACAAAGCCATCAGCGGAATCTTCGGTAGTAAAAGCGACCGGGATTTGAAAGAGCTGAACCCGATTGCCGATAAAATAAAAGCCGTTTTTCCTGACTTTGCTTCCCTGAGTCATGATGAGCTAAGAAGCAAAACACAGCAATTCAAAGAACGCATTACCGAACACATCAAAGAGGTGGAAGCGGAAATTTCCGAACTCGAATCACAGGTGGAAGCGGATTCTGAAATGGATCTTCATAAGAAGGAAGATATCTACCGGAAAATTGATCAGCTGAAAAAAGACCGGTTAAAACAAACCGAAGATATCCTTCTTGAAATTTTACCGGAAGCTTTTTCTGTTGTGAAAGAAACAGCCAAACGATTTTCGGAAAATGAAGAGATCGAAGTAATGGCCACCCAACACGACAGGGATTTGGCTGCGCATAAAGACAACGTTGAAATCGAAGGCGACAAAGCTTATTATTTTAATTCATGGCTGGCTGCCGGCAACATGGTTACCTGGAACATGGTGCATTATGATTCACAGCTGATCGGCGGCATCACGCTTCACCAGGGGAAAATTGCCGAGATGGCTACCGGCGAAGGAAAAACACTCGTGGCTACGTTGCCGATTTACCTGAATGCATTGGCAGGACGCGGTGTACACATTGTAACGGTGAATGATTACCTCGCCAAACGCGACTCGGAATGGAACGGGCCGATCTTCGAATTCCTCGGACTTACGGTGGATTGCATCGACAAGCATGAACCGAATTCAGAAGAAAGAAAGAAAGCATACAACGCCGACATCACTTACGGAACAAATAACGAATTCGGTTTTGATTATTTGCGCGACAACATGGCCCGCAACGCGGAAGACATGGTTCAGCGCGGACATCATTACGCCATCGTGGATGAGGTGGATTCTGTATTGATTGATGATGCAAGAACACCGCTCATCATTTCCGGTCCTACACCGAAAGGTGATCACCACGAATTCGACGCCTTCAAACCAAAAGTGGAATTGCTGGTGAAAGCTCAACGCGATTACATCACAAAAATTATTTCGGAAGCCCGTAAATTGCTTGAGTCGAAAGATGAGAAGAAAGAAGTTGAAGCAGGATTAGCCTTGTTCCGCGCCTATCGCGGACTTCCGAAAAATAAAGCACTGATCAAACTACTCGGCGAGCCGGGAGTGAAAGCGATCATGCAGCGATCGGAAAATTATCACCTCCAGGATCAGCAAAAGGAAATGCACAAAGCAGATGCTGAATTGTATTTTGTGATTGATGAAAAGAACAACAGCATCGAGCTCACTGAAAAAGGAATTGAGCTGATGACGACGTCGAGTGAAGACAAAGATTTTTTCATCTTACCGGATGTCGGCTCCGCCATTGCTGAAATTGAAAAATCAGCACAAACACCTTCCGAAAAAATCGAGAACAAAGACCAGCTCATGCGCGATTTCGCCGTGAAGTCGGAACGCATTCATACGGTGAACCAGTTACTCAAGGCGTACACACTTTTCGAAATTGATATTGAATACATCATCGCCGACGGAAAAGTAAAAATCGTTGACGAGCAAACCGGCCGTGTGCTGGAAGGAAGACGTTATTCCGACGGACTTCACCAGGCCATTGAAGCGAAAGAAAATGTAAAGATTGAAGCGAGCACACAAACCTATGCTACCATCACGCTTCAGAATTATTTCAGGATGTTCCACAAACTCTCCGGCATGACCGGTACGGCTGAAACAGAAGCGAAAGAATTCTGGGATATCTATAAACTTGACGTGGTGGTGATCCCTACCAATCGCCCGGTGATCAGGAAAGACGAAGAAGACAAAGTATATAAAACGAAGCGCGAGAAATACAACAAGGTCATTGAAGAAATTGAACAACTGGTGAAAGCCGGACGACCTGCTCTCGTCGGTACTACATCCGTTGAAATTTCAGAATTGCTGAGCCGGATGCTGAAACTCCGGAACATCAAACACAACGTGCTGAATGCAAAACTGCACCAGCGTGAAGCGGAAATTGTTGCCGAAGCAGGAATGGCAGGAACGGTAACCATTGCTACCAACATGGCCGGTCGTGGTACCGATATCAAGTTAGGCCCCGGAGTAAAGGAAGCCGGCGGGTTGGCCATCATCGGAACGGAAAAACATGAATCGAGACGGGTGGATCGCCAGTTGCGCGGACGTTCGGGCCGCCAGGGAGATCCGGGATCCACGCAGTTTTATGTTTCACTGGAAGATGACCTGATGCGGTTGTTCGGCTCCGACCGCATTGCCAAACTGATGGACAGGATGGGAATTGAAGAAGGAGAAGTGATCCAGCACAGCATGATTACGTCGAGCATCGAACGCGCCCAGCGGAAAGTGGAAGAAAATAATTTCGGAATCCGGAAGCGTCTCATCGAATACGATGACGTGATGAATTCACAGCGTGAAGTCGTTTATACCAAACGCAGACATGCCATTTTCGGCGAACGCATCGGCATCGACATCAGCAACATGATGTACGACGTGTGCGAAGCGGTTGTGAATGAACACCTCGATCTCCGCGACTACGAAGGTTTCAAACTGGATCTGATCCGTTTACTTTCCATTGACTGCCCGGTGAGCGAATCCGAATTCATGAATGAGAAGCCGGAGGTGATGACAGAAAAAGTGTTTGAGGAAGCACAGCGTTATTACAAACATAAGTCGCAGATGCTGGCTGAAAAAACACTTCCTTTTATCAAAGACGTTTTCGAAAACCAGGGAGCAACCATTCAGAACATCGTAGTGCCGTTCAGCGACGGCATGAAAGGAATACAGGTAGTGGCCAACCTGAAAAAATCATACGAGTCGCAAGGTAAAGAACTTGTATTTTCTTTTGAACGAGGAATCATTGCAGCATTCATTGACGATGCATGGAAAGAACACCTTCGTGAAATGGACGACCTGAAAACATCCGTTCAGAATGCGGTGTACGAACAAAAGGATCCGCTGCTCATTTATAAATTTGAGTCGTTTGATTTATTCAAGCAACTGATGGAACGTGTGAACAAGGAAATCATTTCTTTCCTTTTCAAAGGAGTGATTCCATCGCAGGATCCGGCGAATGTGCGGGAAGCCCGTCCGCCGCAGAAAACCGACATGAGCCGTTTGCGTGCCAACAAAGACGATGCATCGAAAGCACCTACTTCAGGAATTCCGCAGCAACCTGCCGCGCCGCCAAAAGTTCAGCCCGTTCGTGTAGAACAAAAAATCGGGCGCAACGATCCTTGTCCGTGCGGAAGCGGAAAGAAATACAAAAACTGCCACGGCGCCGGAGTGAATGTGTAGAAGCATCCTTCGATGCAACCAACCTGTAAATTCATTTTGTCATCCTGCTTTTTTCCAGGATGAATCACCGGATAACAATTGGGAAATTTCCTCCAGCCTCTCCTGGTTCAAAGGTTTATTCAAAAACTTACTGACGTATTTATTGTTGGCTGCTTTCTCATGATCATCAGGATTGAGTGATGTGGAAAGCATCATGACGATGGAATTGCTTTTTACCTGTTCGGGCAGATTTTCGTATTCAGCAAGAAACCCGAAGCCATCCACTTCAGGCATTCGGATGTCAAGAAAAATCAACTGCGGCAGTTCTTCGGGATGATCAGCAAGTCCTGCTAAATAATCCAGCGCACTCCGGGCCGACTCTTTTGAAATGACTTCTTCGGCAAAGCCGTATTTTTTAATGTTGCGTTCGGCGATGTAGCGGTCAACATACGTATCATCAATGACCAGTACTTTTTTGTAGCGCGGAGTTTGATTTTGATTTTCCATTTGAATTAATTTTAACTGAGGGATTCGTTTATGCTGTTGTTGGGAAGGTTAACCCAAAAGGAAGTTCCCTTCCCCAATTCAGATTCGATTTTAATTTTGCCATCGAGTTTGTCGACAATTTCCTTCACGAGATACAATCCCAATCCGGAACCGACTGAGTTTTCAGAAACGCGGTAGAACATGTCAAAAATCTTTTGTTGATTTTCTTTACTGATGCCGATGCCATTGTCTCTTATAATGATATCCGTTTCGGTATCCGACATGTCAATTTTCACATCCACGAACGGATGATCAGCGGACGGGTTCTGGTAGCGGATGGCGTTTGAAATAAGATTATTGAGAACAACATTGATGCGGCTTTTATCCGAGACAAACGGTTTGCCTTCAGTGACATGAATTTTAAGTTCAATCTGGCGATTGTTTCCGCTCATGTATTTTAAATGATTGCTGATGTCATGCAGCATTTCCTGGAAATTGATTTCTTCTTTTTTCACTTCCAGCCTGGAGTTGCGCGAATAACTGAGGATGTCATGAATGAAACCATCCAGTTTGGTAATGCTTCCTTTTAGTAATCCGAAATGCTCGAGCAATTGCGGGTCGGTTGTTTCTTCTTCCGATATTTCCACCACTCCAAGCATGGATGACAACGGCGCGCGCAAATCATGCGAAACGCTGTAGACGAATTTGTCGAGTTCGGAATTTGTTTTTTTAAGTTCGATGTTGTTTGCTTTCAGTATTTCGTCGGCTTCTTTTCTTTCGGTGACATCCACCCGCATGGCGAGATACTGATACGGCTTTCCGCGTTCATCCAGGAAAGGAACGACCGTTGCATCCACCCAGAAATACGTACCGTCCCTTGATTTGTTTTTCATTTCACCTCTCCATACATTCCCCTTTGCAATCGTTTCCCATAAAGTTTTCATATACTCTTGGGAATGATATCCGGAGTTGATGATCCGGTGATCCTGCCCTGCCAATTCATCGAGGGCATATCCTGTTATGCTGCAGAAATTTTCATTGGCATATTGGATGATTCCATTTTGATCGGTGATCGAAACAATCAATGACTGATCCAGTGCCTTCCTATAATCAGCCGTTTCCTTTTGACTTTTCTGTAATTGAAATTCCGCCTTAACCCGTTCCGTCACATCACGCAAAATTCCTTCGTGGTAAAGGATATTGCCGTGCTCATCGGTAATATAATGACCGCGGTCTTCCACCCAGATTTCATTGCCATCTTTTTTCCTCAGGCGAAACACTGAAAGCCCATCCGATTTATCCTGGTGAACAGCAGCATCGCGGTCACCGGGCTCAAAGTATAATTGAGATTTGATATCTATTGCCAGCAGCTCTTCCCTGCTCCCGAAACCTAGCATTTTTACAAGAGCCGGGTTGACCTCTATAAACTTTCCTTCATTGGAACTTTTATAAACACCATCCACCATTTTTTCAAATAAGCTCCGGTATTTGTTTTCACTTTCCTTAATGGTTATCTCGGCATTCTTTCTTTGGGTGATATCGACCGTGACTCCGTCTATACGTGCTAAGTCGCCATGTTTATCAAGCGAAGGAGTAATCTTGGTCTCCACCCAACGGATGGAACCATCTTTATGCTGGATGCGGTATTCCTGTAAGAACGCTTTTCCTGAATGAAGTACCTGGTAACCGGTATCGAAATTTTTCCTGTCTTCACTGATGACCGCTTCATGCCAGGCATTGGAGTTCTCCTGAAAATCGGTTTCACTATATCCATAAATTTTTTCACAGGCAGGAGATATCAGCAGCAGTTTATTTTCTTTCGTATTAACAGAAAAAAACACTTCGTCGATATTCCTGAAGAAGGTCTGCATTTGCAGGTGTGTTTTAAACAGTTCCTTCTCCCCGTTCCGCAAGTTATCCCTCATCGTCAGCAGGGCATGACCCAGAACATCCTCATGACTCAGCGGAAAATAACGCGACTCAAAATTTCTTTTCCCGATTTCCTTTGCGAACAGTGTTTTTGCCAGCAGGTTTTCGGATAACTCATTTACGGAAACCATCATTTCCCCGATTTCATCTTTTTTGTTCTGCGGATCCAATGGCCTGATGATGCCACGGGCTATTCCCTTAATCGTGTCATTGATTTTATTGATCGGCTGGGTGATTATTTTTGTCATGTACACGGCAAGAAAAACTCCCAGCAACAGGATCGTGACAGCGAGTGAAAAAATCATGATGCGGAGAATCACGGTTGATTGCCCGAGTTCGCTTTTATATTGGGCCCGTTCAAGGTTCGCTTCTTTAAGATGAACCTGCAAATCCCCCAGCGACGAATCGGCAAGAGGCAAGATTTCATCTTCCAGTGTTCTTTCCGCACTTAACCGGGTTATCGGATCATCATAATCGGAGAAACTTTGCAACGAGTTCATGATTTCTTTTTCCCGTTCAATCAATGTACTGAAATTGGCCATTACGATTCTTAAATCATTCGCATTTTTTTTATCTTTCCATTGAGAAAGCAGTGCTTCCAACTCAACTTTAAACGCCGGAAATTCGGACTGCTGAATTATCACTAATTTTTTTCTGTCCTGCTCGTCGGCCCGCAGAAACACCCAGTTCGTGATGTACATTTTCGATTCGAGAATCATTTTTCGAAAATCATACATCTTGTCAATGGATGGATCCATCACCTGCGTGATGTGCCCTGACAGCTTATTGTTTTTTTTAATGATGACGGTGCTGATCACACCGTTGATGACAAACAATATCACCAACACTGAAAAGCTCAGGTACAACCTGTTTTTAATGCTCAAATTCATGTGTCTCATTTATTGCTGGTCTGCACCGTCTGCTGTTTTGAATTTTTATCAAAAGCAAGAAGTTCTGCGGCGACTTTCAATCCCCTGCTTTCAATATTTTCCTGATTGATTTCCAGCTTTACCTTTCCGTCCAAAATCACGAGGTTCATGCAGGATCCGTTGGTAATCATGCCTTCTTTTTCAGTGACAATCAAAACCGGTTTGTTTTGTGTTGCCTGCAAAATCTTCTTCATGCTCCTGCTTTTATCCGAAGCGATGAATAAAATCGGGTAACTGAATTTCTCATCCGTCAAATCGTCAATTTTAACAATAGCTATCCTCTGATCGCCGACCTTTCTGCCGGTGATTCCGATTTTCAATTCGTTGTAAAGATGGTCGGCTCCATAAATTCCGATGATGAATTCACCGGTCTTTTCACTGGCAGGCCAATCGACATATTTGGTGAAATAGTAAATAATGTTCGACTCAACAGAATAAGTTTCCGTTTGAGCCTTTCCCGGGTTCATGGCAAGCATGAACACACCCAGGGTGAGTAAGATGATTTTTTTTATCGGCAAAATCATTCTTTCATCATTCATCATCAATTCCTTCTTCACTCGTCTTCCTACTTTCACTGGTAATATTTTCATTGTCCCGGATTCTAATCTTAACTCATACGCATTTAACATTTCATGGTTAGTTGCAATGCCCGGGATTACCTGTCACGAATCTCATAAAAATCATGTCGTGGTTTGTACTACAAGCAACGGAAAACACCTGATTGTGGTATTTTTTACTATTTTTAACTGCGCCATTTTTTTGTCCATGATCCAACTCTGACCACTCATGAAATTATTCATCACAAAACAATGCATGCCGGCGTCATACATCATCGCCCTTTAAACGGCGGTAACGGAAAGTGAAGCTGAATACCGATGCCGCCTCAGGGAATGATCCCGCCGGGTATTTTTGAAACAACAGGAATTTAACAACCAAAGCCATGAACCGAATCCTTAAAAAATATTTTTATTTTGGAATTGTTGCTTCGCTGATTTTGATCACGGCATCCACGATGACCTGGCAAAAAAATAAAAAACGTTTTGAAAAAATAAACGAAGCCATTCAATCGGCGAGTGCGATGGAATCAGAAGTCAGAACCATTATCCACCAGGTCCAGAATAAAAAAAAATGGATGGATGCTTATGTTCAGACCGGTGCGGGTGATCTTGAAATTAAAATCTATCATACCGAGTCAGAATTAAAACGCAAGCTGGAACAACTGGTCACAACAGGGAACGAGGAACCGCTGATACTTGAACAGCTCAAAGGAATCCTGAACCAGGTAACCCGGGAATCGGATTCAGAAAAAAAAATAATTTCCGAGCGGAAACGAAAAGGGCCTCCTGCCGCAATCCGTCAAACTGAGTTGTTTAAAAATGACGGGACATATTATTCCTCTGAAAAAAAACTGGCTGGCCTTGACAGCCTCAACAGGGCCACACTGACCAATCTGGCTTTTCAGTTTCAACAGGGAATCCGTTCCGGCAGTTTTTTATTTTACGGAATTGCCGTCGGAGGTTTTTTACTGCTCATCATTTTTACCTATTTCTTCATCCATGATTTATCGGGTCGAAAAAAAGCGGAAGTTCTTTTGCTGGAAAATAATCAACACCTAAAAGATTTTTTTGATTCATCCATCGACATGATTCACAGCGTGGACATCAGCGGAAAATTCCTCTACACGAATAAAGCATGGCAAAAAACACTGGGATACAATGACGAAGATTTAATAACCTTGCGCATGTTCGACATCATCGCCCCGGAACACCAGGAAACCTGTAAAGACATTTTCAAACGCATCTTTGAAGGAGAAAATTTTGCGGGCATCGAGGTTGTTCTCCTTGCAAAAAACGGAAACCGGATCACCTTTGAAGTGAATGCCACAGGCAAGCTGCAAACAGATGCGCCACATACCCAGGTTTTCCTCCGTGATGTGACGGAACGGAAAAAATTAGAATCTGCACTGAAAGAAAGTGAAGCGAAATTACAGACCATCGTGGACAACCACTATGCTCCTATTTTTGCCAAAGACAAGGATGGAAAATATTTCCTGTGGAATCGATCTTGTGAAATAATGATGCACTGGAAAAAAGAAGATGTGATCGGGAAAACAAACTTTGATCTTTTTCCTGCTGAACTGAGCGAACGATGGCAGAAAAATGAACAACAGGTAATCACCAGTGGCGAAACTCTTCAATCCGAAGAAACGACCATGACTCCGGCCGGCATCCGCACTTTTCTTACGGTGTTGTTTCCGCTCAAAGATCCGTCGGATAAAACATACGGGCTTTGCGGAATTAATTTTGACATCACGGAAAAGAAGGAAGCGGAAAATAAAATCCGGCAACTTGCCCAATTCACCGAACATGTATACGATGCCATTGTTTCCACCGACGAAAATTTTATCATCAAAACATGGAATAAAAGCGCCGGGTTGATTTACGGCTATACTGAAGAAGAAGCCATCGGACAACATGCACCCGTTTTTACCGGCACGTCCTTCCCTTCTGATACGTTCGAACACATGATGGAAGAAATTCATTTGAACGGATACTGGAAAGGAGAGGTCAACCAGGTTGGTAAAAACGGGGAAACGATCTACACGCTTTCCACGGTTTCCGCGATCAAAAATGAACGGAATGAAATTACCGGGTTTGTAAAAGTTCATCACGACATGACTGCCTTTAAAAAAGCAGAGATGAAAATTATCGAGATGAACAAGAACCTGCAGCAGAAGGTGAATGAAGCGACATCTGAATTGCAGCAGGTAAATAAATCGCTGAGTGAAATGAACCAGCGTTTTGAACTGATCACCCATGCCACCAACGATGGCCTGTGGGACTGGAATATCAAAAAAAACGAAACCTGGTGGAACGATGATTTTTATAAAATGCATGGGTATGTCCCTGAAACAACCAAACCGGACATCGATGCATGGATTGCCAAGATACATCCGGATGACAGAGAATATGTGCTCAACAATTTTCAAAAAGCGATGGACAGCAACAGGCTTTCCTGGTCGGATGAATTTCGTTTCCAGATGCCTGATGGCAGCTATGGCCATGTGTACGACCGTGGTTACATCATCCGCGACAGCGCCGGGAAACCCGTGAGGATGTTTGGTTCCCTGGTGGACATCACCCAGCGAAAAAAAGCGGAAGAAAAATTTTCAAAAACGTTTCATGCAAGCCCCATCCCGATCATCATCACCGAACTGGAAACCGGGAAGTTCATTGACATCAACCGGGCATTCCTGGAACTTTTTGGATTCACAAAAGAGGAAGTCATTGGCCATACCACCTCCGAACTCCATGTATGGGAGGAAACAGAGGACAGGAACAAACTCGTGGAACAGCTGAAAAAGCATGGAAGCGTCATCAACCGGGATATCAGGTACTGCAACAAACAGGGAGAAGAGCGCGATGCCTTGTGTTCCATCGAAGTGATTGAACTGGAAGGAAAGAAATGCATGCTTTCCATTTTTCATGACATCACCGAGAGAAAGCAGACTCTTGAGATGCTCAGCGAAAGTGAATCGAGGTACCGGTTGCTGATTGAAAACATGAACGACGGCCTGATGCGTGTTGACAACCATGCAGTCATAGAGTATGTAAACAAGCGATTCTGCGAAATGGTTGGTTACACAGCGGAAGAACTGATCGGAAAAAATTCCGTGGCGCTATTGCTGAACCGGGAAGGTGAAAAAATATTGAACGAACAACTTGAACTCAGGAGAAATGGAATCAGCAGCCAGTATGAAATTCCGTTGAAGAAAAAATCGGGAGATACGATTTGGCTCCTGGTCAACGGGGCTCCCGTTTTTGATTCACGCGGTGAAATCATCGGTACCATGGGCATCAACAATGACATTACGGAACGAAAAAAAGCAGAGGAAGAACTTAAATTATCCCGCGACCAGCTACGCAAACTTTCAACGCATCTCCAGGTGGTGAGGGAAGAAGAGCGCACCGCCATATCAAGAGAAATCCATGACGTACTTGGACAGCGACTCACCGCTCTTCATCTTGACCTTTCGTGGCTGAACAAAAAACTCCAGCCAGCAAAAAAAACTGAATCAGAACGCATCACTGCCATGAAAGGCATCGTTGATGAACTGCTCGATTCGGTTCAGAACATTTCACTCCATCTCCGCCCGCAGGTGCTGGATGACATCGGTTTGCCGGAAGCCATCGAATGGCAGGCAGGTGAGTTCGAACGAAGGACACAAATCAAATGCGACCTGCAACTTGAGATGAATGAAGAAATACTGTGCAATGAAATCAAGACGACTGCCTTCCGGATTCTGCAGGAATCACTGACGAACATTTCCCGGCATGCACAGGCTAGTGTTGTGAAAATTTCTCTCCGCAAACAAAATGAAATTCTCATTCTCGAAATCCAGGACAATGGAAAAGGAATTTCTCCAAATGAAATCACCGACAAACGATCGATTGGATTATTGGGGATGACTGAACGTGCAAAAATCCTGAAAGGAGAATTCACCATTTCCGGGAATCCGGGAACCGGAACCTTTACCAGGCTTACGATTCCCATTGAACCGGCATCCTGATTATTTTTTTTCAACCAAACTAATTCTCTTATGCTAAAAATTCTGATTGCTGATGACTTCCCCGTTGTGCTTCATGGCCTGAAACGGATTCTTGAAGAGGAATTCACGGATGCTTCGATTGTGGAAGTGGATACCGGGAACAAAGTCATTGAAAAATCCCGTATAGAAAAATGGGATGTCATCATTCTTGACATCAACATGCCGGGACGCAACGGACTTGAAATTCTGAAACAACTCAAATATGAATTCCCTGGCACACCCGTGTTGATCCTGAGCATGTATCCCGAAGATCAATATGCCATCCGGGCGATGAAACTGGGTGCGGCCGGCTACCTCACCAAGAAAAGCGCCTCGGATGAACTGATCACTGCTATCAAACAAATTCTTTCAGGCAGAAAATACATCTCCTCATCCCTCGCCGAAACGCTGGCCGGCCGGTTGAAAAAAGATTCCGACAAGCAACTCCATGAATATCTTTCTGACCGTGAACTGCAGGTGTTGTGCATGATTGCCAACGGAAAAGACACGGGCGCCATCGCCGATGAACTTTCACTGAGTGCATCCAGCATCAGCACGTACCGCGCACGCATACTTGAAAAGATGGACATGCGAACGAATGCCGAACTGATCAACTACGCCATCAAACATGAACTGGTTTAAAAAAAATAGTCATGGAATTTTTTTTAATTTCCCCGAGCGTATTCAACTGAAGTTCCCCATGCTTTTTTGTAGAAATTAAACTACAGGCACTCTCCAAAATCTGCTACAAACCTTTAGTAGTTGCAACTATTCCATGGTTCCAGTGCTTTATCCTTTTTGTGCTTTGCATGCACACCTCACAACGCTATTTTTTCAACACGACACGATTTGTTTCCAGGAGAAGCAACGATGTTGTGTGCATGCATGGTTCTAAAATATAAATTTCCCGAATGAAGATCAGCGTTCTGAAACATACAACCCCGAGCAGAATATTATTATCCGTTTATGCCGGACTTTTTTTCCTCCTTGCCATTACAGGCTACTTTGTGATGAAAGAAGCCGGGGATACGAATGCCAAATACAATGACATCTCCGGCAACTCGACCCGTAAACTCGCGCTCATTGGTGAAATAAGAACCGGTGTGGCCCGGGTTGAAATCGCTGTGCTGAGAGGCATTTCCGTGAATGACGACCTGGACAAAGTAAATGAACTGAAGTCCATGAATTCCCAGTACGAAAAAAACAATGCGAAACTGGAAGATTATGAGAAACTGATCAGCGACACCATGGAACAGGTACTTTTTCATGACATGCTCCTGAAGAGAAATGAAAACACAAAAGCACGAATCGCGCTGCTGAGAATGAACGCAGGCATGGATCACACCCCGGTATTCAATCATCAAATCGAATTTCAGAATGAACAGTTTGAAAAATTTCAGCAGACTCTGACACAACTTTCCGATTACATCATCCTGCAAACGGCCAGCAAGGACAGGCAGGCCAAGGACTCTGTCCAGGCAGCCGTGAAGCACATTGCATTTCTCATCGCCGCCACGATATTTTTACTCATGCTGATGGGATTCCTTATTGTACGTGCCATCCGCAAACTGATGCTCACGAATAGTGAACTTACTGACCGTGATGAAAAACTGCAGACACAAAAAAACCTGTTTGAAGGATTGCTGGAATCTGCGCCTGATGGCATCATCGGAATCAATGAAAAAGGAATGATTGCCATTTTCAACAAACAGGCTGAAAATATTTTTGGATACAACCGGGAAGAGATCCTTGGTGAACTTATTGAAACGCTGATGCCTGAACGATTCAGGAAACCACATGAAGCGCATACGGCCGGTTATTTCAGAAGCCCTTCCAACAGGGTCATGGGCGGGTCGCAGCACGAATTATATGGGAAAAGAAAAAACGGAAAGGAATTTCCTATTGACATCGGACTGAGCTACCTCGAAACATCGGAAGGGAAAATTGCCATCAGCAGCATCCGTGATGTGACAGAAAGGAAAAAAGCTGAACAACAACTTCGCAGCAGTGAAGAAGCGCTTCAGCAAAGCAACCGGCAGCTCAAAGAAATCAGCTCATCCATTCCCGGAGCTGTGTACCAGTTCGTGATTGATGAAAACAAAAGAGGGAAATTTTTATTCGTAAGTGAAGGGATCAAAGAACTTTCCGGTTATACGCCGGAAGAAATTTATTCGGACGACCATAAAATGACAGAAGGCATTCCGTCCGAAGACCTGCAGCTTTTAAACCAGGCGATCAGTGAATCAGTGAAAACTTTAAAACCTTTTTTGGTTCGCTACCGGATCCTCGACAGGGAAACAGGGAACTACAAATGGGTAAGGAGCAACGCCGTTCCTTTTGTTCATCCGAATGGAAAAACTGTTTGGAACGGAACCTTAATCAACATCAGCGATGCCAAACTCGCTGAAGAAGAACTTCACCGGAAAAACAGCGAACTTATAAAGACCAATGAAGAGCTTGACCGTTTTGTTTACAGCACATCCCATGACCTGAGGTCGCCGCTCACTTCCGTTTTGGGGCTTACTGATTTCATTGAAAGTGAATCGTCGGAGCCGGAAACCATTGAACATGCGCGAATGATCAAAGCGCGCATCCAGCGGTTAGACCGGTTCATATTGAACATCCTCAATTATTCACGCAACAACCGTGTTGAGGTCGAAACAAGTTTCATCCGTTTCAAAGAAATCATTGAAGCAACCATTTATCATTTGAACTACATGGAGGGAGTTGGAAAAATTCAATTTGAAACACAGATCGATGATTCGCATTCCTTTCTTTCAGATCCGGTGCGGATCACCACGGTTTTTGAAAACCTCATTGCCAATGCCGTCAAGTTTCAAAATTTCAACCAGCCCAAACCTGTCATCCGCATCGAAATAAAAACCGGACCCGGGCATGCGCAGATCACCGTGCGCGACAACGGTATTGGCATTGCGCCTGAACACCAGCAAAAAATATTCAATATGTTTTACCGCGTTTCCGGAAAGACGCCCGGCTCAGGACTCGGGCTTTACCTCGTGAAAGAAATCGTTGACAAACTGGAGGGCACCCTTGACGTTCAATCTGAAAAAGGATCAGGAACCACCTTTAGCATTATTCTTAAAAATTTACAGAATGGAAAATAACAATCAAAAAAATCCTCCCATCATCATGCTGATTGATGATACACCGGAAGATTTATACATCAACCACCGTGTTCTGAAAAAACATGCCGTGTACAAAGAAGTCATTCAGTTCAGCATGGCGACGGATGCCATCCTGCACCTGCAAAATGAAGAACTTGAACATTCAGCGATTCCCGACATCATCTTCCTTGACATACACATGCCGCTCATGAATGGGTTCGAATTCCTCGATGCATTCGACGCACTGCCCGCTCCCGTAAAACACAAATGTAAAATTTTCATACTCTCCTCTTCCTTCGACCAGGACGACATTGAACGTTCAAAAAACAATCCCTACGTAAAACAGTTTTTTGAAAAACCCCTGACGAAAGAAGTGCTTGAAAAAGTTTTGATCTGATCTCTCATCATTCACTCATGAATGCTTCCCTGAAAATAAACCATCAGGCCGTTGCAAGCTTAAAAAAACAAAAATCGGAAAATGAAACAGGACAACAAACCCATTTACAAAAAAGTGCTGTTGATTGATGACAACGATGTGGACTGTTACATCACAGGAAGGAACATTAAAAAAGCAGGCTTTGCATCGGAGGTGATCGTGAGGGAATCTTCGGAGTTCGCTCTTGAATACCTTGAATCACTTGCTTCCACGCCCGATGAATTGCCTGAAATTATTTTTCTTGACATCCTGATGCCGGAACATGACGGGTTCCACTTCTTAGAAAACTATCAGAAACTTCCACTGGCTGTGATTGAAAAGTGCGTCATCATCATGCTTACTTCCTCGCTGAACCCGGAAGATCATGACCGCTCGATGAAAATAAAACTGGTGAATAAATTCATCAACAAACCCCTGACCTCCGATGCACTCAGGCATCTGAAGGACTGGCTGGTTGAAGATTTTAAATAAGCCCGGTCCACATCAACTTGATAATCTTTTGTATTTTTTTTTCCAACCGGATTTATTTCTGGCATGCGAAAAGTATGAATTTGAAAACCCATCCTAGCAAACATTCCCTCCTCCAGCCTCACAGGTTATAATATCAGCCAAACATGACCAATGTCATGCTTGTCAATATGAAGTGTTAATTATCTTAGTGCTTCGTTTCCCTACCCGTAGTTATTCATCATCCTGATCATTTTTTTTAAAAGGAAAAACGGCCATGCGTTCAAGAACGTTAGATCACTACCCATACTTTTCCATTCTTCGCTCCGGCAACGGGCGCACGACGATCATCTTCACCATTGAAAACAAAAAAAATATTTTTGTCACTTTAAGAGAGCATGGTTTCGGCCACATGAAGATCAACCGGAAAAGTTTCTTTTTCCACCGCCGCAACGAGCAGATTACCTGCATCAATTTTCCCGATCTCAGGCGAGCCTTTATCGAATACCTGATCTCACTCGATTTTACCATTGCCGGGTTGAATATGCGTGATCTCCTGAATGAATTTCATTACCAGGACCCGTTTCGGAATCTTTCACACATGCGATCGACACTCACCGTTTCATTGACAGAAGAAGAACAAAAAAGATTAGTATCACATGCATCATCCTGATTCTTTGTCACCGGCAGCAATGCCTGATTTTTATTTCGCATGAAAACCATGTCCGTCATGGCTTCCATGCAGGAGGCAATTATCAAACTTGAAAAATACCTCTTGAACCGGGGATATAAAAACATTCATGTGAACTATTCAAAGGGGGAAATCGTGGCTGAAAGGAAAAACTCTTTTTTCAGAAAGCGGGACCAGTTGTTTTTCCTGGTAAAAAAACTAAATCAACATGCTTCCAGAATAGAACTGACGCTGAATCCGGGGCGGGAAAAGAAAACCGCTGATGAGGATCATATTGAATCGCTTTTGCGGAACAAAATTCTTTTCAACTTATAAAATCCATCACCGGGCCGGTAAATGGTGGAAGTACCCGTGAAAACAAAACCATTTCGTCGTAGTTTAATTCATTCCGCCAGCTTAGTTCTTCACCAGTTTCAGTCTTGAAACATTCCCATTTACACTCACTTCAACCAGGTAAAAACCAGGAACAAGTTTTGAAACATCAAGGACACAAACATTTTCATTCATGTCTGCCTGCACTGGAATGGTCTGTCCGTCGAGTGTAAGCAACCGGATCGTGGTGTTTTGATCTTGTTTATCGCGGATGGTTACCGTTACTGCATCATGAGCCGGGCTTGGATAAAACGTGAATGCGGCACGACCAGAAAAATCAACTGTTCTTATTTCGGAGCAGGTGTATCTGCCGTCGTAATCCGTTTGTATTAACCTGTAATATTGAATTCCATTTTCCGGGTGAATGTCTGTGAACCCATACTCATTGTGAACTGTTGAATTACCTGCCCCTTTTACCCGCCCGATCTTTTCCCATCCTGAAAAATCGGTTGATCTTTCAATGCTAAAATAATCGTTGTTAGTTTCAGAAGATGTACTCCAGAGCAATTGAACCTGTTCATTCTTTTTTCGTGCATTAAAATTCAATAATCCGATCGGCAAAGGATTGCGACTGGTGGAAGAGGCCAGAATAAACGGACCGAAAGCGGATTCCGTATTTGAGGTAATGGTACCGCTCTGCGAGGTTCCCGTAGTTCCTGCATTGCCTGCGTCGATCCAGTTGCTGCCATCCCAGCGTGCAACATTCAACTCGTTTAAATTCGTGATACCACAGCTTCCTGTATCCCAGCTCAATGTAACGGCCACATCGCTGTTGCCATTCGTGCGGTTCACAGTCCAGTATTCACAGGTACTCACATGATTGATACCTGCACCAAGACTGGAAGTGTTATAGATTGCATTCGGGCTCGATTTCGAATACGATACGGTAAACTGATCGGTTGCCTGACCGGGTGAAGAAATTCCAAGAGGAGCATATTTCCCGTTGTTACCAACAGGAAATGTAAATGCCTGGCTGCCTGTTTTCCAGCAGTTCCCGTTGATGTACCTGGTAGTTCCGGCACCGCTGACGGTGGCATTGTTGCCGATGATCACCGCATTGCTCCCGGTATTTATACGACCATTGGTGAGGACAAGTGAATTGCTGATCGTCAGGTTCAAAGAGCCCGAAAGAGTAATTCCGCTGCTGTTATTCAACGTAAAAATGTACAGATCCAGGTTGCCGCTGCCAGAAATCGTTCCTGCTGATGTACCCGACAGGATGAAGGTCTCAGAACTTTTTGTGTAAGTGCCGTTGTTGACAAAGTTTCCGTCAGTAATTTCAATGGTTGGATTCCCTGAAGCTTCCATGGTAGCTCCTGCTTGTATTTCAATTCCCTGTGCATACAGAAAACAAGGCAAGAGAAACGGAAGGTTGCATGCAACATTCCATATGACTTTGTTTTTCATCCTGATCTTTTTGAAAAGATGATGGAAATTATTTTTCACTTTGAATATTCAGCACGGCTGCCAAAGGTGTCGATCTGGTAATGAAAGTCCAGAAAAAGTACGCCGGCATCTGCATTGTACGTATCATTGGAACTAACTGAGTTCCGCCAGATGCGGCAGATCAGGATACTTGAAATTTTTTTTCCGGTTGCACTCAACCCGGCGTTGCTGGCTGTTAACGGTGTGATCAAATGGGTGTTGGCAGTGAACGGGCCGGTGGCCACCACTGTGCTGGTTGTGATGGAAGGAAAAACCTGCGGCGTGGTGGCATCGTAGTTTGCCCAGGTATATTCTAAATTCCATTCCACATTTCCGGAGGCCGAAGATTTTGGCGCCCAGTGCAGATGCGGGAAAATCGTAGTTCCTTCTTTCCAGGAATGAGGAAGCTGCACGGTAAAAGACATGGCTTCCACGGTATTGTTGTTTCTGAAATACCAGATTTCCGGGCCGGAACTTCCGGAAAAATAAGAGAGTGAAGCCTCGTTGGTTCCTTTATCCAGTGTTGCGCGTAAGTCATCATAAACGGTGGCGGCATTGTCCATTCTCAAGGTCCCATCCGACTCAACCACCAGGTTGGTATTTACTTTGACTTCCTGTGCCTTGGAAATGCCTGAAATGCAAAGCATGCAAAACATGGCGTAGCGAATTCCGTTTCTCATCTTGATTCTGAATTAAGTTTGAATTTTTACTTCATCATATGCCTGAAAGAAATTTTTAGTTTGACTCAACTCTATTGTAAGCGATATCAGCAGGAAAGTTCCGGCGATCAGGGCGCTGACCTTACGCTGAAGGATTCATGTCGACGATATGAAAGCGTATCATTAAAAAAAGTCGGTTTCATTAATCCATTGAAATCTGCACCTTGCAGTTCATCCCTCCTTTATTTATCCGGGAAACCAGGATGGATCTTTCATTTTTCTCCCTGCCTTCATTTCATATGACTGGTTGATGCTGCCTCATCCCTGTTTTTTATCAACAATCCCTCTTACAGAATGAATATTTATTATTTTGCCATGCAGGTCTGCGTTTCAAGCTGATAAAAAAATAACTCCATGAAAAAACCCGGAACAGAAATTATTGTCTTCAGCATATTAGCCATTGCATTTATATTCGTAAGCATTTTTTTCTGGATCACGTATTCAAATGAAAAAATCACCGAACGTGAAAGTAAGGATGTGAGTACTTCCCTAGCTATCCTCCGGAATGTTGAAAATATTTTTACCGATGCCCAGCATCTTGAAATCGGCTACACCACGTTTATCATCACTGGAAAGGAATCTTCGCTTGAACCTTTCAACATGGCGTTGCAA
Source organism: Bacteroidota bacterium (assembly GCA_026391945.1). Taxonomy (GTDB): domain Bacteria; phylum Bacteroidota; class Bacteroidia; order AKYH767-A; family 2013-40CM-41-45; genus JAPLDA01. The sequence goes on along the minus strand of JAPLDA010000006.1, from coordinate 1,048 downwards.
AAAAGTGCGCAGGACATGGCCGGCCTGCAGGATGCTTCATCCAAAGATTCCGTGAGGAAAGCCGATGCAAAGCAGCTCTGCAATTTATTCACTGAACAGATTCTATTCGGAAAAAATGTAGTGCAGACCCGCCGAACCAAAGGAATGAACGCTGCCATTCGTATGGCAATTGGTGAAAACGGGAAACAGTTGCCGGATGAGATTCACCGTCTCACCGGGAAAATCGAAGAGCGGGAACGGCCCGTATTGAGAAGTGAGAATGCATCTCAACCGGAACGTGCCGGGAAAACGATGCTTCATTTCATCATCCTCACCATTGTCTTTTCCATTTTCCTTGTTGCCGGATTTATTTTTATCGGAAAAGATCTTGCGAAAAATAAATTACTCGGCAACCAACTCATCCAGTTAAACAGGAACTTGTCGGAACAGGTGAGGATAAAAACGCTGGAAGCCACTGAAGTGTTTAACAGAGTATCGGATGCCATCATCGCTTTGGATCATCACTGGTGTTACACGTACATCAATAAGAAAGCCGGGCTCTTCAGCAACAAACCGGTGGAAGAACTGATCGGAAAAAATATATGGGTCGTATTTCCTGAAATCGTTAACCATGAGTTTCACAAGGCTTGTATACAGGCCATGGAATCGCAGCAGTATATTTCCATTGAAGATTATTATTCGAGCCAGGACAGATGGTTTACCAATCACATCTACCCTTCCTCCCGCGGCCTGACCATTTATTTTAATGATATCACTGAACGGAAAAAAGAAGATGACAGGCTGAAAAAAAATGAAGAAAAATTCCGTGCATTGATCGAACACAGCAACGATGCCATCAGCATCGTGAACGAAAAAGGCGAGATTGTTTACCGGAGCCCGGCTGCGGAAAAGATCACGGGGTTCACGTTGGAGGAAGTGGCTGGAAAGAAGAGCATTGATTTTGTTCATCCGGACGACAGAGAAAATGTTCTGGAGTTTTACAGGGACATGGAAAAAGAACCCGGCTGTTCCCGAAAAAAAGAACACCGCCTTCTTCATAAGGACGGTC
>JAPLDA010000027.1 GCA_026391945.1 Bacteroidota bacterium | reverse complement strand
ATCGGGGCCTGTCTGTAAAAGCCCGGCAACCGATGGAGCCAGAAATGTATGTAATGTTGTTCTGCTTGCCAGGATATTGGTTGCAGTAAGATCAAACTGGTAGAGATACGAAGTATCCTGATTGGGACCATTGTAGATAGATGAAACATATAGTTTTGTTGCGTTGGGAGAAATTGCAAAGTGCCAATAATTAGAATATGGTTGAGACAATCGTTGTGGTTGAATGGTATTTACATTTGAAAGCAGCCCGGTACACCTGTTAAAATCATAACTCTCTATTAGGTCCTGCCCTACTAAATAAGAATAATACTCATCGTTTTGAGTAGCTCCAGTTGCATCCCAGTGTCTTAAAAATACCCACCAGTCTCTTCCGTTACCGTGTTTTACCGCTGCCAAGCCATCGCATACAGGAAAGGATTGTAGTCGAATGTTTTTTTGAACAACCCTGCCAAGTCCTCCGTTATAACTTAAATCAATCACAGAATAGTAAAAGCCCGGAATGGGAGTACTTGTAACACCGGCGGTGAATAAATAAAAGCGATTGATGTTGCCTGGATCGGGCACGATGATCATTTCCTGATACCACGCTGCTGCTTTTAAACTATCACCACCATCCATGATCTGGTTATTTTTATTAACGACATAACCAAAATCATATGTGCCGGGGTTTAACCATAAATCAACATGCGGTGTACTGGCATAAAAAAGCAAATTCCCAATACTATCACAGATACTTACACATGTACCCCTTGAACGCAAAATGCTATTACCAGAAACGGGATTATTTAAATTGTTGAAATCAATGCCTGCACTGTCCCCAAAACACCAGTAACGATCAGTGAATTGCGAAAAGACGCAATTCACTGATGCTACTGTTAAGAAAAATATCAATAAAACTTTTTTCAACTTTATTTAATTATACCGTTACTCATTACTCAATACTCTTCACTCTTCAATTATTACTATTCCTTATTATTTACAAAAGCCATCCTCGCAAGCGGTGCAATGCTTTGCGGAGCGAAATCTTTTTTCAGGTATTTAAAATAACCGGTTACGGCAATCATGGCGGCGTTGTCGGTGCAGTATTCAAATGCGGGAATGAATACATTCCAGCCTAATTCTTTTTTCTTTGCAAGCAATGCATTCCGGAGTCCGCTGTTGGCGCTTACTCCGCCGGCAATGGCAATGTCGCGAATGCCCAGATGATTGGCAACTTCCGTGATCCGTTTCACCAGGATATCCACAATGGTATGTTGAATGGAAGCGCAGATGTTGGCTTTGTTCTTCTCAATAAAATCCGGATCCACTTTTACATGATCGCGGATGAAATAGAGAAAAGAAGTTTTGAGTCCGCTGAAACTGAAATCAAAATTTGCAATGTGCGGATGAGGAAATTTATAAGCCAGCGGATTTCCTTCTTTCGCCAACTGATCAATGAGCGGCCCGCCGGGATAATCCATTCCCATGATCTTCGCTGCCTTGTCGAACGCTTCTCCCGCAGCATCATCCAGCGTTTCACCGACGATTTCCATGTCGAGGTAATCCTTCACTAAAATAATTTGCGTATGTCCGCCGGAAACGGTTAAGCAGAGAAAAGGGAAGCTCTTGGTTCTCTTCTGCAAAATGCGCCAGCACATGTGCCTGCATGTGATTCACTTCGATGAGCGGAATATCCAAAGCCAGCGCAAATGATTTCGCAAAAGAAACTCCCACGAGCAACGCTCCCATGAGTCCGGGGCCGCGTGTGAAAGCAACAGCATGCAGTTCGTTTTTGGTTACCTTTGCTTTCCGGAGGGCTTCATCCACGACGGGAATAATTTTTTGCTGATGCGCACGTGAAGCCAGTTCGGGAACAACGCCGCCATAATACCGGTGGATGAGCGTCTGCGAAGCGATGATGTTGGATAAAACATGAACATCACACGAAACAGCCGCCGATGTTTCATCACACGACGATTCGATGCCGAGTATATAGATGGGATGTTCTTTCAAGGTATGGTAGTTGTTGATAACTGCATGAACATTTTCCCACCAAAAGTAGTAAATGCTGGTCATCTGCTGATTATTTTTCGGAGTTCATATAAAAGGAAACACAAAGAAGGAAATCCGTTTTAAGAGGAATTAAAAAGTGAGGAAGAAATTAGTCCGTATTTTTCTTTGGGTGCTCGCAATATTTTTATTGCTGATTGGAACGATGTTCATCCTGTTGCAGGCGGAATCGGTGCAGACGTGGCTGGCCCAGCGTGCCGCCGCTTACCTTTCTGATCAGCTGAAAACCAAGGTCACCATTGGCAGCGTCAGCATCCAGTTTGTGGAAAAGGTTTCGCTCAAATACCTGTACATCGAAGACCTTCACCACAACACCTTGTTATATGCCGAAGACCTCACCATCAACATCAGCGACTTAAGCATTAAGAATCACAAGCTGGACATCAGCAAAACGAAACTGAGCCATGCCAAATTTTCGCTGATGAAATACAAGGGTGAGGCACACGACAACCTCCATTTCATTTCCGAATACTTCGCATCGAAGGATACGACTGCATCAGGGAAACCGTGGAAAATCAACATCAGTGATGTGAGACTCGACGATGTCACGTTTCATCACGACGTGGAAGAAAATGTCCCGGATCCGAATGGCGTGGATTTCAGTCACCTTGATGTGACTCATATTTCCGGTGACCTCCAAGACATTTCATTTGTCAACGATTCCATTTTTGTGAACATCAACAAGCTTCAGTTTAAAGACAGGAGCGGGTTTGAACTCGATGAACTTTCGGCCGATGCAAAAGTTGCCAATGACGAAATGCGGCTGAAGAATCTTGTCATCAAAACTCCCTACACCGATCTGCATACTGATCTTACGTTCAAATACCGCGACTTGTCGGCCTTTGATGAGTTCGTTGATTCCATGAATTTCAATTCAGGGTTTAAACATTCGGCCGTTTCATTTACCGACATTGCTTTTTTCGCTCCCGACCTGAAGGGAATGAGCAACGTCGTGAAGCTCGATGGCAACTTCAAAGGAACCGTCAACAGGTTCAAAGGAAAAAATGTGACGATTGAATTCGGAGAACGTTCCTTCTTCAAAGGAAACATCACTATGAACGGACTTCCTGAAATCAATGAAACCTATATGGATGTGCTGGCCGATGATGTGGACGTCAACAAGAAAGATGTGGAGAGCATTCCGTTGCCACCGTTTAAAGAACATCAGCATGTGGTCATTCCTGAAAACATGGCAGTGCTGGGCAATGTCAACTTCAAAGGGAAGTTCACGGGTTTCTTCCTCGACTTTGTTGCGTTCGGAAACATCACGACGGACATCGGTTTTATCTCCACCGACATCAACATGAAGTTCGACAAAGAAAAAAAGACGACTGTTTACAACGGCCATCTCTCCACCAATCATTTTGATGTCGGGCAGTTGATTGAAAACAATGATCTCGGCAAACTGACGATGAATGCCGATGTAAAAGGGCAGGGGCTGAAGCTGGATAAACTCGACGCCACGTTAAACGGAACCATTGATGCGCTGGAGTTCAGGAAGTACACGTACAGGAACATGAAGGTGAACGGCGAAGTGGCAAGGAAACTTTTCAACGGCAGCTTTGCCATTCACGAGCCGAACATTGATCTTGATTTTACAGGAGCTGTTGACTACACCAAAGCCGTTCCGGGTTTCGACTTTACGGCGAACGTGGGAAAAGCCCACCTCGACACGCTGAACCTGTTCGCCTACCGCGGAGAAGAGGAATTGAAAACAAAAATTGTTTCTCATTTCAGCGGGAATAAAATTGATAACCTTGAAGGAAGCATTGAAATTGACAACACGGATTTTCATTACGAGAAAACGCTGTATCACATCAACCACATCGGCATCCGCGGAGTCAACAACGAAGCTTCTAAATCCATAACGGTGAATTCCGATAACGTAGACGCTGCATTCAACGGGCGTTTTGAATTTGCTACACTCGGAGATGCCTTCAGGCAGATCATGCCGAAATACCTCCCGGCCGTTATTCTTCCTGTGAAGAGCATTGCATCGAACCAGGATTTTACGTTTAACATCAGGCTGAAAAACATGTCGGTGATCACGGAAAATTTTTTCTCATCCTGGTGGGTGGAACCCAACACCATTGTGAGCGGCCGTATGAACAGCATGGCTGACGACCTTGTTTTGAAGATTGAATCACCGCTAATCCGGTATAAAAATTTCAGTTTCCACCAGGCTCTTCTGAATTGCACGGCTGATCATGAAAAGATGAAACTGAATTTCAGTTCGGATCAGTTGTATTATTCTGATTCGTCGAACATAGCTTCTCCGCGGCTCACCGCTGAAACATCGGGCAACAAGGTCTCATTCCTTCTCCAGCTTGCTGATTCGGCCAGCCATCCGGAACGGGCAAATCTTCCAGGTGAAATCAATTTTTATTCCGCCAGCAAGTTTGATGTTCATTTTAATAAACCGGGCATTTTCATAGAGAACAGGGAATGGACGATGAATGAAAACAACAAAGTAGTTTTTGATACGAGTGCCATTCATGTTTCTGATTTCATTCTTTCGAAGGGCGATGAACAAATTAACATCGGCGGAAATGTGTCGAAGAATGAAAACGACAGACTCTCCGTTTCATTCGCCAACTTCAACCTGGAGCATTTGAATTTCCTGCTGCAGTCGTCTTCTGTTTCATTGGGCGGATGGCTCACCGGCTCCTCGGCCATTTCGGATGTGTATCATAAAGTCCGCCTGGTATCGAACCTCGATGTAAAAAAAATCCGTTTCAATGCCGACACGCTGGGCAATGCGTCCTTCATCACCAATTTTGATGATGAACTGAAACTGATTTCAGTGAATGCAAACATTCAGAACGGCACCGTAAAAACGGTCAGTGTTTCGGGGAACTATCACACGAACTATGAAAACAACAACCTCGAATTTGATGTGCAGCTGAATAATTTTTACCTGAACACCATCGGGAAATACATCGACGATGTGGTGTCGGATCTGAACGGACGTGCTTCCGCAAGTTTAAAACTGACGGGCAGTTTTCAGAAACCTGTGTTTACGGGAATGGTGAACCTGAACCGTGTCCGCTGCAAGGTGAACTACCTGAATACGCGATATAATTTTACCAACGACGTGATCATTGGTGAAAATTATTTCGAGTTGAAAAACTTTATCATCAATGATGAGAAGAGTGATGAAGCTGTTGCGAACGGAAGGATCTCGCATGAATATTTTAAAAATTTCTTTTTCCAGGTGAACGTCGATGCCAAACGGTTTCAGTGCCTGAACACAGTGGCGTCGCAGAATTCGATTTACTATGGAATCGCCAATGCCAGCGGCAGTGCATATTTTTCGGGTCCGCTGGAGAGCATGAACATGCAGATTCAGTTTGCTTCGGAAAAGGGAACGCAGATTTCCATTCCGCTTTCAACCACTTCTGAAATCGGGAAGAGTGATTACATCACGTTCCGTGAAAAAGGAAAATTCACCAACTTCAGTTCGTTTACCAACCGCGTGAATCTTTCCGGCGTAAAACTCGACATGAGCCTGGAGGTGACTCCGGATGCGGAAATCCAGCTCATCTTCGACGAGAAGATCGGTGATAAAATCATCGGCAACGGAAATGGAAATCTCCGGCTCGACATCAACACCATCGGTGATTTCAACATGTACGGAAATTTTGAAATCATGAACGGATCGTACCTCTTCACGTTACAGAACATCATCAATAAAAAATTCGCCATCGAAAAGGGAAGTTCCATCACGTGGGGAGGAAACCCGTATGATGCCGACATCAACCTCGACGCTACGTATACCACCAAGACGGCCACGCTGTATAAACTTCTCCCGGATTCATCCTACCGTACCAGCTTGTACGTGGATTGCAAACTCAATTTGTCGAATAAGCTGATGAACCCGACGATTAAATATTCCATCAATGTTCGCGGACTGGATCCGGGAGCAGAAAGCCAGATCAAAAGTTTGTTGAATTCGGAAGCAGAAGTGAGCAAGCAGATGTTCGGTTTGCTCGTCCTCAACCAGTTTATTCCACAGCAGAACACCACGCAGTCGGCCAACAGGATTGACGCAGCAGCCGGCGCCGGTGCTACCGGTTATGAATTTCTCACCGACCAGGTGAACAACTGGCTTTCGCAGATCAGCACGGATGTAAACATCGGTGTGAATTACAAAGCGAAAGATTTATACAGCAAAGAAGAATACCAGCTCATGTTTTCAAAATCTCTTGCCAACGATCGTTTGCTGATTGAAGGAAACGTTGGTGTGATCGGCACCACCGCCGCCGATCAGAGTACCAGCAACATTGTGGGAGATTTCAACGCCGAATATAAACTGAATGAAGACGGCCGCTTTCGCATCAAAGCGTTTAACAAATCGAATACATCCAGCCTGGTCTACAACTATGCACCATACACACAGGGCTTTGGTGTTTTTTACAGGGAAGAATTCAATACATTCAGAGAACTTTTGGAACGTTATAAAATTTTAAGAAAAAGGGAAGTGGTGAAAAGTCCGGCCAGCATGAACTGATAGGAACGAACGGTATAAAAACAAAAGCTGCCAGACCTTACGGGGTTTGGCAGCTTTGTTTTTCAGCCTTACGGGGCTGGTAGTTTAAACCATTCGCTTTTGTTTTTATAGGTAAGAATTATAGTTCAATATTAGGGTGGTAAAGGATGCCTGTGTTATCAAAAAAACAAATTCCTTACAGTTGTAATAAGGATGAAATCATTCACGCCGGTTTCTTCATTGCCTGTCATTTCATTTGATTTTAAAATGAAATTCAATTTGAAATTTTTTTTAGCGATGAAAGAAAAACCAGTGAAAGCGCCAGTTCCACACTCTTCAGGACATTTACCAATGGCAAAGGGTAAAAAGTTTACTAACTTTACGGCAAAATTTTAAGTATGGGCCAGGTGAAAATTGTACTGAATGATATTGAAGAAGCCATTGCTGAAATAAAAGCCGGTAAGGTGGTGATCGTGGTGGATGATGCCAACCGTGAAAACGAAGGAGATTTTATTACTGCCGCCGAAAATGTAACTCCGGAAGTCATCAACTTCATGGCCATGCACGGCAGGGGACTGATTTGCGCGTCACTTACGGAGGAACGCTGCGACCAGCTTCATTTGGAAATGATGGTCACAAGAAATACCTCTTCGCATGAAACTCCTTTTACTGTTTCTGTTGATTTGCTCGGACATGGAACGACAACTGGAATCTCAGCGAGCGACCGGTCAAAGACAATCAAAGCACTCATCCATCCTGAAACAAAGCCAGCTGATCTTGGAAGGCCGGGACATATTTTTCCGTTGCGTGCAAGAAACGGCGGCGTTCTCAGAAGAGCCGGGCATACCGAAGCCACCATCGATCTGTCCAGGCTTGCCGGGTTTGAACCCGCCGGTGTGCTGGTTGAAATCATGAATGAAGACGGAAGCATGGCGCGGCTGCCCGACCTCGTTCAGATTGCAAAAAAGTTTGACCTCAAAATCGTCAGCATCGAAGACCTCATTGCATACCGCCTCCTGCAGGAAAGCCTGATTCAAAAACAGGTGGATGTAAAACTGCCGACACATCTCGGCGATTTCACTTTGCATGCCTACAAACAGGTGACAACAGGACAGGATCATCTTGCCCTCGTAAAAGGTGAATGGAAAAAAGAGGAGCCGGTGTTGGTTCGTGTTCACTCATCCTGTTTGACCGGTGATATTTTCGGATCGTGCCGCTGCGATTGCGGTGCACAGCTTCATCGTGCCATGGAGATGATTGAGAAAGAAGGAAAGGGTGTGATCGTTTACATGAACCAGGAAGGGCGCGGAATCGGTTTGCTGAACAAACTGAAAGCGTATAAACTGCAGGAGCAAGGCCGCGACACCGTGGAAGCCAACCTCGAACTGGGTTTCGGAATGGATGACCGTGACTATGGAGTGGGAGCGCAGATCCTTCGCGACCTCGGCGTGAAGAAAATGAAACTGATGACGAATAATCCGAAGAAACGTGCGGGCTTGATTGGTTATGGATTGGAAATCACCGATGTGGTTCCCATTGAAATCAAATCAAACGAACACAATAAACTTTACCTCACCACCAAGCGCGATAAGATGGGACATACGATCAAGATAGACAATTGATTAGTTGCTGATCAGTTTCCTGTAAAATTCCGTTACGCTTTTTCCGATCACATCATTCGAATATTTTTCAGCCACGAGTTTCCTCGCTGCCTTCCCGGTTTGTGATGCGAAGTTTTTATCTTCCATACATTTTTTAACTGCCTGCATATATTGGTCAGGCGTATCAGCAATCAGAATATTTTCTCCATGGGTATATTGAATTCCTTCCGCGCCGATAGTCGTCGAGATGATGGTTTTTCCAAGCGCCATTCCCTGGATGATTTTCACTCTCATGCCGCTGCCGGATAAAAGCGGAACCACCATGATCTGTTTGCTCGCCATGTATTTGTTGGAATCCGAAATCTCACCTTCACAAACCACATTGGCGTAGCCGGCTTCCATCAGGTGTTTTGGAAATCCTCTTCCGGCAAGGTACAATTTAAGGGAAGGGAATTCGTTGTGAATTTTTTCCCAGCAATTTCCCAGGAACCATTCAACGGCTTCGAGGTTGGGCATCCAGTCCATCGAACCGAGATGGAACAGGCACCATTCGGCTTCCTGTGGATCATTCACCGGGTAATCTTCCGTGTCGATGCCAAGCGGCGTGATGTGCATCGGCACGGTACAACCGATTTTCCGGAACGCCGTTTCATCGTCGGCGGTAATCGGCAAAACAGCATCGAGGGTGTGGAGATGAAACCTCTCGAATTTTTTCAGCCGCCTGGCAAGAATCTGCAAGTACCATTTTTTGAAAATATTTTTTTCTGAATGATGGAGCCGTTCCCAGATGATGTGTTCCACGTTGTGTGCGCGCATCACCACTTTCGCTTTCGAATTTTTCCTGGCACAGGAAAGATAAGGCATCATGAAAAGGCTTTCGAGCTGGATGATATCATAAGTTTCTGCTTTCAGGATTTCCGTCAGCCGCTCTTCAAATCTTTTATTGTAAAACCGCGTGATGTTATACGATTCATCACTGAACAGGTTAAGGAATGCGGGGAAGAACCGGACCGAAGTATCCGTGGTAATTCCTTCCGCATGTGTGGCGGTTTTAAAATGTTCCGGCAGCGCATCGGTATCCACAAAATGTTTCAGGGTATTCAGCGCAAGAATTTTTACTACGTTCCCGTTTGTTGCAAGCGACTTCGAGAGGTTGTACATGGCAATGTTGCCGCCGTCGACAGGTGGAAAAGGGATGCGGTGACAAAGCTGAAGAATTTTCATCGGGATGAATTATTTTCGAAAAGTGATGTCATCATTTTCATTTCAGGAAGCACTGACTGAATTTTCTTTTTTCTTCGTACCAACTTTTTTAAAAATGGAGGTATAAGAATCCTTATCAAAGAGTGCTGAATCGGTGGCTGCTTTGTACGTCAGGAAAATCCCGACGGGCAGCAGGATGAAAGTAGAAATCCACATTCCTTTGTAAGCAGGAATGACTACTTCGCGTACTGTTTTTTCTCCCATGATGGAAATGACATGGTAGGTGACAAAAAATAAAATGGAAATAACGACAGGCAATCCAAATCCGCCTTTACGAATGATCGCGCCTAACGGTGCGCCGATAAAAAACAGGATCAGGCAGGCGATGGAAAGCGTGAACTTCCTGTGCCATTCAATCATGTGTCGCGCAACCGTCTTGTTCCGGATTTTAATATCGTTCGCGGCGTCGTAGGCAACCGCTTTGGCATTTCTCGCTCCATATAAAGCGGCTGAAAGAATTTCCCGGCGCTGAACAGGAGGGAAGTTGGCAATGAAATTATGCAGGACAAACGGAAGTTTGACGGCGGCTGTTTTCTTGACAGAATCCATGGGCAACACCACCATCGAAAAAAAATAATGCTGAAAATCTTTTCTTCGCTCTTCCGTCTTTTTTACAATCGAATCGGATGAAACGGTAAGTTGCCGCAGGTTCAGCATCTGGTAATTGTCTTTGAACAACTGCTCATTCGTTCGCGTCATTTTAAATGTGCTCAGGTCGAACCGGATGGTCTGCTCGTCAAATTCACTCCTGATCAGCGGATGCGTGTTGATTTTTTTTCGCGCACTCTGCTGTTCTTCATAACTGTTGCCGTTGAATAAAGTGAGAATGAGGTAACGTTCATCTTCCGACATCACCATTTTTCCTTTATCCGCCATGATGAGTTTGGTGTTTCCGGCCTGGTCGGAATGATCATAGATCATGACGTTGCGAAGGGTCTGTCCGTCGTTATCTTTTTTTCCTATCCTGATGGAATAACCGTCGATGCCATTGTAGAAGACGCCTTCCTTCAGGTAAAGCGATGGCTTCTGCTGCCGGACGTCGTACAGGAGTGCGTTCATCTTCAGGTTGGCAATCGGAAGGATGTTGTTGGAAAAATAAAATGCAACCATGGAAATAAAACAAGTGAGGATGATGAGCGGCCGCATCACCTTCTGAAGTGAAACACCGGAAGCTTTGCAGGCAGCCAGTTCAAAATGTTCGGCAAGGTTTCCGAAAGTCATCAGCGATGAAAGAAGGATGGCCATCGGCAACGCCAGCGGAACCATGGTGGCGGAAAAATACAGCATGAGTTTGGTGATCAGGAACCAACCCAGTCCTTTGCCAACAAGGTCGTCGATGTACTTCCATAAAAACTGCATGAGCAGGATAAAAATGGAAATGAAAAAAGTCATCACGAACGGACCGATAAAAGACCGGATGACCAGCTGGTTTAGTTTCTTCACGTTATCTTTATCCGAAAATTAGGAGTTGTGCAAGATACAAAAATGACATTTAGCATCGAAGAAATGGAAGTCCTGGAAAACAGCCGGTTCTTCGTGATCAAACAGGAGGCAACAAAAAAAATCGTTCGCCTGTTTGGTGAGCTGGAAAACAGGTTAACGGCGAAGATGAAACCATATTCTTACCCTGCTGAAATGAAACTGAACCTGGCGGAGAAGGGGAAAATTTTCCGCGGAGAAAATTACCACAATCTTCCTTATATCATCCTCGATTGTCCGAGGGAGTTCCATGCAGAAAGTATTTTTGCTTTTCGATCGATGTTCTGGTGGGGACATGAGTTCAGCTTTACGCTTCACCTGCAGGGAAAGGCATTGGATGCATCGCGAGAAAAAATTGAACGTGGAATTTCTTCCCTGTTGAACCATGATTTTTTCATCTGCGTGAATACGACACCCTGGGAATATTCCTTTGAGGAAAGCAATTACAGGAGCCTGGATGACTGGCATGCGCAGCATTCCGGAAAAGTCAAAATGAAAATCCGGACAGGCGATTTTCTGAAACTGAGCAGGAAACTAAAACCGGATCAGTATGATCAATGCATTCCATTCGGGATTGAAACTTTTGAACTGCTCATGGCTTTACTTGACTGAACTTCCTTCTTTCTTCTACCTTTGCCACATGAATCTTTTAAGTGTTGAAAATCTTTCCAAGAGTTTCAGTGACAAAATTCTTTTCAAAGAAATCAGTTTTGGAATTGAGAAGGGTGAAAAGGTGGCCATGATTGCGAAAAACGGATCCGGTAAATCCACGCTGATGAAAATTCTCGCCGGGAAAGAAATTGCAGATTCCGGTATCGTAACTCTTCGCAGGGATATGAAAGTCGCTTACCTCGACCAGGATCCTTTTTTTGATGAATCGAAAACGGTGATTGAGACGTTGTTTCACAGCGAGCTGCCGGTACTTAAACTGATCAGGGAGTACGAAACATTCCTCGAGCGTGACCTGGAACATCATTCACCGCAAACCCAGAAAGACCTGGAGCGGAGCATGGTTGCCATGGACGATGCCCATGCCTGGGATTATGAATCAAGGGTGAAACAGATCATGTCGCGACTCAACGTTCATCACCTCGAACAGGAAATAAAATCTTTGAGCGGAGGCCAGCGCAAACGTGTTGCATTAGCGCGGGTGCTGATCGATGAACCGGATCTCCTCATGCTCGACGAGCCGACCAACCACCTCGACGTGGACATGATTGAATGGCTGGAAAATTATTTGTCGCGGCAGAATATCTCCTTGCTGCTGGTCACCCACGACCGTTATTTTCTCGACAACATCTGTGACAACATCATTGAACTTGACAACGGTAAACTGTATCATTATAAGGGGAACTATTCTTACTTCCTTGAAAAGAAAACGGAGCGCGAATACAATGAAAGCAGGGAAGTGGACAAAGCCCGGAACATCATGCGCACCGAACTGGAATGGATCAGGAGGATGCCGAAGGCCAGGGGAACGAAATCAAAAGCCAGGGTGGATGCTTTTGAAGGCCTGAAAGAACGCGCCACTTATAAAAAGACGGATGAAAAATTACATCTCGATGTAAAGATGACGCGCATCGGCGGGAAAGTACTCGAGATGAAAAAAGTGCATAAGAGTTTCGGTGAACAGAAAATTCTTCATGGCTTTGATTACACGTTTAAAACCGGCGAACGCATCGGCATCGTAGGGAAAAACGGCTCCGGGAAATCGACATTTCTCAACATGCTCACGGGTAAAGAGTCACACGATTCCGGGAAAATAAATGTCGGTGATACGATTGTATTCGGGTATTATTCACAGGGCGGCATGCAACTGAAAGACGACAAGCGTGTGCTGGAAGTCGTGAAGGAAATTGCCGACCATGTTCCACTGAACGACAAAACGAAAATTCCCGCATCGGCATTCCTAACGTTGTTCCAGTTTCCGCCTGAGATGCAGCATACGTTTGTCTCCAAACTCAGCGGCGGAGAAAAAAGAAGATTGTATCTCCTTACGGTGCTGATGAAGAATCCGAACTTTCTCATTTTAGATGAACCGACAAACGACCTCGACCTCATCACGCTGAACATCCTCGAAGATTTTCTTGCCGGCTTCGGTGGCTGCCTCCTCGTAGTCTCCCACGACCGCTATTTCATGAACAAGCTCGTGGATCATCTTTTTATTTTTGAAGGCGATGGAGTGGTAAAGGATTTTAACGGGAACTACATTGAATGGAGGGCTTTAAAAGAAGAGGAGGATAAGGAAGAATCCAGAATAAAGAACCAGGAGTCAAGAAAAAAAACAGAAGAACATAAATCTTCAAAGGCAGAAAAGAAAAAGTTATCATTCAAAGATAAGTTTGAGTTCGAGCAGCTGGAAAAAGAAATTGAATTGTTGGAAAAAGAAAAAACGACGTTGAGTGAATGGCTGAATTCCGGGAACGGAACCCATGAAGAACTGTTGCAATGGTCGAACCGCTATCAGGAAGTAAGCAGTCTCGTGGATGAAAAATCATTGCGGTGGATGGTGTTAAGTGAACTGCAATAATTTTTTTTATGAAGGCTAAAAAAAGATTTTTTTCTCCTGAAGCATTTGCTGCATTCCGATCCATCGACTTCCGTAAATTTATTTTTTCCAAATTCATGCTCACACTGGGATTGCAGATGCAGTTCGTCGTGCTGAGCTGGCAGGTATATGAGATTACGAAAGACCCGCTGTCGCTGGGTTTCCTCGGACTTGCAGAAGCCATACCGGCTGTTCTTTTTGCCTTGTACGGCGGACATGTCGCCGACCGTTTCGACAGGAGGAAAATACTGATCTTCGTAATTGCCTCCCTCGTTCTCTGTTCCGTTTCCTTATTCGTATTGTCACTGCAGGGCCGGTTGAGTTCAGCAGTTCCTTTTTATGCCATCATGTTTCTCATCGGCGTTGCCCGCGGGTTTTACAGTCCGGCTCAGTTTTCCCTGATGACACAATTGATTCCCCGCGAAAGTTATGCGAATTCTTCTGCATGGAACAGCACCTTCTGGCATGTAGCCGTCGTGATCGGTTCATCAGCAGGTGGTTTGATGATGGGATTCCTGGGTAAACCGGTTACCTGCATGACGGTCGTATGCCTGGTATTGATTTCGCTTTTCCAGATGCTTCGGATTGTTCCGAAACAATTTGAGAAAATCACAGACCAGGAAAATATTTTTGACAGCATCACCACCGGATTGAAATTCGTCTTCGGTCATCCTGTGATGCTGGGAGCGTTGACGCTGGATCTCGTTGCCGTTTTATTTGGCGGAGCCGTTGCCATGCTTCCCGTTTTCGCCAGCGAAGTGTTACATGTCGGTGAAAAAGGTTTCGGAATACTCCGCGCAGCTCCCTTTGCCGGAGCCGTGCTGATGGCCTTGTACCTCACGCATCATCCGCCATTAAAAAATGCCGGGCGAAGACTGCTCATCTGCATTGCTGGCTTCGCTGTTTGCATGATTCTCTTTGCGCTTTCAAAAAATTTCTACCTCTCGCTTTTCATTCTCGCATTGAGCGGAGCATTCGACAACGTAAGCGTCGTAATACGCTCCACGATTCTCCAGCTGATGACTCCCGAACACATGAGAGGAAGGGTTTCATCCGTTAGCACGATGTTCATCAGTTCGTCCAATGAAATCGGCGCATTCGAATCCGGTGCTGCCGCAAAGCTGATGGGATTGATACCGTCCATTATTTTTGGCGGCGGAGTGGCGCTCGTTTCTGTTGTGGCGGCGGCGTGGAAGCTACCTTCCCTCAGGAAAGTCCAGTTGAAATAAAAAAGAAAAGAACCGTATCGGTATAATTGACAAATCCGCTAATCACCTAACTCTCCAAATCCCAAATGAAAACGGACGATGAGACCATTAGACGATCAAGAGTAAAGAGTAAAGACGGTTGCCAATCTCCAAATCCTAAATAAGAAAGGACGATCAGACCACGGACGAGGAGACGAAAAATCATTCCTTAACAAATCGCCTTACCAGTTTCTCTCTTTCAGTAAGCAGGCTCACGACATACAGGCCACTGGAAAAACTTTGCATGGCTACATCTTTTGAGTAAAATTCGGAATTCAATTTCCCGGTTTCCCGATAGATTACCTTACCAAGTACATCACAAATTTGTAACTCATAGTTTTTTCCAATCAATCCTTTAGCATTAATGAAGGCAGTTTGCCAAAGCGGATGATAAAATACGAACAATTCTTCTTTGCCAACTACAGGTAGTACGTTACTCACAGCAAGTACAGTATCGCAAAAGCTATTTGTATCCGGCCCTAATTCGTAATTCGGATTGTTAGGTAAGCCGTAGTATGCGCGATGACCACCAAGATAGAAGCTGAATGGTTGAAAATTACAAGCTGCTCCGAGTGAATCAGGTTGATTGATGACAGAGATATTCATGTTTTCCGGGTAATAAGTTGTATCGCAGAATAAGTAATCAAATTCACAATCATAAACAGCAAGGCAGCAACTAAAATAAATTTTTCCATCGGGGCCTGGTTGCAAAAGACCTGCCTGTAACGGATTTACGCAAGAAAATAATGTAGTTTTACTTCCCAGGATGTTAGATGCAGTAAGATCAAACTGAAAAAGATAGGACGTATCTTGATTAGCCCCATTCATTATTGATGAAACATATAACTTAGTTGCATTAGGAGAAATAGCAAAGTGCCAATAATTTGTATAGGGCTGTGCCGAGCCTTGCGGCTCAATTGTATTAAGGTTCGACAATAAGCCTGTACATCTGTTAAAATCGTAACTCTCAATTAAGTTTGCAGGGTTAACAACAAAAAGTTTGCTTCCATCTCTCGTAAATTTTAATCTATTAAAACCACCATTTGTAAATGTTCCGATGTGTTGAATGAATGGGCCAGTAATACCCGAAGGGGTTATTAAATAAGAATAATACTCGTCATTTTGTGTTGTTCCGTTGCCATCCCAATGTTGCAAAAATACCCACCAGTCTCTTCCGTTTCCATGCTTGACAGCAGCTAATCCATCACAAACAGGAAAAGATTGAAGGCGAATGTTCTTTTGAACAACCCTTCCAAGTCCTCCGTTATAACTTAAATCAATCACAGAATAGTAAAAGCCCGGAATGGGAGTACTTGTAACACCGGCGGTAAATAAATAAAAGCGATTGATGTTGCCTGGATCGGGGACGATGATCATTTCTTGGTACCATGCTGCTGCTTTTAAACTATCACCTCCATCCATGATCTGGTTATTTTTATTAACGACATAGCCAAAATCATAAGTGCCAGGG
>JAPLDA010000010.1 GCA_026391945.1 Bacteroidota bacterium | reverse complement strand
TTCTGGAAAAAGAAAATAACAGACAACATCAAACGTGATGAGATAGTAAGGAGGCAATTGAAAAAAGGGCGGCTGGAAGATAATTACCCTTTAGGAATGTCAGCTTAAGCCGGCTAAGAGAACTCGCACTTTTCAAAATCTTTTGAAAATAGCTTGATGACCTCTTTCTAAAATCGCGAATTAATTTTGAATTTTAGTTTACTTTCCTGCCTTCAATATAAATTAACTGCGGTTTTAGTTTACATTCAAAACAAAAAATTAATAAAAAGAAGGATTTCGGGGCTGGTCTCCTTCGGAGTATCTTTGTACAAACCATTTACAAAAATCTGTTTGTAAATATTTTTACATGAACGAAACCAATCTTTCCCGCATGCTTCACCTCGTGGATGAGGTATTTTCCACCCGGAACGATCCTGCGCAACTCCAGGTGAACGAGGGGGTGATTGAACAACTGCAGAAGATTCACCCGGCCACCGTTTCGGAATACAACGAAGGCAACGGCCCGTGCATCTGGATACTTTTAATTCCCACTACCACAGAACTGATGAATTTATTTATAGCCGGAAACATTTCTGAACAGGAACTTTTCGACCGCATACAACCAAACATGAAGTACGAGGCTCTTTATCTTTGCTCTGCCATTGCACTTCCTGAATACCGCGGCAAAGGAATCGCGAAACGGATCTGCCTCGAAGCGATTGAAAAAATCCGTTCGCTACATCCGATCGGGACATTGTTCGTTTGGCCCTTCACCACGGAAGGCAATGTGCTTTCGGAAAAACTGGGCGCTGAAACGGGTTTGCCGTTGAAGAAACGGGAAATAAAGACCCGTAAAAAGTGAAGGACCCATTGCAATTTTTTCTTTTTCAAAACCAAAATAAAAAATAACTTTATACTGAATTTAACTCTTAAAATTTTTTCTCATGAGCAACATTCAATTATTTGAAAGTAAAAAGATCCGTTCGTCCTGGAACGAACAAGAACAGAAATGGTATTTCTCAATAACTGATATTGTAGCAATACTTACTGAAAGCATTGACCCTCTGGCATATTGGAGAAAACTAAAGGAACGCCTGAAAAAGGAAGGT
Source organism: Bacteroidota bacterium (assembly GCA_026391945.1). Taxonomy (GTDB): domain Bacteria; phylum Bacteroidota; class Bacteroidia; order AKYH767-A; family 2013-40CM-41-45; genus JAPLDA01. The sequence goes on along the minus strand of JAPLDA010000010.1, from coordinate 91,493 downwards.
AATGAAACCGTGACGAACTGTCACGGTTTGAAAATGGAAGCATCCGATGGGAAAATGAGAATGACCGACGTTGCCGACACCGAACAACTACTTCGTCTGATTCAATCCATCCCCTCACCCAAAGCCGAACCATTTAAACAATGGCTGGCAAAAGTAGGATACGAGAGGATACAGGAAATTTCTGACCCGGAACAAAGTTTAGACAGGGCGAGAGAAAACTGGCACCAATTGGGGAGAAGTGAAAAGTGGATTCAGCAACGAATGACCGGGCAGGAAACGCGAAACAAACTGACAGATTACTGGAAGCAAAGCGGTGTGGAGAAGCGGGACGAATTTGCTTTTCTCACCAACATCATTCACCAGGAATGGACAGGATTAACCGTGAAGAAGCACAAAGATTTGAAAGGTTTGAAAACACAAAACCTGCGTGACCACATGACGGAAGCAGAACTTATTTTTACAGCACTGGCGGAACTTTCTACCAGACAAATTGCAGAAACAGAAAAAGCGAAAGGTTTAAAACAAAACGCCACGGCAGGAAAGAAAGGCGGAAGAATTGCCAGGAATGCCCGGCTTGCATTGGAACAGAAAACAGGGAAACCCGTTATCACATCCGAAAATTTCCTACCGATGGCAAAAGAGAAAAAGAAAATGGATAAAAAATAATATTCAAAAACCATCCCGCCTCCCGCTCCCATTTAATTTTTTTTACTGCCCGGAATATCTGCTTCGCTCTGTTGACCAGTGATTATAACAGTTGCGCAAAAGCCGATTTTTTGAAGAGTCCGGCAAAGCTAACCGGTTAAATTTTTTATTAAACGCTTGTTTAAATTAAACACTTGTTTAATTTTGTCCCGCCTTTTAAAACCGCCATGGATAAGAAAGAACAGATACTGGAAGCTGCTGAAGCCTTGTTTGCCGAACATGGCTTCGAAGGTACGTCCGTGCGGAAGCTTGCGAAAAAAGCGCGCATCAACGTGGCCATGGTGTCGTACTATTTCGGTTCCAAGGAAAAGCTCTTCAAAGCGCTGGTGGAATACCGCGCCGGAACTTCCCGCGAACAGCTCATGGAACTTTCCCGGAAAGAATACGATCCGATGACAAGGATTGAAAAGCTGGTTGACCTGTATGTGGACCGCATCTTTGATAATCACCGGTTTCATAAAATACTTCAGCGGGAAATCGCCCTTCAGCAACGTTCTAAAATGCATGAAGTGATCGTCGACATCCTCATGCGGAACATGAATGAGATCCGCAAGATGATCGAAGAAGGACAACGAAAAAAAGTTTTCCGGAAAGTAGACATCGAATGTACGATCGCCACCCTGATCGGAACCATCTCACAGGTAACCAAGTCGTCGATGCTGGCGTGCAAAATGATCAACCTGGATCCCGAAACAAATTCCATCTTCGATGAAAAAAATAAAACAAGAGTAAAGAAACACCTCCGGGATATTTTAAAGAACCACCTGTTGATCAGGAAATAGATTTAGAAACAAGAATCAAGGGTAAAATAATTCAGCTATGGAAAATACGGATCAACCAAAATCAAAGAAAAAAAAAGCACCGCTGTTCATCCTCGCTGTTGTGCTGGTGAGTGCTGCTGCTTTCGGCATTAACAAGTACATCTATTCATTGCATCACGAAGATACCGATGATGCACAGGTGGACGCCGACATCAGCCCGGTACTCTCACGTGTACCCGGTTATGTGAATGAAATCCGGTTCGAAGAAAACCAACTGGTTACCAAAGGTGATACGCTTGTCATGCTTGATGACCGCGATCTCCGGGTTAAACTGCAACAGGCACAAGCCGCTGTGGATAACGCTGCCGCCGCCATATTGGTTGCCAAAGCCAATGTTGCCACCGCACAAGCCAATGCAGCGACTTCATCATCCAATACCGAAACAGCAAAAGTGAAAGTATGGAAAGCAACACAGGATTTCAACCGTTACCAGAAACTGGTCAGCGACCAGGCCATAACACAACAGCAATTCGATGCGGCGAAGGCAGAAAAACTTTCTGCTGATGCACAACTGGAATCAGCTTCCAGGCAGCAATCATCTTCCTCCCTGCAGGAACAAGTCTCCGTTCAGCAAGTGGCAGTTGCCCAAAGTGTACTCGCCCAGCGGCAAGCTGACGTGGATTTTGCAAAACTTCAGTTAAGCTATGCAACCATTACAGCGCCGGCTTCCGGGCATGCTTCAAAAAAAAATATACAAAACGGCCAGTATGTAAATGCGGGAACACCCCTGTTTGCAATTGTTTCAGGCAACGGAGCTTTTGTTGTCGCCAACTTCAAGGAAACACAACTTGAAAAAATGAAGACAGGTCTCCCGGTGGAAATACATGCTGATGCTTTCCCGGATGAAACAATCAGCGGAATTGTTTATTCCTTCTCCGCCGCAACAGGAGCAAAGTTCAGCCTGTTGCCTCCCGATAACGCAACCGGAAATTTTGTAAAAGTGGTTCAACGCATTCCAGTAAAAATTAAAATAAATGCAACGAAAGAAATCATGGACAAACTCCGGGCGGGCATGAGTGTGAGGGTTTCGGTGAAGGTGGATTGACGGAATGAGTTCACAGTTGGCAGTCCAGCATAATACCTAAACAAAAAAATAATGGGATCATTCAGCGAATTAATGGCGTATCAGAAATCATACTAAAGATTTCTTCTATCAAGGAAACACCAAACAATACATGGTTGAAACCGGTTTCAGAAAATTCATCATAACGTTTACAGTCATTCTTGCTGCATTGCTGGAACTGATCGATACGACGGTAGTGAATGTATCGCTTCCGCAAATCATGGGAAACCTCGGCGCTACTCTCGAAGATGTAGGCTGGGTGGTTACGGCGTATGCTGTTGCCAACGTGATCATCCTGCCGATGAGCGGATGGCTCAGCAACCGGTACGGGCGAAAAAATTATTTCACCGCTTCCATCATTCTCTTCACCATCGCTTCGTTCTTTTGCGGGAATGCAAACAACATCTGGGAACTCGTCATCTTTCGTTTCATACAGGGTATCGGCGGGGGAGGATTGTTATCCACCTCACAATCCATCCTCATTGAGACGTGGCCGAAGAAACAATTGGGAACGGCGATGGCGCTGTTCGGATTGGGAGTGGTGGTTGGCCCGACATTCGGCCCCACACTGGGCGGAGTGATCACTGATCACTGGACCTGGCCGTGGATATTTTTTGTGAACATCCCTCTTGGAATCATCGCCGTGTTGCTAACCGCTAATTTCATCAAAGACTCTATCCATGCACATCATCAAAGCGATCATGTGGACTGGATCGGCATCATCCTGCTCACGATCGGAATCGGTTCGTTGCAGATTGTACTTGAACGCGGAGAAAGCGAAGACTGGTTTAACAGACCTTACATCACAATTCTTTCCATGGTATCCGTGATCTCGATGACTGCATTCGTCATCCAGGAATTGTACACCGATCACCCGGTGGTGAACCTTCGCATCATGAAAAACAGATCGCTGGCCATCGGCATGTTCACCACGTTCATCCTTGGTTTCGGATTGTTCTCATCTGTTTTTATTTTCCCGGTTTTCTGCCAGAACTTACTTGGCTTCAGCGCCCAGCAGACAGGTGAACTGATGATCCCCGGCGGACTGGCCACGATCATGATGATGCCGTTCGTGGGGAAAATGCTGCAGCGGAAAGTTCCCGCACAGATTCTTGCATCCGTCGGATTTTTATTTTTCTATCTCTTTACCATCACGCTTGGAAAATCAAATCTTGAATCCGGAGAAGTAAATTTCTACATCCCGCTGATCCTCCGTGGCATCGGGTTAAGCATGTTGTTCGTTCCACTCACGGCTCTTGCTTTCAGTGATGTTCAGCCAAAAGATCTCGCACAGGCGACCGGACTGAATAACATGATGAGACAACTCGGGGGATCCTTTGGAATTGCACTGATCACCACACTCATTCACCTTCGACAGGGATATCATCGTTCCGTTTTGCTTACTCATATTAATGTGTACGACAATGCGTTTTCAGAACGCTTCAATGGCATTTACAATAATTTCATCGCCAAGGGGTATGCCGCAGTTGATGCAGCTTCATTGGCATACAAAGCCATTGAAGTGGCCGTTTTGAAACAAACCTTTCTCCTGAGTTACATGGATGGATTCTGGTTTACAGGTGTAGTCTTCATCCTGTGCATTCCATTGCTGTACCTTCAGAAATTCAAACGAAGCAACATCGCTTCTGCAACTTCTCATTGACGACCGAACCCATCTTTTATGTTATGTTCTCTCAGAAGTATCTTTTATATAATTTTGTGCGGAACAAAGAGTAAAATATTTTTTTCCCTTCACCTGTTATCATTTCGATGGAGACCAAAGAACAATTATTAATTTGTGTTGATGAAACCGATCATCCAATCGGTGTGATTCCGAAAATGGAAGCGCATGAAAAAGGAATTTTGCACCGGGCATTTTCTGTTTTCATCTTCAACACGAAGGGAGAATGGCTGCTGCAGCAACGTGCTCTATCTAAATATCATTCCGGCGGATTATGGACCAATGCCTGCTGCGGACATCCGTTGCCGGGAGAACAAACGGAAGATGCTGCTCAAAAAAGATTGCAGTTTGAGATTGGAATTTCGTGTGAGCTGAAAAAAGCTTTTCATTTTATTTACCGGGCTGAACTTGGTAATGGTTTAATTGAACATGAATACGATCATGTGTTCACCGGAATTTCTGATCAGCAACCGGTTTTGAATCCGCAGGAAGTGAAAAACCAGCAGTATATTCCCTTCCATGATTTACAACGGGACATTTCTAAAAATGAACATGGCTATACCGAATGGTTTAAAATGATCTTCATCCGTGTTCATGAACTTCATCAGAAAATGTTTTGATTCCTGTTCCTGAAACATTTTGAAAACCTTAACTTTTGTATTCAGTCGATTTCATTTATCATTGCTGAAAATAAAAAACCATGTACAGAACTGTCAACGATTTTCTTACCGACTGGAAATATGAATCAGCCAGCACGCTAAAAATTTTCAAATCACTTTCTGACGAATCACTGGATAAAAAAGTCCATGACGACGTGCGTTCACTCGGATTTCTTGCCTGGCACATCACTCATACTTTACGCGAAATGATGTTGCTCACAGGATTGGATGTGAAGGTGAAAGACCAGGAAGATTACACTGGTGAATCAGTGAAAGAAATCTGTGAGGCCTATGAACAGGGCGCCAAATCACTGGCAGAAGAAGTAAGTAAAAATTGGAGCGATGCTGACCTTGAAAAAGAAGATGACATGTACGGACAGAAATGGAAACGCGGCACTACCCTGCAGATCCTGATCAGGCATGAAGCGCATCACCGTGCAGAAATGTTTCCGCTCATGCGCTTGGCCGGACTGAAACCGGTTGGCGTTTACGGTCCGACAAAAGAAGAGTGGGTTGCCTTCGGGAGAGAGCCGATGAAGTAGATGGAGGAAGGGAATTAAGAGTTAAAAGAAAAATTAACTCAATCAACCAATTTACTTAATCAACTTTGTGACGATAAGACGACAGACCATAAGACCATGCGACCAATGTTTCGGTTGTATTACTGAACAGAAATCTCATCAATAAAAATCCATGCCTGTCCTCCTGCCCCGGCATGCCATTCAGGAAGTTTACCGTAGTTCTCCGCTTTCACTTTTACGTAACGCGCATTCACAGGACGGATTAACATGGTACGGAAATCTTTTGTTTGCGTGGTATAATCAGAATCATGCACTGTATTCCTGATCATGGTTTGATCAGAATAATTTATTCCATCCGTTGAAAAACTGAACTCCGCCTTTTTCGGCATCAGTATCCATGCGCGGACATCCTGTAAAAAACCGGCGGAAAAACTTCCTATGTTTTGTTCCTTTCCCAAATCAATCACACATTCAAAATCGTTTTGATAACCCTGCCAGTTTCCTTTCTGCCAGTCAACATCGCCGCGGATTCCATCGATGAGACCTTCATCACCACCAGCGGTGTACTGGTTTGAATATTTTGAAACAAGATTCATCTTCCAACCGGGATGAGGGTTCTTGTAGAAATTAGCGGTGACCATTTTACTTTTGAGTTCCGTTTTGCTTTTTGAAAATACTTTTATTCGCGATGATGCATCAATACAAAATGGCCCGGCATAAATTTTAAATGATGTATCATAACCGGCACCGGATACCGAGTAGTACAGCTGATCATCTTTCGCATAAGGAGTAACGCTCACTAAAATTGAATCATGAAATTTAAGATCCGATGCAGTGATCACCGGATTCTCAATTATTGAATATAAAAACGATGAATTCATTCCGGCATAATGCGACTGGAGATTTTTATCTTCAGATGTTTTCAAGGGATCGGATTCAAGAAAATAATTTAAGTTACCACCAGCCATCACCATTTCATAGGGTATGATGGTATTCGGATACGCCGGATCTTTTTTAAACTGAATATTCCTGATGTATGAGTAGCTGTTATTTTCTCCATTCACCTTGATCATAAGTTTTTTACCACTCTCCAAATTCAATTTAATTTCAGGAAATAATGGTGGTACAATATCAAAGGCCGGATAACCCGGACAAACCTGGTACAATCCCATGGCGCTCATCACATACCATGCACTCATTTGTCCGCAGTCTTCATTGCCGATCAATCCATCGGGAGCTGCATGATAAAATTCCGTGAGAATCTTCCTGACTCTTTCCTGAGTCTTCCAGGGCTTGCCAATGTAATTGTATAAATACGCCATGTGATGGCTTGGCTCGTTACCATGCGCATACTGCCCGATCATTCCTGTAATGTCAGCCTGATCACGGCCAGTGGTTTTACTTTCAGCAGCAAATAGTTCATCCAATTTTTTTTCAAAATCCTGATCACCGCCAATCGCCTTCCCGTAGCCTGCAATTTCCTGCGGCACAAAAAAACTATATTGAAAAGCATTTGCTTCCGTGTAATTGTTATTCACTTCAAACGGATCGAACGGTTTGAGCCATCCACCGTTTTTTTTGGGTCGCATAAAACCTGTTTCCTGATTGAAAAGATTTTTCCATGACTGCGAACGTTCCATGTATCGTTCGTAATCCTTATCGTGATGAAGGAGTTGAGCCATCTGTGCAATGCACCAGTCATCATACGCATACTCCAGCGTTTTTGAAACGGAGTTCGATTCATCTTCCACGCTTAAACAACCTTTTTCCATATAGGCACCAAGCCCATAGCGCACTTTCGAATCGGCGCTTTTTTTCATAGCCTCAAAGGCTTCTTCCATATTGAAGCCGTTGATTCCCTTGATCGCAGCATCAGCAATGACGCTGACGGAATGATAACCGATCATGCATTCTGTTTCGTTGGATGATAATTCCCACACCGGTAACAATCCGCCCTGTTCATATTGTGTCAGAAATGTTTTGATGTAATCAAGCGTTCTCTTCCGGTCGATGATCGTCATGAGCGGATGCCAGGCACGGAACGTATCCCACAATGAAAACACCGTGTAGTAATTGAAACCTTCCGCCTTGTGAACCTTCAAATCACGGCCACGGTATTGTCCGTCCGCATCGTTGTAAATATTCGGCTGAACCATGGTGTGATAAAGAGCCGTGTAAAATATTTTGAATTGTTCTTCTGTTCCACCGCTCACTTCAATTTTTGAAAGTTCCTTTTGCCAGGCATCGCGTGCTTCCTTTTTTACTTTGTCAAAATCCCAATGAGGAAGTTCGGTTTCCATATTTTTCTTCGCTCCTTCTTCACTGACAGAGGAAAGTGAAACCTTCACCAATAGTTTTTCATTTTTTTTCAGGTTGAATTTGAACCATGCTTTCTGATCATTGCCACCTTTTTTATCGATGAATGAATAGGTCACCGGTTTTGAAAATTCAATGCGATAAAAAACCCACTGATCCTTCGCCCATGCTTCTGATCTTCTCAACCCTTCAAAAGTGGTGGCGTTCACGGCGTGAATTTTTCCTTCGAGCAATTTATCACGATGCGTAAGGTCCAGCACAACCGACACATCACCTGCTTTCGCAAATGTATAACGATGCATTCCGACGCGGGTAGTGGAAGAGAGTTCAACCAGAACATCACCCTTATCAATTTTCACTGAGTAATATCCTGCAGAAGCTGTTTCATCGGCATGGGAAAATTTCGATGAATAAATTTTATTATCCAGCGATGGTTCGCCTGTTATTGGCATCAGCATGATGTCACCGTAATCAGAACAACCGGTTCCGCTTAAATGAGTATGCGAAAAACCATAGATGATGCTGTCGCTGTAATGGTATCCGCCACAACCATCCCAGCTTCCGTCAATGCGCGTATCCGGCGATAGCTGAACCATTCCAAACGGTGTGGTTGCTCCCGGGTACGTATGTCCGTGACCACCGGTGCCGATGAATGGATTGACGTACTTTGCATAATCGGCCTGTGCACTGACGAATAAGGAATAAGGAATAAGGAATAAAGAACTGATTAGTTTTTTCATGTCAGTAACTGTCGATGAGGGATTTTATTTTTATTTTCCTGGCGAGTTCTTCTGATGACATGGAATTTTGAACGGTAATGGTTTTCTTTTCACCGGGAAGCAAATCAAAATAATTGTCACTCAGTTTTACGTTCGCATCTCCAAAATCAATGAACACATTTTTCGCAAATGTTTTTGATGAAACGGTGACGGCTTGCCGGTTGTCTTTCGTTTTAGAAAATACATATTGAATATCTGTTTTATCAAGCATCAGGTTTTTCGGCCCGGTAAAATAAAACAGGTTTTCCGTCAGCACATTTTTATCTTTTTCAACAACCATCTTTAAAAAGACCCGCGCTGGCTGAACATTCGTCAGAATCTCTTTCAGGGGGATCATGTAAATCTTCGCAGCACTTTCATAGGCAACGGAAATATTTCCGGAATCTCCCCAGAGAATGTTCCCGTTGAAGTCAATGAGCTTCAGCTTGAATTTTGCTGAAAGATTTCCTGGCTGATCGGAACTTACATACACCACGAGGTTCTCCCCTTTCTTCTCGGCAGTCACCAGGAATTTGCTGAATGCCTTCTTCACAGTATAATGAAGCGCTTTCCAATTCCCAAAATAATCCATGCTGCTCCAGGATGTAACCGGCCAGCAGTCATTGAGCTGCCAGTACAACGTACCCATGCAAGTTGGTTTTGATTTACGGTGAGCTTCGATGGCAGTCTTCATTCCTTCTGCCTGCAACAGCTGAGACACATAAATGTAGTTTTCAAAATCCTTCGGTTGCCTGTAATCTTTTTCCAGGTACGATTGAATGGTTTCGTAACCAGTCGGATGCTTCTGGTGATTTTTTACAGCGGCAGAAGTCAGTGACCAATCTTTTGCATCGCAGAATTTTTTAAATGTTTCCAGTGAAGGCATCCCCTGGAAACCATACTCACTCATAAACCTCCCGACTTTTGATTGATACATTTCAAAAGGTTCCTTTCCCCACCAAACTCCCCAGTAATGAGAATCTCCTTCACGCAAACTTTCATCATGTCCCCAGCCGATGGATGGTGATGACGGCCAGTAGGAACGCAGGCCATCATTCGTTTCCACGACTCCTTTCAACACATCCATAAATATCTTCTCGTAATCATTCCGGATTTTTGCAGAATCTTTTTCAGAATAATGATACTGTTTCGGCCATCCCCAGTTCTTCCATCCTTCATCCATTTCATTGTTGCCGCACCACAAAGCCAAACAAGGATGATTCCTTAATCTCATTACATTTTGCGTTGCTTCTTCTTTCACATTATCCAGGAACAAAGAATCGCCAGGATACATCGAACAGGCAAACATGAAATCCTGCCAGACAAGTATTCCATTTTCGTCACAGAGTTTATAAAACGCATCATCCTCATAAATGCCGCCGCCCCACACTCTCAGCATGTTCATGTTGGCATCAGCAGCCGACTGTATCATTTCTTTGTACCCATTTTCAGAAACACGCGGAAGAAAATTATCAGCCGGAATGTAATTGGCGCCTTTCATAAAAACAGGAATCCCGTTGAGTTTAAAATAAAATCTTCTCCCGATTGAATCAGCGTCTTGGACGAGTTGCAACGTGCGCAAACCGATTTCAAAATTTTTTGTCTCTGATTTTGCAAAAACGTTGGTTGACTGAACCGACAGGTGGTACAGGAAAGGTTCTCCCAATCCATTGCACCACCATCGTTTCGGATTTCTAATTTTGAAAGGAAGGTTGAGAATGTTATCGCCTTTGCGAATGGGTTGTTCAAAGTACATGGAATCGCGTGAATCATTTTCCAAAACCATTTTAAAATAAACCGTGGTGGCTTCATCGGCGCTCACATTCACTTCCGCCACGAGACTGGCAGCGGTGTCTGCCAGTTCATCCTGAATAATATGAATATCATTGATCCTGAAAAAATCCCACGAAACAATTTTTACCGGCCGCCAGATTCCACAGGTCACAAAGCGCGGACCCCAATCCCAGCCATACTGGTAAGCCGCTTTGCGGGTAAATACTTTTTCATCGCCGGGCAATGTGTAAGGTAAATTCTTCGCAAGGGTTTTTCCTTTTCTTACAGCAGATTCAAACTGTATGACGAGGCGATTGTTATTTTCCTTCAGCAAACTTTTGCAATTCACATTCCATGAACGGAACATGTTGTCAGCCGTGAGAATGAGGACATCGTTCAGAAATACTTTCGCGTAGGTATCCAGTCCGTCAAACTGAAGTTCAACATGACTGCTGTTAAACAAAGCGGAGTCGCAATCAAACGAGGTCGCGTATTCCCAGTTGCAGGTGTCAATCCATTGCAGTTTTTTTTCATGATCTGAATAAAACGGATCATCGATGAGATGATTACTCAGCAAATCCGTATGAACGGTCCCGGGAACATTGGCAGGCCGCCATTTTTCATCTCCCTGTTTCCGGCATTGCCAGGCAGAATTATTTTCACCGGAAAGATATTTCGTCTGTGCCTGGGAAAAGGCGGCAGAAGAAATAAACAACAGTATGCAAAAGAAAATGAACTTCCTGCCTGTCATCATGAAATGAATTCGCATTGAACTGATTTTTTTTCTCATCATTATTTTTTGAATGTAAACACCCAGGCATGCCTGCAGGGAATTTGTGTTCTTAACTTTTCGTGTATTTTAATTTTGACGATCCCGTTTTCTTCCTTCCACCTGAAATTCAAATTGGTTCCCAGCAATTTCACGACGGTATTTGCCCGCGGAGCAATTCCGCTGAATGAAATTTCACCGGGAAGAATGGTTTCATTTTCTTCTGCAAGATAAATCATATAAACAGTTCCATCCTTCTTTGACGTAAAAACAATTTTACCGGATTCATATGGTGGAACAGGTTGCGTTTCATAGATGGCTTCATCATTCACTTTCATCCAGTCACCGATTTCCTTCAAACGTGAATAAGCGACAGCATCCCAGTCACCATCCGGACCGGGGCCGATGTTCAGCAGAAAATTTCCTCCGCGGGAAACGACCTTAGCAAGCAGATGAATCAGTTTATTGGCCGGTTTGTAAACATCATTGGGAACATAACTCCACGAAGTGGCCATCGTCATGCAGGTTTCCCACGGGTAAGCAAGCGGTTTTTCCGGCACCTGCTGTTCCGGCGTGAGGTAGTTTTGGTAATATCCTTCGACCGCGCGATCCACCATGATGATACCGGGCTGAAGTGATCGTGCCATTTCCCCGATGCGATGCATGTTGAGTTGCTGCGTCCACAAACCTTCTTTGCCGGTGGAATCGGGACGAACCCAGCCGCCATCGAGCCAGAGGATGTCCACCTTTCCATAATCGGTCATCAACTCTTTCATCTGGTTGAAGGTAAACTCTTCAAACTTCTTCCATCGCTCCGGGTATTTCTTCGTGTCATAGTTCACGTTACGGTTCATCGGCGGAAAATACTTCCACCAGTAATCATCGCTGTGCCAATCGGGTTTTGAAAAATAAGCTCCCACGCCAAGACCTTCTTTCCTGAAAGCACTGAACACTTCTTTCGTCACATTTGATTTTTCATTCTTACTGAACGGACAATTTTTATCGGTGATTTTATAATCCGTTTCCTTTGTGTCGAACATACAAAACCCGTCGTGATGTTTCGTAGTGAATACGACGTACTTCATTCCCGCATCCTTCGCTGCCTTCGCCCATTTCTCCGGATTGAATTTAACAGGATTGAACGTGGTTTTCAGATTTTCATAATTCCTTTTGTAATCAAAATAATTTTCTGAATACGGACCTTTGCGTTGTGTCCAGTTTTCATCCTCCGGGCAAAGACTCCAGCTTTCCACAATTCCCAACTGGCTATAAGTTCCCCAATGCATCAGCAAACCAAATTTAATGTTGCTCCACCATGCAAGTCTTTTGATGACCAGTGAATCAGAAGGTGGATAATATTTTTCCTGCCCGTTAACTACAGCGGTGAGTAAAGAAAAAAAGGAAATGAAGATGGAGGTTTTCTGAAAAAATTTCATGCCGGATATTTTTTTATTTTATTTTGAAAACAAAAATTAATTGAATCCACCCTTTCCACTATACAACCTGACCGGGTTTTCAAGATCAACTTTTAAAACAGTCATGTACCGATCCGTTGATGGCTCCGGAACATGAATGTACACCAATCCCGGAACCTTGCTCCACGATATTTTTCCGACAATTTTTACAGGCAGTTGTTCATTGCTGCCAACAACAGAAACACGTTTAATTTTTGTATCGAGTCCTTTGATGACCACATCACCCGATGTTTTTGCGGGTAGAAATAAATAAAGTATGAGAGAATCTTTTGATAAAGTCGTTGGCCCGTAAAAATGCCCGTGCGGTAAACCTGCAATCGTATTGAAAATAGCTTCACTGTGTTTGCCTGTCCATTGGCCAAGTTCGGTGAGCATGTATTCCTGTTCCTTCGGAATCGAACCATCGGCTTTCGGGCCAATGTCGAGCAACAGGTTTCCTCCCATGGAAATAGCATCGGCAAAAATGGAAATGATTTCATACGGCGTTTTGTAATTCGTATCACGCTGCTGGTAGCCCCAGTTATCGTTAATGGTCATGCAGAGTTCCCAATACTTTAAATTCGGCTTTGTCACAGGGAAATTCTGCTCAGGTGTATCATAATCTCCGTAGCCTTGTAACCGGCCATTGATGATGGTTTCCGGGTTATGATCCAAAATCATTTTCCGGATTTCAGGAGCGAGCCATTCTTCTGCACTGTGTTCCCAGTCGCCGTCGAACCAGAATAAATCAGGATTAAACTGCAAACTGATCTCGCTGATTTGTCCCATGCAGAAACCGGTAAAGCGTTTCCATCTTTCCGGATCTTTTTTCGAATCATACCGTGATGAATCTTTCAGGAACCCGGTGTAATCAGAATATGACCAGTCGATCAGCGAAAAATAAGTTCCGACTTTAATATCATATTCCCTCAGCGCATGTACAAACGGACTCAACACATCGCTTGCAGCAGGAGTTTTTTTCGGCACACTCAGTTCATTCATCTGCGTATTCCACAAAGCGACACCGTCATGATGCTTTGCGGTAATGACGGCGTACCGTGCTCCGCTCCTTTTTATCAGTTCAACCCATGCATGAGGTTTATATTCAGAAGCCGTGAAGCCGCTGAGTTGCTTCATGTAATCAGCATGAGAAATTTTTTTATTGTAGAACGACCAGCTTTCATCAATGCCATTCACCGAATAAATTCCCCAATGAATGAAGATGCCGAGTTTGGCATCGGCGAACCATTGCATTTTATTTTCCTGTGAAAAAACACGGATGGAAACAAAAAAGAAAAACAGGAGGATGATTCGTTTCATAGATCAATATAAATTAATCATCGCAAAGATAGCTACTGCAGGTTCATCTTCCAGCCAATTCCCGCTTGATTTTTCTTATTTCCAATTCATCAGCCAGCCATGTTTCTTTGTTGATGGCCGATGAATGAAACTCCCTTGCTCCTGTCTTTAATAACTCAGGAATATTTCCTGATCGCACTCCGCCACCTGGAAGAATGATGATTTTCCCATTTGCTTGTCTGATGAGTTGCGTAATTAATTCTTTTCCACCGATGGCGGTCTCACTGTGACCGGAAGTAAGTATCCGTTTGCATCCACAGGTGATGAGATCTTCCATTGCATCGAACGGATGATCTGAAACATCAAATGCACGATGAAAAGTAACCGGCATCGGTGCAGCCAGTTCAACCAGCTTTTTTGTACGTGAGGTATCAATGCTTCCATCGGGGTTCAGCAATCCTAAAACAACGCCATCCATTCCAAGCTTTTTACAGAATTGAATATCCTTTCCCACCTGCTCAAACTCGTCATCAGAATAAATGAAATTTCCCGCCCTTGGCCTGATCATGACAAAAACGGGAACAGAAATATTTTTTTTTGCTTCTTCAATAACCTGGTAAGAAGGCGTGATTCCACCGGCTTCATAATTTTCACAAAGCTCAATACGATCAGCACCGGCATGCTCAGCGATCAGTGCTGACTGAAGATTGAAGCAGGCAATTTCAATTTTGATTCCGGCCATGTTGATGAAATGAAACCTGTATTACGTTAACTATTATTTGTAAAAACTTTTTCCGTCGATCATTTCATTTTTTATTTCGTTGGAATAAACGGCATAGTTAAAACCGGTCTGCAGGCAATACGCTCCGTACTCACCGTTCTTATTGAGTGCAAGAAAACCTACCTGGAGATTCTTCGATTTCTCCGGTTGTTTTTTTACAATACGTTCCACGGCCTCACGACAGGCATTTTCCGGAGATTTTCCCTGGCGCATCAATTCCACTACGAGATGTGTTCCGCAAATACGAATCACTTCTTCGCCCGTTCCCGTAGCTGTTGCCGCACCAACTTCATTGTCCACATACAATCCCGCGCCGATGATCGGCGAATCGCCCACTCGTCCGTGCAGTTTGTACGCCATGCCGCTGGTGGTGCAGGCTCCTGAAAGATTTCCATTCACATCCATGGCCACCATTCCAATCGTATCGTGATTTTCAAAATTGACGATGGGTTTGTACTCCGCTTTCTTCAGCCATTCTTTCCACGCTTTGTCTGATTCCGGTGTACGGTCGAATTTTTCTTTGCTGAAACCATGATCCAACGCAAACTTCAGCGCGCCTTCGCCGACGAGCATCACGTGAGGAGTTTTTTCCATCACCAACCGCGCTATGGAGATGGGATGTTTGATGTGTTCCAGAAAAGCAACGGAGCCGCAGTTCGCCCATTCATCCATGATGCAGGCGTCGAGCGTTACATGGCCGTCACGGTCGGGCAGACCGCCAAGACCGACACTTAAGTTTCTGAGATCGGCTTCTGTAACCATCACTCCTTTTTCGACGGCATCCAATGCACGTCCTCCAGCAGAGAGGATTTTCCAGGCGTCCACATTGGCATCCTGTCCGTGTTTCCAGGTAGAGATCACGATTGGTTTTGTTACCGAAGATGGAATAGAAAATTTTTTTGCGGAAGAATTACGTACCGATACCATGGCTGCGCTCAACGCCGACCATTTGATGAAACTTCTTCTTGTTGTCATGATAATATTGTTAAATCATTGAAATCTTTTTTTTTACGATTGGAAATCGATTTATCCCACGATTAGAAATCGTTTTTTATCCCACGGCTGAAGCCATGGGCTGGTTATTCAACGGAAATCTCATCCACGAATAACCATGCGTCGTTTCCTGATCCTTGTTTTCCATCGGGAATCTTTCCCGCATTTTTTGCAATTACCTTCACAAATCTTGCTGATTGATTCCCTGTTTGAATTTCAATCGCTCCGTTAAATTTTTTAATTTCTTCTGACGATAATTTTTTAATGGATGAAAACTGGTCACCATCATCTGAAATCAAAATTTCAATACTCACAGGCAAATAAATCCAACTGGCTTCTCCGTCATAAACATCCAGGGAGATCTTTGAAAATGTTTCCTTTTTACCAAGATCAATTTCAGCGACCATATCCTTTCCCCACCAGCCGAGCCAGTTTTGTCCGTGTTTGTGAAGATCGCCTTTGATGCCATCCACAAGTGATTGCGGACCATTACAGAAATAATTTTCATGAGGAGGAATATTCAGCTTGATCTTTTTCCCTGTGGATTTACTCACAAAAAATTCCTGTGAAAGAGTATTTCCTTTTCGTTGCCCATCTTCAAAGTAAGCGGCTTTCACTTTACAACTTTTTACAATGGAAACCGGTTGAGTATATAAAACTGATTCCGCCGCCGGATCGCTTCCATCCATGGTATAAAATATATTCCCGGAAGTAAATGGTGATGTCAACCCGAATGAAATACCGTTACCATTTTCCAATGGTTTGACAGATGTTTTCAATTCATAAATTGTTTTTGCATAGTTCACATTCAGTTTATCCAGCAATGAAAAATGGCGGATGAGACGGTTCTGAAATTCAGAATATTTTTTCATTTCCTTTGGTGACCACAACACTTCCGCCAGTGCGCACATGCGGGGCAGAGCCATGTATTCAACCTGGGAGGGCGTCTGTATATATTCCGTCCACACATTTCCCTGCGCACCGAGGATGTATTTTTTATTTTCAGAAGACAGCTCTGCCGGAACAGGTTCATAGGAATATACCTTTTCAACGGTTGTGTAACCACCGATGCCGAGCGGTTCGTAATCGGGGCTGCCCTGGTAATAATCGAAGTAGCAATGCGACCCGGGAGTCATCACGACATCATGATGTTGTTTCGCCGCTATGATGCCGCCTTCCGTTCCTCTCCAACTCATCACGGTGACGCCGGGAGCGAGTCCGCCTTCGAGGATTTCATCCCAGCCGATCAGTTGTTTTCCTTTGGAGTGAAGATATCTTTCAAGACGACGAATGAAATAACTCTGCAACTGGTTTTCATCTTTCAATTTTTTTTCTTTCATCAGCTTTTGGCAATGTTCACAATTTTTCCAGCGAACCTTTGCACATTCATCACCACCGACATGAATGTATTTCCCGGGAAACAGGTCACACACTTCGCTCAATACATTTTCAACAAACTGGAATGTTTCTTCCTTCGGGCAATACACATCATCAAACACGCCCCATGCCTTCGCCACTTCAAACGGCCCGCCGGTGCATGACAACTCCGGGTAAGAAGCAAGAGCGGCAAGTGAATGGCCGGGCATTTCTATTTCCGGAACGATCGTGACATGTCGTTGCATTGCATACGCAACCACTTCCCGGATATCATCCTGAGAATAATATCCGCCATAGCGGATGCTGTCGAACTGCCCGTTGCTGTAGGCGCCCACCATGGAACCATTGCGCCATGATCCTGTCTCAATAAGTTTCGGATATTTTTTTATTTCGATTCTCCAGCCCTGGTCATCGGTGAGATGCCAGTGAAACGTATTCATTTTATACAAGGCGATGAGGTCGATGTATTTTTTTATAAACTCTTTCGAAAAAAAATGCCGGCACACATCGAGGTGCATTCCCCGCCATGGAAACCGTGGTGAGTCTTTTACTTCGCAACAGGGAATTGAATCTGTTTTTTCCATTCCGGGAATGATGAGTTGAAGCAAGGTCTGGAAACCATAAAAAACTCCGGCATCTTTTCCATTCAATGAAATTAATTTCTGATGAACGGACAATTCATATCCATCCTTAGGAATCAGTTGCTTTGTTTGCCGGGAAACACTGATGACACCATCTTCGTGAACATGTTGACCGGGAAGAAAAACCGGGAGTGAAAAGCCATAGATTTTCTCAAGCTGTAAATTGAAAATTTCAACATCCGGTATAGATGAGCTATCTGCAACAATAATGGTTTTATTAGAAAGCGGAAATTTTCCTTCCGAAGCTTTGAATGAAACCGGCTTGGGAATCAACGGAAAAAGATTGCTGACGGAGGTTGCCGTTTGCGCCTGTGAAAAAAAAATCACAGGAAAAAAAAATGTCACCAATATCCCTTTCGCTATCTTCATTATTCAATTTTCATTATTCAATCTTCAACTCGTTCCAGATCAAAGACGCCGCGCCCAAAATAGCCGCATCATTTTCAGGAAGTGAAGAAGGCAGGACTTTTACTTTGTTCTTATAGTTATGCAAAAGATTTTTTTCGAAACTCAAAATTACCGGGTTGAAAAGCAATTCACCGGCCTGTGCGAGTCCGCCAAAAAGAAAAATCGCTTCGGGGCTTGTGTAGGCGACACTGTTGGCGAGAGCAAAACCTAAGAGTTCACCTGTGTAGTTGAAAGCATAGAATGCGTCTTCATCACCGCCCATTGCTTTGTCATAAATATATTTTGAATCCACTAAAGACCGATTGATGTTTTCCATGGCATCGGGATTTTCGCTTTTCAGAATTTCAAAATAAGTTTTGACAATTCCGGAAGCGGAACAATATTGTTCGAGACAACCTTTTCTTCCGCAGCCGCATTGCCGGCCATGCTGGATGATGATCGTATGTCCCAGTTCACCGGCAAAACCATCGTGACCGTAAACCATCTGTCCGTTTACGACGATGCCGCTGCCCAGGCCTGTTCCGAGTGTGATGAAAATAAAATCCTTCATTCCCTTCGCTCCGCCGAAATACATTTCTCCCAACGCCGCTGCGTTTGCATCGTTGGTGAGGACGGCCGGGACATTTAGCTGCGCTTTGAAATATTCGGCAAGCGGAACCACTCCTTTCCATTTCAGGTTCGGAGCAAATTCGATGGAGCCGTTGAAATAATTTCCGTTTGGCGCACCGATTCCGACACCGGCAAGTTTGTATTCGGCAGTCTTCATCTGGCAGTCGGCAACGAGTATCTGTATCTTTTTCGAAACCGCGCTAACTAATTCTTTTGGTTCAGGAAAGTCTGTCGTTCGTACCGAACCTGTCAACAGAATTTTTCCATTGCGATTCACCAACCCGAAGTAAGTATTCGTTCCGCCAATATCAATTCCCGCTACTAACTGTTGCATCATGGTTAAGTTCCGTCCGCCCTTGCTTAGATTTCACTTTGCAGAACACCGGCCTGTGATGCTCCTGGAGAATCCAACGGGTCGGAATTCATTTTAACATCGTAATCAATTCCCTGCAGTTTTAAAATTTGTCTTGCTCTCCATCCGTAAAAAGCGAGGTAAGCAAAACAAAAAACACCGGTTAAATAACTCCATTGAATGCCAAGCAAATCATCCTTCGCCAGGTAACCCTGGAGCCAGCTCACCAAACCACCGCCCATGATCATCATGATGAGAAAACTGGAACCGTCGTTGGTGCGTTTGCCTAACCCGGCAATGGCCAATGTAAAAATGCAGGGCCAGAGTGTGGAACAAAATAACCCGACGCTGATGAATGCATACACACTCACCATTCCGTCAGAAAGAATTCCGATGATCAGCGAAGTAATTCCAAGTGCAGAAAAAATGACGAGTTGCCGCGCAGGATTTCCTTTGCTTAAAATATCTCCGATGATGATGGCGATAATCACGAAGAAATAAAGATAGAATGGTTCCAGGTCGTGGTTCGCCAGGAAATTCACAAATAAAAACACAGCGAAGGCAGCATAAGGCAGAAAGAAACGAAGAATTTGTTTGGTTCCTTTTTTCAAATCAAATGCGCCTACGGCTCCCGACCATCGTCCGATCATCAAACTCGCCCAGAAGAGTGAAACATAAGGAGCGACCTGGTCGGTGGTTGTATGAAGATGCTGACGCATGAACTCCGGGAGGTTGGAAGCGGTGGAGACTTCCACGCCTACGTACAAAAAAATTCCGATCATGCCGAGCCAGAGCTGAGGATAGTTGAGCGCACTTTTTCTTTGCAGGTATTTTGAAGACGCAGCACTTGTCTCTTCTTCATGAATGATTTTGTTCGGCAGCGAAGAGAATTTAAAAATGGCTGCGACGATTAAGAACGCTGCTCCTAAAAATAAATACGGCGTCTTAACCGATTCGAGGTTTTCAAGTTTGGCCCCGGCTTTCAATGATCCGAAAATGGCTAAGCTCACAATCACGGGACCGATGGTGGTACCGATGTTGTTGATTCCGCCGGCAAGACTGAGTCGTTGCGAACCTTTTTTAGGATCACCGATGTTGATGGCAAGAGGGTTGGCGGCGGTTTGCTGCAATGAAAATCCGAGTCCGACGACAAACAACCCGCTGATCATTAACCCGAAAGAAGAAGTCATGGCTGCCGGGTAAAACAACAACGTACCGAGTGCTGAAAACACGAGGCCGAAAGCAATTCCGTTTTTGTACCCGATCCTGTTGAGGATATCACCGCCCGTTGCTTTTGAAACCAAAAAATAAATGATGGATCCCACCGTGTAGGCCACATAAAACGCAACGGAAATCAGCTGGCTCTGCCATTGTTCCAGGTTGAGTTTTTCCTTGAACACCGGGATGAGGATATCATTGGATGCTGCGACAAATCCCCAGAAAAAGAAAACTGAAATTAAAACAGGTAACGATGATTTACTCGCTGAGTTCTGATTCATGCGCTGGGTTTTGAAGTGAGCAATGTTAAAACACTGAGTTTGTCTTACAGACCGGATGCAAAGTAGAAAATAAAACCATCAGCAACAATATTGAAATGACCTTGGTGTAAAAAGAAATTTACATCGTTTTTTGAATGCAGACACCAAGCTATAAGTCAGTGAAAGCAGTTTCGTCATGATCAGCGCACAGCAATTCACTTCTCAATAAGAGGCGGCTTCTGCCGGTATCAAAACTTATATTCAGCAAAACACCTGACTAATTAATATGCAAGAAAATTACTTACCCAGTCGACAAAGTTTGCTTTCAGTCAAACGTAAAACAGAAATGGCAGTAATGAGGGTCACTGTTCCGTTAAATTCAGCACATGGTTTTCACTGGTCATGTAAAAGGGATTCTTGCTCCATGTTTCAAGTGAATTCCGATGATGAATTACAATGTAGTACGACCGATTCCACAACTCGGAAGGAATAAATAAGGTAGCCGTACCATCGGTATGCAAATATATTTTCTTCATATAATAAATGGAATCCAATTGCACCGCATCATGCAACTCAACAGTAATAAAATCTGCAATGGAGGAATCATTCAGAACGCTGCAGTTTTGAAGCAATGGCTGAAGTTTTCCTTTGCCGATATAGAGACCCTCAATGAATAATTTCAGGTTCAGTATGGAAGTGCAGCCTTCATCAACCAGCCCATCGTAATCATCATCGATGTTGTTATTGCATATCTCTAAATTTTTTGTTTCGATGACATCCGATTCAAAATCGCCTTCTCCATTTGATAATTTCATTTCTAAATTATACACGCTAATAACATCCGTTTGCGGTGCCAGCACTGGTATTGGTAAGGATCCCGATGTCCCGGGAGGAATGTCACCAATGAACAAAGTATCAGAAGGTGTTTGAAAACCACTGGTAAAGTGAATAATCAGAGTTGCATTGTGAGCAGTATCTGTTCCATAATTCGTATAAGAAATAGTGATGATTGAAGTATCTCCTTTATTAACTTCTTCCTGGCCATCAATGTAGGTAATCATAACATGAAGAGGGAGGATAAGTCCGGCGGTGATGCTGTCAATATGCCGGAACGACTGCAATGCAGAATTATTATTTTGTTTTGCATCATTTGCATATTGTACCAGGGTATCAATAAACAAGGAAGAAGGGACTGTATCCAACGTCCATGCAAAAAGACCCAATGCAACTGCTTTTCTTTTTGTTATTGATGAATTAAAATCATCCAGCATATGGAAATAAAGAGCATCAAAGCCTGCGATGGAATCTTGTGCAGTGCCCGCGGTAGCCGAGATGTCCACTGTTGCAACATGAAACGTCCTGTCGAGTACAGAGTCTTGTTGAAGCAATTGTATTCCATCAACGATAGCCAATGAATCACTATGATTCTGAATCAATGTTATCACGCTATCTAAATTTGCATTATAAAAAGTTACAAGACTGTCGAGATATGGAGCCGTACTTGATCGTAAAACACGGTTCAATGGTAAAACAGTATTCCGGTTTGACGGAGTTGGAAGATCCGGGCTAAATGAAAGACGAGGCACTCTGAATTCATCTCGCATATTTTCACAAAATGCATCCACACCAACCATATAAGCAGAAGCATAGCTGAGCAGTTTGCAGGCATCTAAGACCGCCAGTGCATCCTTTGCGCCATATTGTAAATCATTCAGAAAATCAAGTGTTAATGTTGGACCAATGGATGACTTGTCGCCAATTTTATTCAATAATTTAAATGCTTCTCCGCCCAACTTTAATTTATCTCCGCTGTCCAAAAAGGATGCGGCATTAACAATTGCGCCACTGGTTGTATTTGAAGCGGAATCAATAAGTGAAGGATAACTTCGTAAAAGAACTCTTCTTGCAGCAGATTCAAAGGAGCTGCCAGGTGGAATTTGCAAACCAGCACTTTGAGCGATGGAGTGCAATTGATCCTGCGTCATATTTAAATGATAGGAATAAAGACCTTTGAATATTGAATTGTTCAAAAGATCCTTGATGGCTTCCTTATAAATATCGATACCCGCATCAGGCATTTTTTTTAACAAAGAATTGGTTTCCTTTATGGTGTTAGAAATTTGACTAAATATTTTTTTTGCCTCTGAGGTTTTAGATTGTTCGGATATTTTTTTTGTAATGAGTTCAGCCGACTTTAAAGAAAACGACAAAGTAGCCGCTGCTATTTCTCCAAGAAATTTGCTTGCAATTCCAAATTTATTAAAAGATGAACTGGCATTGTCATTAGCAATTTTTTTAATCAGGTCAGAAAAGGTACCCAAATCAATGATTGCAATAGCAAACTCGCTAAGTGATTTGCCAGGTATTTTACTTAACTCGTATGCATTATTGGATAACAAATCACATGCTTTCGTTGCAATATATACTCTGCCCAAATTATCAACAACATCTTTTGCAATCGTCTTATCAATAGACCGCCAGTGATTGATCAACGTATCAATTTCAGTAACATCATAATGAGGACGGCTTTCATCCGTTAGTGTACTCGGATCCAGCCAGCCGTATGCATAAGTAATTTCGTAATCTGGTTTTTCACGTATGGTATTAAGCAATCTTCTTACCTGTAATAACATGGAGTAGGGTAAACCAATGGTTCCGACAGCATCTGATATTTTGTAATTCGGATATTCATAGTCAGAATAAATTTGCTGACCAATACCTTCCGATGCAGTATAATGTATTTTTAAAGTATATATCCTGTTGGGAAGCAAATGAGTAAAATTAAATTGTCCGTTCACATCTGTCAGGGTGGAATCATCGGGAGTGGCACTGCCCTGATAATACGCCTTCACTTTAGCTCCTTCAAGCGGAACATAAATTACTTTCCCAAGTACAGTATCAATTCTAATATCCGCCACGAGAGTCGGCTCTTCCAGCCATAATCCCCAATTACTTTCTTCAGTATTTCCACGACCATCCACCTGCAGCCAATAATTGGCACCGGGAACAAGATCCAACGGTCCTAAGGAAGCATTCATTCCATTATTAAAATCATCATTGGCAGCAACCAGAATGTAATTCCCATTCAGAATATCATTGCATGAAGAAGCTTTGTATAAAGCCATCTGTGAATCCCAACTTCTGAGATTAGGGTTTCGATGAATGGTAAGTTTACCGGATGGAGGAGCGATAAAATAAAACCACACCGTTTGGTCTATGTCGGAGCACCATCCCATTTGTCCCGTACAATTTCCCTGTGGCGGATGAGGTTCGTTGACCTCTGTTGTAGCTGCCACATTGCTAAAAGGTCCGCTTAATCCCATTGATAAATAAATTGGGTTGCAAACATTATCATTCAGGTCTAATACAGTTATTGGTCCGATCCACTTTTCACAAATCCCGTCAGGATTGTTACTGCCATCTGTTTTGGTATAGACAGATTTCACCCAGTATTTTCCACCTTCCAGGTTTTCAAAAGATAAATTGTCGAATAAATTTCCATGCTGACTGGCTCTTGCACCCAATGTAGTATCTGAAGGGTAGAGATATGCCGTCCAGGTAGGATCATTGGGATCATAAAAAGTCGGGCCATTATACACATGAATTTTACCATCAAGATGCTGATAAGTGGTAACATTATCTACTGAAAAAAAAGTTGAACCATCACAGGGATCTATTACATCAGGACCTTGTATAATGGTATCAACAATAAAATAAGGGCCATATCGAGCCTGGTATTCACCGCCAACCATGTAAGTTGCTGATATATGATAACTAGCATTTCTTGTAACAGGCAAAGGGAAACCGTAGGCACCATACGTAGCGGTATGGCCATTATTTCCCGGCGGACTTATCACCATGCGATCTATTCCGGGACCGGTAATGTGATAGGTTGCTTGAGAAATACATTCTTCTGCCGATGTAATTGTAAACGTGGTTTGATTATTTATGGTATTTTCTTTCAAAGGATAATCAAAATTAATTTGGATTTGTGGATGTCCAGGATGAACAGGAGCCGGAGCCAAAAATGGAAATGATCCGAGCACTGAATTGAAACCGGGCTCTGAAATCTGATAGTTTACTAAAGAGTGTGAACTGACCCCGCCAGCAACTAGATGACCATTAGTAAAATTACTTCGATAATACGGAAAACTATCATTTGCAGAAGTATCGGCCTTGCCTTCCCAATAAGTTGTAAGTATCGGAGGACGATAGTCATCACTATTTGTAACACCGTCATATGAGTAAGCAAATGAAAAATATCCGTCAGTGGTGCACCCGTCAGTTGGCAAGTGAATACTGTCAACCTGAACCGTAATATTTCCGGAAGTAAGGGTTGGAAAAATGGTTATCATATTTGAAGGCAAAATATTGTATGGTTGTATATTGCCGAAATGATGTATAAAAGGTTCTATTAAATATTGACCAGGATTAAGTCCATTGATTCGAAATAATGCCGAACGCATATTGTTTAGTAATTCAAAGTTTAAAGGAATAAAGGTTCCACCGCCTGTAACATCAATTTCTGCAACCAGGTAATTAACGTTATTCCAGTTTATCGTATTCCATGAATTGCCCGGGGTATTTGAGGCACCTACACCCACAGTGGTTGAAAATCCCCCGGTATTATCTGTAGTTACTAAGGTGGTTTCACTATACTGAATTGAATCTGACGGACTATTCGGGTGAATCGACAATCGCAAATTGATCGTTTGATTTGCAACGGATGTGTTGTGATATGGAATTCCTTTCACGACTGGCTGAGAGACATTATAACCCCAAGCATCTATGCAATTTGTGTCTGCACCATTTATATAACAATCAATATTGGCACCATTAAATGATGGAGATTGAGTAGAGAATAAGGTCGCGCCGGTCAAGGTTTGAATCCGTACACCTAGAACATTGTCTTGAAGACTTGTAGGCAGGTAAAATGCCACATCACATACCCCCTTCTGGCATGGACCCACTGGCGATTTTACATTCTCAATTACTACATGAGGGTTTTGTGCGGGAAGATTTTGATAAAGCAATACACAGAGTAATACAATTAGTTTTTTCATAACGAGGGAAGTTTATTGGTACTAATCATTTGGAGTGCATGGATTTTCCAGATATTTAGATTTTATAAAATATCTGAATAATACCTTAACGTATGTTTCAAATTACGAAAAAATATTTTTATAAAACAAGAAAACCTTCTGATTCAGTGGAATACAAATGCAAAAAGTCGATTTTGGAGTGCTATGAACGACCTATTCCTGCACCAAGTGGTCTTTGTTTCGGCGGAATAATTATAGAGCCTGATCTTTTGATTGAAGCAATTCCGTGACGAAGGGATGCTCAATAGGTCGATTGTGCAGTCAGAGAAATGTCATTAAAATCGCCAGGAAGTTTAGATTGGAAGAGGATATATACACGTGTCATTTTAATATGGAGCCGGAGAACAAATATTTATGCAATAGCCCCGATGGCAGGGAGCCGCAGCAAGCGGCGACCGGACAGCGGGACAGGTGATTATTCAAAGCGACTATGTTTCGCTCCAAAAAAATTTCTGCTTTGCAAATATGCAAATTGGTTTAATGATGAGCAGCCAATGGTTGATGGTCAACAATCGCCTGGCCACCTCATCAGCACATTAGCTAATCAACAAATTATCACATCGTCTTGTCGTCCAATCGTCCTTGGTCTCATCGTCTAAAATCAGTGGCTCCTATGAATTTCCGCACTACGCCTTGCTTTCCCCTTCTTTTTTTCGTAAACTTTGTGCTGTCATTCATTCAAGTCTAACCTTTAAACCCGGCTGTTATGAATACCATAGAAAAAATTGAAACATGGGGCGATGTGCACCAGACCAAGTGGCTTGCTTTGCTGAGAATCATTCTCGGGCTGATTATTTTTTTCAAAGGATATTTTTTTCTTCAGAACACGGATGCCATTTCCGCCATGATTACCAACAGCTCCGTTTCCATTTATGCGGTGGCACTTACACACATCGTGGCACTTACGCACGTGATGGGCGGTCTGCTAATCGTCATC
The DNA here is from genome assembly GCA_026391945.1 of Bacteroidota bacterium. Classification (GTDB taxonomy): domain Bacteria; phylum Bacteroidota; class Bacteroidia; order AKYH767-A; family 2013-40CM-41-45; genus JAPLDA01. The sequence continues at coordinate 64,996 of JAPLDA010000010.1, read as the reverse complement.
GGACTGGTTACGCGGCTGGCATGCCTGCTCCAGGTTCCCATCTTGCTTGGCGCCATTGTTTTTGTGAATGCGGAAAGAGGATTCTTCTCCATTCATTCGGAACTCGGCTTGTCTATTCTTGTACTGGTGCTGCTGGTTTTCTTTCTCGTCTTCGGCTCCGGAAAAGTTTCAGTGGATGAGTTCATGCGCACACATGAGCATACGTGAGAGAGGGAGTGGGTAAGAGCGTGAGTGTTGAAGTGTTTGAGTGCGTAAGTATTGAAGTCTTTGAATGAGTAGGTTGTGATGTGTGTAGGATGTACTGATGGAAAACAGGATGGTCATGCTGAAGACTACTTGAAAAATAATGTTCATTGATTCTAAAAAGATTCCTCCGGAAGGCGAAAAAAAAAACGGGATCCGCATGCGGATCCCGTTTCAGTTTTGCTGAAAGTCTTGTTACTTTACCCTCTTCACATTCACGGCATTTAAACCTTTTTTTCCTTCTGTAACTTCAAACTCAACAACGTCGTTTTCGCGGATCTTGTCAACCAATCCACTGTGATGAACGAACACTTCAGAGTTGGTGTCGTCAGCGATAATAAAGCCGAAACCTTTCGACTCATTAAAGAATTTTACTTTTCCTGTTTTCATTAGGTATTAATTTGTTCACAAAAGTCAGACGGAACCCGCTTGTCATCTGCCTTTGTGAGTATTATATTCCGGATTGCGGGTCACATAAATCACGACGATTTGGTGCCAAAGATTAAAATTAAATTTCAGGTTTACAAGGAATTGCAAAAATTATCCTCTGCCCAGTAATTGTTTAACTAACTGAGACACAACCTTGTTGTCCGCTTTTCCTGCGAAATATTTGGACGCGGCGCCCATCACTTTTCCCATTTCGGACGGGGATTTCGCCCCCACCTGTTCGATGATTTTTTTCAGTTCGGCCGCGATTTCCTCTTCGCCCATTTGTTTAGGAAGGTATTTTTCGATCACTGCTATTTCTTCCTGTTCCGTTTTGGCGAGGTCGTCGCGATTTTGCTGATTGTAAATCTCCACCGATTCTTTCCGCTGCTTCACTAATTTCTGAAGCATTTTGATTTCATCTTCCGGTGAAATGGTTTCGCTGCCGGAAGTTTTGGCGAGCAGGATGGCCGACTTCACGGCACGGAGGCTGCGCACCGTTGCTTCGTCTTTTGCCAGCATGGCGGTTTTCAGGTCGGCATTGATTTTTTCTTCGAGTGTCATGTTCTTATTTTAGGATTTTGTAGGTCAGCATTGATGGTGTGACGTATTCGCTGTCATTCATTTTTGCCATAATATTCTGAAAGATAAAATAATCCCCTGGCTTAAGGTAGGAAAGTTCCCGCCTGGTCTGATCAGAAAATTTCGCTGTATTGTTGATGCAGATTTTCATAGACTTTTCCGTTTCCGGTACTCCGACATCATAACGAACGATGGTCATCGTATCTTTATATACAGTGACATAGAGCGACGTCAGGTTTTTTACCTCGTCTAAAGTTAATTCCGGTACCGGCTGATGGCTTATCGAAGGATATGCTTTGCCGGAATTGTCCAATACTACAGCCATTGGCATCTGTGCCAATGATGAGAAAGAGGAGAGCAGGATGACGGCAAGAATTTTTTTCATGAACAAATATTTAGTCAACAATTATTAGCAGCCATACTAAATATACTTCGGCAATTGCACCTGTCTGGATGTTTAGTCACCAACGGCACTGAACATAACTGGTTTAAAGTTAAAAAATAAAACGGATCCTTCCTGAATAGTCATTGGTCAAAAAAAAATGTCCCCTCCACTACAGGCGGAAGGGACAAATTTAAACAAGCAAAACTCAACATGAAACAAAAATCGTATGCGGCTCAGTCGACATTGTCGTGGAGAAAAGAATTGTTCGGCCTGATTTCCGTTTTCTTCTCTTCTTCATTCGTCAGTGTATAACGTGATATATTGGATTCGCTGGAATGCGGAACGGAATCGAGTTTGACATTCCTTCTTTTGTATGCAGGTTCTTTTTCCATATCGGCCAGGTTGTTGGCGTTGCCGATGCGGTAACTCAGCTCTTTGAGTTTCATGATGCGCTCGCGCGATTTCCTCAGTTGTTCTTCCGTGGAACCATCGCCGCTTTTTTGTTCTTCCGTTTGCGGAACGGTTGCTTCCTGTTTCATCACCTGTTTTTCTTCGACTACGGGAGTCACAGAAATGTTTTCATTGCCGGGTTTGCCACCGAGGTTAAATTCAAACGTGATTTCTTTCGCAGGCTCTGCAGACAGAGACGGTTCCGGTTTAACGGCCATTTCCTCTTCTCTTTTGATCACCGGTTCCGTTATCGCGCGGTCATTCTCCGTATTTTTTTTCACAGCTGCAGGCTCTTCTTTTACCGGAGCATACAGATCCGTTACTTTTTTCTTCACACGGCTTTCTTCTTTCCCGAGTTCTTCGCGTGTTTTGAAACCGGTGGCGATGATGGTCACGCTTACTTTTTCACCGAGCGTTTCATCCACGCAATTTCCCCAGATGATGTCGGCGGTTAACCCGGCTTCATCCTGGATGTAATCGGTGATGGAACCGATTTCATCCATGGTCACTTCTTTGCTTCCTGAAGCTACGTTCATCAGGATGTAACGCGCGCCGTTGATGTTGTTGTCGTTGAGCAGCGGCGAAGCAAGTGCCAGTTCAACCGCTTTGATCGCCCTGTTTTCACCTTCTGCAATGGCTGATCCCATGATGGCCACACCGCTGTCGGACACAGCTGTTTTCACGTCTTCAAAATCCACGTTGATGTAACCGGTAACGGTGATGATCTCAGCAATGCCTTTCGCGGCAATGGTGAGAATATCATCGGCATGACCGAACGCTTCGGAGAGTTTCAGGTTGCCGTACATCTCGCGGAGTTTGTCGTTGCAGATGATGAGGATGGTGTCCACATTGTTCTTCAGCTGCTCGATCCCTTCGTCGGCCTGGTGTTTTCTTTTCTTTCCTTCAAATGCAAACGGGATGGTGATGATGCCCACGGTGAGGATTCCCATCTCTTTAGCGGTCTGTGCAATGATCGGCGCAGCGCCTGTTCCCGTTCCGCCTCCCATGCCGGCGGTGATGAAAACCATTTTGGTATCCGCCAGCAGTTTCCTGATCTCATCGATGTTTTCGATGGCGGCATTTTTCCCGATCTCCGGAATGGAGCCTGCACCGCGGCCTTCCGTGAGGCTCATGCCGAGCTGGATTTTTGTCGGAACCGGTGATATCTCCAGCGCCTGTGCATCGGTGTTGCAGACGATGAAGTCGACACCTTTGATTCCCTGCCGGAACATGTGGTTGACAGCATTGCTGCCACCGCCGCCTACACCAATTACTTTGATGATCGATGCTTTGTCTTTCAGAAGTTCAAATTCCATGATAAAAGTTGTTGAGTTTTGTTATATGTTGTTTCTGTTGTTTCGCTAATCAAATTTACTGTCACCTTCTTCGCCAAACCATTTTTTAATTTTTTCGAAGAAGCTTACATTGGTCACCATGGGTTCCTGGATGGTTTTCCCGCGTTCTATTCCTTTCTCTTCCATGATTTCCCTGACCTCTTTCTTTTGCTTTGCCAGTTCGTTGAATCCTTTGATCACGAGGCCGACACCCGTAGCGTACATCGGGCTTTTCAATTCATCATTGCCTGCAGCGAGGTGCTCGTTCGGGTAGCCCACGCGTGCGTCCATGCCGGTGATGAATTCGACTAGCTGAACAATGTGCTTGAGTTGTGCCCCGCCGCCGGTGATGACGATTCCTGCAATCAGCTTTTTTTCAAACCCTGAATTTTTTATTTCATAGTACACCTGTTCCACGATCTCTTCCATTCTCGCCTGGATGATGTTGGCCAGATTGCGCGCGGAAATTTCTTTCGGGTCATGGCCTTTCAGCCCGGGGATGGAAATGATTTCGCTCTCCTGGTTTTCACTCACCAGTGCGGATCCGAACCTGATCTTTAACAATTCAGCCTGCCTGCGAAGAATGGTACAGCCTTCTTTGATGTCTTCGGTGATCACATTTCCGCCGAATGGAATCACGGCGGTATGACGGATCACACCATCCTGGAAAATGGCAATGTCGGTGGTTCCGCCGCCGATATCCACCAACGCAACACCGGCTTCTTTTTCTTCTTCAGTGAGTACTGCTTCGGAACTGGCAAGCGGCTCCAGGAAAAGTCCTTCCGTAACCAGCCCGGCGCGTTCCACACATTTGTAAATATTTTTTGCAGCCGTCACCTGGCCGGTGATGATGTGGCAATTCGCTTCGAGGCGCATGCCCGACATACCAATCGGGTTCTTGATGCCCGCTTCGTTGTCGACGATGTATTCCTGCGGGATCACATGAATGATTTCCTCACCGGGAAGAATGGCCACCTTGAACATATCCTCCACGATTGAATCAATGTCGGACTGACTGATTTCATCGTTGTTGGTTTTGCGGGTGCGCATGCCGCGTGTCTGAAGACTCCTGATGTGCTGACCGGCGATGCCGACATACACGTTGTGGATGTTCACATCTGATTTCACGGAAGCCTCCTCCACCGAACGCTTGATAGAATCAATCGTGAGTGCGATGTTGCTCACCACGCCGCGGGTAACACCTTCGGAAACGGTTTTCCCATACCCGAGAATTTCAATTTTCCCGAATTCATTTTTACGTCCTACAATGGTTGCAATTTTGGTGGTGCCGATGTCAAGCCCGACAACAATATCCATATTGGTTGTTCTTTTTTTTGTGGCGCCTGTTTCAAGCCCGTTAACATGATCCTTATTTTCCATTTGCTATTTTTTTGGTGCAGACTACCTGGTCCTTAAATTTTAAATTGATGATGCTGTATTTATCCCATCCCTGTTTACCAAGCCCTTCTTTGTAAAAGAGGAAAAGCTTGTCGAATTTTTCATCCAGCTCCTTTTCGCCTCCCTGGCCGATGGCAGGAGTTCCCAAAACAATGGTATGATTCCCCACTCTTGGTATCATTTCGATATCACCGTCGCTGCTCACAAACACCTGTTCGGCCTGTGCATTCCAGAATTCATGACTCCTCACGTAATCTGCAATCATAAAAACCCTTTCAATCGTCAACGGGTGAAACGAGGTGTCGCCGCTTTCTCCCTGTTTCATCACCCTTACTTTTCCTCCGGCCTCCCTGTCATAAATAAAACCACTGGCAACAGGCACGGACGCTGAATATTTTTCTGACAGCGGCATATAAACTCCCTGGTCATCAATATAAAAACTCTCGTTGAAGTAATTGATGATCCGCACAATCGGGTTGCGCGGAATTACTTCAATCTCGAGCTTTCCATCAATCGTTGAAAATACTTCGGCATGCGAAACGAAAGGATTGTTATTGATGATATTTTCCAACAAAGAAATGTTAATAGAATGCAAAGTTTTTCCTTCGAGAATACCGAACTGATCGCTGATCGTTTGAAGCACATCACTCTTCTCAACAAATGCATGCCCGTACGAATTGTTGATGTGTATATTCACTTCCGAGCATACCATTTCCGCCTGCTTCTTTTCAGTGAATCCAACCGTGACAAAAAAACCTGCGACGACCAGGCTCCACATGGTGATGCGGAAAATTTTATTCCAGTTTATTTTTTTCAGCTGTTTAAACATCTGCATATTTTTTTTCGAGGTAATGCCTGACGGGTGACACGAGCTGGTCGATATCACCGGCACCGAGCGTCAGCAATACATCCGGGTTTCTTTTTTTCAATTCATCGAGGACTTCCTCTTTGGAGCAAATGATTTTATCCGGGATGGAAATTTTTTCAAAAATCATCTGGGAAGTAACTCCTTCGATCGGCAATTCACGCGCGGGATAAATGTCCAACAGGATCAATGCATCCAGCAGCGAAAGACTTTTTGCAAATCCTACAGCGAAGTCACGCGTCCGTGAATACAGGTGTGGCTGAAAAATGCCGGTGATTTTTTTGCCCGGGTACAACTCGCGCACGGATGAAATGCAGGCACGGAGTTCTTCCGGGTGATGGGCATAATCATCAATATAAACCACCTGTTCATTCTGAAACTGGTAATCGAATCTCCGTTTCACTCCTTTGTAGGAATGAATGGCTTCCGAAATTTTTTCTGAACTGATCCCCAGTTGCTTCGCCGCTGCAATAGCTGCTACAGCATTTTCCACGTTATGCAAACCGGGCATTTCAGAAGAAAGATCAGGAATGGAGGAACTGCTGTTGTTCCAGTTGAAATGATAACGGTGCCGGTCAATGCGAATGCCTGATGCTGAATAGTCGCCGTTCCCGGTGAGAGAATATTCCGCATGCGGCAGGTCCAGGTCTCCCAGCGGAAGATCTTTTTTATAAATCAGCTTCCCTCCCGGTTTCAGTTGCCGGGCAAACAACCGGTACGAATCTTCGAGAAATTTTTTGTCGCCGTAAACATCGAGATGATCTGCATCCATGGAAGTGATCACGGCGATATCCGGATGCAGGGTGAGGAAAGAGCGGTCGTACTCATCGGCTTCCACCACGAAAATATTTTTCTTTGAATCGTCTTTGCTGACGATGAGATTCGAGTGATAATTTTTGGAAATGCCTCCGAGAAAAGCGGTGCTGTTTACACCTGCCGACCGGAGGATGTGAGCAATCATGGACGACGTGGTGGTTTTCCCGTGAGTTCCCGCAACAGCAATGGTGAACGAGCCTTCGGTGATCAGCCCGAGTACCTCCGAACGTTTCTTCACCATGAAGTTGTTGTCGATGAAATAATTCAGTTCCTGGTGATCCTTGGGTATGGCGGGAGTGAAAACAACCAGGGTGTTGTGAACGGCAAACAGTGCATTCCTCACAGAAGCAGAAACGCGGTGGATGTCATCGGTAAAATGAACTTCCATGCCTTCATCAATCAGTTCATTCGTAAGCTCGGTGGATGTCTTGTCATAGCCGGAAACAGATTTTCCCTGCGCTTTGAAATACCTCGCCAGTGCCGACATGCCGATGCCGCCAATGCCGATGAAATAAACATGTTCGATGTCTTCAAAATACAATCCGTTCATTTCAGCTGGGTTCAAAATCGTTTCTGTTTTTATTTTGTGATGTTGATCATCGAATAAATTTCCGCGACAATTTTTTCCGCGGCATTTTTCCGCGACATCTGCCCGATATTTTTTTTCAGTTCTTCCTGTTTTTTTTCATCACCAAGGAGTTCCATGGCTGCCTTCACCAGTTTTTCTTTTGCTTCCTCATCATGGATCAGTATCGCCGCATTCCGGTTCACCAGTGCCATGGCATTTTTCGTTTGATGATCTTCCGCCACATTGGGTGAAGGAACCAGGATTGCCGGCTTCGATACCAGCGACAGCTCAGAAACAGAACTCGCACCGGCACGGGAAATAACGATGTCGGCAGCAGCATACGCCAAATCCATCCGCTGAATAAAATCAACGATGCGGATGCCGGGTTCACTTTTATCTTCCATGAACACCTGCGCTTTGCTGAAAAACATTTTGCCGGTTTGCCAGATCAACTGGATATTCCTTTCACGGAATGAACTGATCCCGGAAGCCATGCTTTCATTGATGGTTCGCGCGCCAAGGCTTCCGCCAATCACGAGGATGGTTTTTCTTCCGGCAGACAAACCAAAAAACTTCAGCGCTTCTTCTTTCTTATTTTCTATATTCAGGATATCGCTGCGAACAGGATTGCCAGTGATGGTGATTTTTTCAGAAGGAAAATAACGCTCCATGCCTTCGTATGCCACGCAAATTTTCTGTACTCTCTTCGAAAGAATTTTATTGGTGATCCCGGCATACGAATTCTGTTCCTGGATCAGCGACGGAATTTTCATCGACGTGGCTGCGTACAGCAGCGGTGCGCTGGCATACCCGCCCACGCCCACGGCTGCATCCGGATGAAACTGCCTGATTATTTTTTTTGCTTTGATCACACTTGAAATGACTTTAAACGGTACCAACAGGTTCGACCAGCTGAATTTTCTTTGAATGCCGCTGATGTTCAACCCTTCTATTTTAAATCCTGCAGCAGGAATTTTTTCCATTTCCATTCTTCCATTCGCTCCAACAAACAGGATTTCATTTTCACTGTTTTCTTTCTTCAATGCATGTGCGATGGCAAGAGCCGGAAAAATATGTCCGCCGGTGCCGCCACCACTGATGATTACTTTTATTCTACGTCGTTGCAAGTTCTGCTCCTCCTTCTTTCTTTTCTTTTTCGACCTGCCTGCTCACGCTCAGTACGATTCCGATGGCAATGCTCGTAAACCAGATGGAAGTTCCTCCCATGCTCAGCATCGGCAGCGGCTGACCGGTAACAGGAAACAAATTCACCGCAACGGCCATGTTGATCATCGCCTGGAATACCAGGCTGAACGTGCATCCTACGGCCAGCAACGTTCCGAATGCCATCGGGCTGTGATTGATGAACCGGATGACACGGAAGAACAGCAACACGTACAGGAAAATGATGAACACTCCTCCGAGTGAGCCTTCTTCTTCTATAATAATTGCATAAATGAAATCAGAATAGGGATGCGGCAGAAAATTTTTCTGCGTGCTGTGTCCCGGGAATTTACCGATGAGGCCACCTGTGGCGATGGCAATTTTCGCCTGCTGCGTCTGGTAATTTCCCTGGTCATCACCTTTCACGAAATTTTCGATGCGGGCTTTCCAGGTTCCTACCCTGCCGGAACTCTTCGTGAGCAAAGCGATCCCGACAAACAACGAAACACAGAAAGCGCCGATCACACCCAGCATGACGATGTACTTCATGTTGATTCTCCCGATGAACATCAGGAAACAAGAGGTGGCGAATAAAACGGCTGCAGTAGAAAAGTTTGCAGGGAGAATCAAACCGCAAATGATCAGGACGGGTAACATGATCGGAACAAATGCCGTTTTAAAATCCTTGATGTTCTCCTGCTTCTTCGACAGCATGCGCGCAACATAGATGATCAAAGCAAGTTTGGCGAGATCGGAAGTCTGGAACGAAAGATTGATTCCCGGCAAGGTCAGCCAGCGGCTTGCTTCGTTGAGGTTGGTTCCCATGGCCAGCGTAAGAGCGAGCAACGGGATGGCAAGATAAAATGCAATCTGTGAAATGCGCGAGTAGTAGGTGTACTTCACGAGGTGTGCGGCATACATCAGCCCGATGCCAAACACCAGGATGAGCAGATGTTTCACAAGATAGTATTCCGTATTGCCGCTCTTATACTTGTAAGCAAGCGTACCGGTTGAACTGTACACCGCTATCAGTGAAAACAGCGAGAGGATAAATACAATCATCCAGATGGTGCGGTCGCCCCTGAAATATTTATCGAGCCAGTTTACGTGCATGGAGTTTTTTTTTCTCTATTATTTTACAATTTCGAATGGCGGGTTTTAAATTTCGGATTAGCGTCACCTACAATTCGCAATTTAAAATCCGAAATCCGCCATTATTTATTTACCGGGATTATGATCATAAAGATTTCACTGCCTTCTTAAACTGCCTTCCCCGGTCTTCATAATTTTCAAACAGGTCGAAGCTGGCGCATGCCGGTGATAGTAACACCACGTCGCCGTTTTTACCGAGACGATATCCTTCCTTGACGGCTTCGTCGGCCGATGAAGTTTCTACGATGGTATCCACCACGCCTTTAAATGTTTTGATGATCTTTTTGTTTTCTGTACCGAGGCATACGATGGCTTTTACCTTTTCTTTCACGAGATCGAGCAGCATGGAATAGTCATTTCCTTTGTCGACGCCGCCGAGAATCAGGATCACCGGTTTATTAAAACTTTCCAGTGCATACCAGGTAGAATTGATGTTGGTGGCCTTGGAATCATTCACGAATTCTATTCCGTGTACGGTGGATACGTGTTCGAGCCGGTGTTCGATGCTGGTAAAATCAGAAAGACTTTCCCGGACGATTTCCTTCCTGATATCCAGCACGCGCGCGGCAATGCCCGCCGCCATTGAATTATAAAGATTGTGTTTACCCTGCAATGCCAATTGGTGAATGTTCATAGTGGTTGGATTAGTGTTTGTTTGTATGTTCATGATATCGTCTTCAAGCCAGGCTCCCTGGCTGAGTTTTTTTTTTATGGAGAAAGGATATTGTTTTGCAGCGATGGTGATGCCCCCGGAATATTGGTTCGTAAGTTCATCGTCGGCGCAATAAATAAATGAATCGTTGCCGGTCTGGTTCCGGGTAATCCTGAATTTTGAATACACATATTTTTCAAGGTCATCATCGTACCGGTCGAGGTGATCCGGGGTGATGTTGGTAAGAATGGCGATGTCGCATTTGAAACGGTACATGCCATCGAGTTGGAAACTGCTCAGCTCAAGCACATAATAGTCATGATCCTGTTCAGCCACCTGCAGCGCAAAACTCTTCCCGATGTTTCCCGCCAGCCCGACATTCAATCCTGCATTTTTTAAAATGTGATAGGTGAGCATCGTGGTGGTGGTTTTGCCGTTGGTGCCGGTGATGCCGATCATCTTTGCTTTCGTGTACCGTCCTGCAAATTCAATTTCGGAGATGACAGGAATTTTTTTTGCGATGATCTTCTGAACCATTTCAGCCTGGTCCGGAATCCCGGGACTCTTAATCACTTCATCTGCATCCAGGATTTTTTCTTCCGAATGTTTTCCTTCTTCGAAGCGGATGGAATGTTTTTTCAACAACTCTTTGTATGGGTCAGCAATCATTCCTTTATCTGATACGAATACGTCAAAACCCTTCTTCGATGCGAGCACTGCTGCTCCCACTCCGCTTTCTGCGGCTCCCAGTATGACGATCCGGTTGTTCATCATCTCAGCTTGAGTGTAACAAATGTGATCACGGCCAGCATGATTCCGATGATCATGAACCTCATGACAATTTTTGATTCGTGGTAACCTTTTTTCTGAAAATGATGATGAAGCGGCGACATCCTGAACAGCCGGTGATCACGCGCATATTCAATTCCTCTTTTTCGTTTCTGGTATTTGAAATAACTCACCTGCAACACCACGGATAGACTTTCAATGAAAAACACTCCGCACAGGATCGGGATCAGCAGTTCTTTCCGAATGGCGATGGCGAATGTGGCGATGATGCCGCCGAGCGCCAGGCTTCCCGTATCTCCCATGAACACCTGCGCCGGGTAGGCGTTGTACCAGAGAAATCCCACGCACGCTCCAACAAATGCACCGATGAAGACGACGAGTTCTCCTGTGTTCGGGATGTACATTATGTTCAGGTAATTGGCGAACACGACGTTGCCGGATACATACGCAAGAATGCCAAGTGTTGATCCGATGATGGCCGATGTTCCCGTGGCAAGGCCATCAATGCCGTCAGTGATATTCGCACCGTTCGAAACGGCCGTAATGATCAGGATGACAAACGGGATGAAAATAATCCATGCATAATTCCTGTACCCATCACCCATCCACGAAAGCAGTGACGCATAATCAAACTCGTTGTTCTTATAAAACGGGATGGTGGTTTTCGTGGCCTTGATGTTTTCAGGTGAGTAGAGGTAATTTTCATTTCTCCTGAGATCCTCCACAATATTTTTTGTTTCGCGCTCCACTTTTATTTCCTGTGCGGAAGCCATTTTTTCCCTGGCCACTACGTTGGGATTGAAATAAAGTGTGCATCCTACAATCAATCCCAGCCCGACCTGCCCGAGAATTTTGAACTTGCCGGCCAGTCCGGCTTTGTCCTTCTTAAACACCTTGATGTAGTCGTCGATAAAACCGATCAGCCCAAGCCACACCGTGGTAATGATCATGATGATGACATACACGTTCAGCAGGCGTGCGAATAAAAGTGTTGGAATTAAAATTCCGGAGAGAATAATAAAACCTCCCATCGTAGGCGTTCCCTGTTTTGCTTTTTCACCGTCAAGCCCGAGATCACGGATGGTTTCTCCGATCTGTTTCCTGCGCAGGTAATGAATGATGCTTTTTCCGAAAACCATGGAGATGAGAAGTGAAGCGATGACTGCACAGGCTGCCCGGAATGAGATGTACTGGAATACACCGGCTCCCGGCATGTTCCATTCTTTATGTAAATATCCAAACAGGTAATAGAGCATGATCAGTCGGCGTTTTGAAAAAATTCCTGCAGAATTTTTTTATCATCAAAAGGTGTTTTCACTCCTTTTACTTCCTGGTATTTCTCGTGGCCTTTGCCGGCAAGCAGGATCACGTCGCCGGGCAGCGCAAACTGCACAGCGGCTTTGATGGCTTCCTTCCTGTCGACAATGGAAATTGTTTTCATCACTTCTCCCGGGCCGATTCCTTTCTCCATCTCATGAATGATTTCCGACGGATCTTCGGATCTCGGGTTATCAGAAGTCAGGATCACTTTATCGCTCAGCTCACAGGCAATCCTGGCCATCACCGGCCGCTTGTTGGTATCGCGGTCGCCACCGCAGCCGACAATCGTAATCACGCGCCCATGGCCGGAACTTACATCGTGAATGGTCGACAACACATTCTGCAGAGCATCCGGTGTATGTGCATAGTCCACCACACCGATGATTTTTCTTTTCGACGTGATGGTATCAAACCTTCCTTCCACCGGGTCGAGGTTGCTCAATGCCGTGAGCACTTTCATTTTTTCTTCGTCGAGGAGAACGGCGGTACCATAGGCTGCCGCGAGGTTGTACGCATTGAAACTTCCGATCAGTTTGCAATGCACTTCATGACCGTCGAGGTTCAGGATCAATCCCGAAAAATGATTTTCGATCATTTTGCATTTGTAATCGCTCATTGAACGCAGGCTGTAGGTGTACTTCCTGGCCCTGGTATTCTGAAGCATGGTCATCCCGTTTTTGTCATCGGTATTCACCAGCGCGAAAGCATCTGAAGGAAGCGCGTCAAAGAAGGCCTTCTTTGCTTTCAGATATTCTGCAAATGTTTTATGGTAATCGAGGTGGTCGTGCGTGACGTTTGTAAACACTCCGCCTGCGAACTTCAATCCTGCAATGCGTTTCTGAACCACGGCATGTGAACTCACTTCCATGAATCCATGCGTGCATCCTTCCTCTACCATGGCAGAGAGCAGTTCATTGATCCGGATCGGGTCAGGCGTGGTGTGCGTGGAAGGAATGACCTGGTCGTTCACCTGGTTTTTCACCGTCGACAAAAGTCCCGCATGATATCCCAGTGATCTGAAAAGCTGGAACAACAGCGTAGCCGTCGTGGTCTTTCCATTGGTGCCGGTAACGCCGACGAGTTTTATTTTTTCAGAAGGGTTTCCGTAAAAGTTGGAAGCGATGTTCGCCAATGCAGAAGCGCTGTCGCCGACACGCACGTAGGTGACGCCTTCGGTCAGAATTTTCGGCAACTGTTCACAGACAATGGCAACGGCACCCTGTTCGATGACGGGCTGAATGTAATGATGGCCGTCGGTCTGCGTTCCCCTCATCGCAATGAAGAGGCTTCCTTCTTTTGCCTTGCGCGAATCAAAGCAGATATCCGTAACGGAAATTTCCGTTGATCCCGAAACATCGAGGATACCCGTTTTGTAAAGGATGTCTTTCAGAATTTTCATCAGTTCAGATCCACCGTGATTTGCTGTCCTTTTTGAATTTTTGTTCCTGCTTCCACCGATTGCCTGGAAACAATTCCTTTCCCGTTCATCTTCACTCTCAGCCCTGCATTCTCCAGAACATTCAATGCGTCTTTCGCTCCCATGCCGGATACATCAGGCATCAGCCCGGAAATAATTTTTCTTTCCGAAAGCCTGACGGAGTTAGCGGAAGGGCTCGTTGAAACCCAGGCGGCATCGGCATTCGGTGAAATCACGTTCACGTTCAACTGTGCGAGTACTTTGTTCAGTTCTTTCTGTGATCCTGATTTTGCAAGCGGAACACTTTTCACCAGTGAATCCGTTACAGGCATGGTATCATGCAATTCCATCCGCGTTGAATAAACTTTATCGGAGATCTCCCTGAAAACAGGAGCGGCCACAGCTCCGCCGAAATACATATCGTTGGAAGGAGCGTACACCACCACCATACAGGAGTACTTCGGGTTATCGGCAGGAAAATACCCGACAAACGAAGCCTGGTAACTCATGTGATTTTTGTCGTAGCCGAATTGATTACCGAACATCTGGGCCGTACCGGTTTTGCCGGCAATCCGGTAACACGATTTGCTCAGCGAGGAAGCGGTTCCTTTCTGAACCACGCCCTCGAGAAGTTTTTTTGCTTTTGCAATGGCTGCCGGTGAGGCAATGGTATCGCTGATGACTTGGGTGGAAAATGTCTCCACCGTTTTTCCATGGTACTGCTCTTCCTTTACAAACTTCGGCTGTACCATTTTTCCATTGTTGGCAATGGCATTGTAAAACGTGAGGATCTGCAGCGGAGTGAGTTTCACTTCATAGCCGATCGAAATCCAGGGCAGTGAAACCAGCGACCAGTCTTTGTCTTTCACATCCTTGATTCTCGGTTCTCCTTCACCTTCAATCTGCAATCCAAGCGATTTGTCGAGGTGAAATTTTTTCAGGTGGTTGATGAATTTCTGCGGGGTCTTATTGTATGCGTTGAAAATTACTTTTGAAATCCCCACGTTGGAAGAAGTCTCGAACGCCTGCGCCACAGAAAGTTTTGTCGCTTTAGGAGCATGCGAATCTTTCATCGGCTGGTTGTAATAACTGTACTCGCCATTGCCTACATAAATAGAATCTTCCGGGGACACCAGCCCGTCGTCCATGGCGGCCAGCAACGACGCCATCTTCATCGTGGATCCCGGTTCGGTTGCTTCCGCAATCACATAATTGAAATCTTCGAGATAATTTCCTTCGGAATTCCGCGACAGGTTGGCGATGGCTTTGATTTCACCTGTAGCCACTTCCATCAGCACGGCACATCCATGATCCGCATTGTGTTTGCGAAGATGTTCTTCGAGCGCATGTTCCGCCACATCCTGAATGTTGACATCCAACGTGGTGATGATGTCGTTGCCGTCCTTCGGTTCAATTTCATCCTTGTCGTTGATCGGTATCCAGATTCCTCCTGAAATTTTTTGCTCCAGTCTTTGTCCGCTTACACCTTTCAGTTCCTTGTTGAAAGCCGCTTCGATGCCCACGGGTTTCACGGCACGCTGGTAACCGATGGTTCGTGCAGCAAGCGACCTGAAAGGATTTTCACGCACACTCCTGGTTTCCACGATCATTCCTCCTCGGTATCTTCCTAAACGAAGGATCGGGAACTGTTTGACTTTTTGCAGTTCGGGAAAATGAACATTTCGTCTCACAAGAAAATACCGGTCGCCTTCCTGCCGTGCCTGGCGCAGGTCATGTTTGTATTCAGACTTTGATCTGTCTTTGAATAAATCCGATAAGCACCGTGCGAGGGAATCCACCTGGTCGTTGAAAAATTCTTCCGGCAATCCGTCCGCATTCATATCCATCCGGATATCATAAATGGGAACGGATGTGGCGAGTATGCTTCCGTCATCGGAAGTGATGTTTCCCCGCGATGCTTCGATATCCCTGTAATCGGTCGTCAGGCTGTCAGCTTTCTGTTTCCAGTAAGTTCCCTGCACGAACTGTATCCTGAAAATCTGCACAACGATGGCCACTCCAAAAAGGCAGATGAAGAAGAAGGAAAAATAAATCCTCCACATGATATCTTTCTTCACTTCCATGTTGTTCGCCTGGTTTGGGGTTTACTGGTTAACTGATTCTCTTTCTTGGTTGATACCGGAAATTTTTAAAATCATCCTTCTTCTATTTTTTCTTTTCCGCCTGCACCACAATTCTCTTCGGCGGTTCCAGCGGTTCTTTGATCTGCATCGGTTCAACCGCTTTTGCAATTTCAGAAGGTTTTCGCCGGTAACTCACATCCGATTCCGTGGAAATGTATTCGGCTCTTTTTTCTTTCAGCTCCGTTTTCATCCTGTCAATTTTCCGGATGGTGCTTTCCGCATAATAGCTGTTGCCGATGTAAAACATGATCAGCAGTGTCACGAACAGGATGAACGGCATGGCTTTCACCACCTGGTTCCGGTCGAACACATCAAAGACGCGCATGACCCGGATGAATTTCCGTGCTGGTCTCGATGAGGCTTTCTTTTTTTCAGAAACTTCTTCACCGGGATCCGGTGTTTCCTTCTGTGTTTCTTTTAAGGTGTTCTCTGCCATGTTCAGGTTCGTTCAGCAACTCTCAGTTTCGCACTTCTTGCTCTTGGATTTTTTTTAATCTCCTCTTCCCCGGGAAGGATCGGCTTCCTGTTCACAGCGGCAAACGGAACATCCGCTGCATTTCCATAAAGATCCCTTTCAACTTCCCCTTCAAATTTTCCTTTGGCGATAAAATTTTTAACAAGCCTGTCCTCGAGGGAATGGTAGGATATCACCACCAACCTTCCGCCTTTTGCAATAAGGCCCGGACAATCCATCAACAGGTCCTTCAGCGCTCCCAGTTCATCGTTCACTTCAATGCGCAACGCCTGGAAAACTTTTGCGTAATACTGGTTCTCCATCCCACGGTCGGCGCAGCTTTCGATGGCCGACTTAAAATCCCGGATGGTTTTAATTGTTTTTTGTTTTCTTGCTTCTGCAATTTTTCCGGCCAGCCTCTTTGCATTTCTAACCTCTCCGTATGCTGAAAACAAAAAGACAAGTTGCTCTTCGCTGTATTCATTCACCACATCCGCGGCTGTTAGCTGCGTGTCTCTGCTCATCCGCATGTCGAGTTCTGCATCATACCGGATGGAGAATCCCCGTTCGGCAACATTGATCTGGTGAGAAGAAATCCCGAGGTCGGCAATCAGTCCGTTCACAGGCAAGGCATCGTGATACCTCAGAAATTTTTTGGCGTACCTGTAATTGTGTCCGATGAGCATAAATCGTTCGTCACTGATTAAATTTTCCGCTGCATCCCGGTCCCGGTCGAATGCCATTAATTTTCCCTTTTCCCCCAATCGTTTTAAAATCTCTTTTGAATGTCCTCCGCCTCCGAATGTCACGTCCACGTAAATCCCTCCCGCAGTAATCCCAAGCGCCTCGATGCTTTCCATGAGAAGAACCGGTTCATGATACATCATCCTTCTCTTTTTTCTTTCCCATCACGCGTTCCGCGAGTTTCGAATAATTGGTTTTATCGTCTTTGAACAATTTGTCAAATTCTTTTTGCGACCAGATTTCAATTCGGTTGGCGTAGGCGTACAACACGATGTCCTTGCTGATACCGGCATAGTCCAGCAGCTGCTGCGGCAAAAGCAATCGGTTGGTGTTGTCGGGTTCCATCACGGTGGCTCCCCGGTGAAACTTCCGGATGAACTCACGGTTTTCTTCAACGAATAAATTCAGGTTGTTCACTCCTTCACCGATTTTATCCCATTCTTTCTTCGTGTAAACAACGAGGTGTTTTTCCATTCCGCGATGAACGACAAAGAACGATTGCTCCTTCGCATGGATTTGTTTTTTCAATCCCGCGGGAAGCAGAAACCGTCCTTTTGAATCAACTGTACTTGGAAACTCCCCGATATAACCTGACATCCGGATTTTTTTTGTTGCCGCTAATGTATAACAATTTTTACCACTTCCTACCACTTTCTACCACTTTGTTAAAAAATATTTTTTGCAGAAGAATTTCCAACCGGTCCGTTTCCCCTGGAAGCTTTTACCGGCAAGGGATTGCCCGGAAACTGGCACGGTGTTCCGGGTCGCCGGAAAATGCCACAGCGACTTCCATTCCCATTGTTAATTCACCGGAATTTTTTTTCGTGTTTTTTCCCCGGAACAAAAAAAGTGATAGAAGAATCCCGTTGCGACCCGGTGATGCCGGGAAACACATTCATCTTAAAACAACTTTGACTTTCAGCGTCCCGGACGAACCTGCTGAATTTTATCTTTGAAAAAAAGGAGTCACGTATGTTTTTCCCGGACTTTCTTTTTTCGGATTGGCCGGAAAGAATATACATGATCATTTGTTGTTTCAAGTTTGTTTCATGTATATTTGAGGAAAGATTTTTATGCAATACGAAGTCAGGCACGAAAACGATTTTCATTTTATTGAAGAAGGCAGCGGACCGGTGTTGCTTTTGCTGCATGGGTTGTTCGGCGCCCTGAGCAACTGGGTGGATGTGGTGGAACGGTTTTCAAAAAATTACCGTGTCGTAATTCCCCTCATGCCGGTTTATACGCTTCCTGTTTTAAATACAAATGTCAAAGCACTGGCAAAATTTGTCGGTGAGTTCATTGAGTTCAAAAAAATTTCCGACATCATTCTCGTAGGCAACTCACTCGGCGGCCACGTGGCACTGGTGTATGTGAAAGACCACCCGGAAAAAATCAAAGCCATGGTGCTTACCGGGAGTTCCGGACTTTATGAAAATGCCATGGGCGGCTCTTTTCCAAGACGCGAGGATTATGATTTCATCAAACAAAAAGTTGAAATTACTTTTTACGATCCAAAAACAGCTTCGAAAGAGCTGGTGGATGAATGTTACGCCATCGTCAACGACAAAGGAAAACTGATTCGTATTCTCTCCCTTGCCAAATCAGCCATTCGTCATAACATGAGTGAGGATCTGAAAAATATTCATATTCCGACCTGCCTCATCTGGGGAAAGCAAGATATTGTTACTCCACCTGAAGTTGCAGAAGAATTTCACCGCCTGCTTCCGCTCAGCGATCTTTTCTGGATCGACCAATGCGGCCACGCGCCCATGATGGAACGGCCGTTTGAATTTAATGATGTGCTGGAAAAGTGGCTGGCGGAATTGAAAAACTGAAATCGAAAATTTCCAGGGATAAACTTTTATACCATTATAGGGTTCATTATCTTTGTATAAAATTACCATGACGAAGTTGCAGCTGAAAGAAATTCTTAGTTTGACCAGGGAAGAAAAAATCGCCCTTGTGCAAACGCTTTGGGATGATATTTCTTCAGATCAATCAAATTCTTCAATCCCTGAAGAACATAAAATACTTCTTGAGCAGACTTTACAACGAATTGCCGAAGGGAAATCTCAATTCCTTCAATGGAATGAAGTGAAGGAAAAATATGGCAAGGGAAAAGGATAACTTTTTACTGCTTTCAGATGATGCTGAACATGACATTGATGAAGCATTTCTATGGTACGAATTTCAATCTGCCGGTTTAGGAAAGAAATTCATCAGGGCACTGGAATCGGGATTCATCACCATTGATCTTCAGCCCAATGCTTTTCCATTCGCTTTAAGGAATATCCGAAAATTCGTCATCAAAAAATTTCCATTCAACGTTTATTACCGAATCAATGAAACCGGGCAGATTGAGATCATCCGCGTACTTCATCATAAAAGAAAACCGAAACTGAAATAGAACTATTTTTCATTTTTGGATCTATATAAGGTTTCCAATTGAGTCCTTAAAACATACTACTACTGTTAAGTTAAATCTAAAAAATCAAAAGTAAAACCGGTACCGTTTATAACAAGGCAATGGCGCTATAGTAGTTACGTCAATGCAGAGCCAACATAACACTACTTTGAATTTTTCATCCACCATTAACGACCATTCAGAAGAACTATTGTACAATTCCCTCCTGATTTCATGTTCGCCTCCTCACAGATGGTGATGAGTTTCATGATACATTGACATCCTTTGCTCCACAGCACTATTTTTTTTGAGAATAGGCATTTTGATTCTTTGATTCTATCTTCACAAAATATTTTCCCATGCACATCGCCGAAGCACAATTCCTCATCAGCAACACCGACATTGAAAAATGTCCGAAACCGGATAAGCCCGAATATGCTTTCATCGGGAGAAGTAATGTCGGGAAATCTTCCCTTATCAACATGCTGGTTGCGAAAAAAAATCTCGCCAAGACTTCTGCCACTCCCGGCAAGACACGGCTCGTCAACCATTTCATCATCAACGGGAAATGGTACCTCGTGGATTTACCGGGTTACGGCTATGCAAAAGTTTCCAAGACTTCGAAAGCCACGTGGGACAAGATGATCCGCGATTACCTCCTGAAAAGAAAAAACCTGCTCACGGTTTTCGTACTCGTTGACTCACGCCTTGAACCTCAGAAAATAGATCTGGCTTTCATCAACTGGCTGGGAGAAAAACGGGTTCCGTTTTCCATCGTCTTCACCAAATCAGACAAACTGAAAAAACAGCAGATCATTTACAGCGTGGAGTTGTACAAAAAAGTGCTGAAAAAATCGTGGGATGAGTTGCCTCCTTTGTTCATCACCTCGGCAGAAAAAAAACTCGGGCGTGATGAACTGCTGGATTACATTGAAGCGATCAACAAGGATTTTATTTTTTCCTGAACAATTCCGCTTTACCGGCGAATGTCTCTGCAAACTTCCTGATGTCCCCGGCACCCGCAGGATCCTGCGTGGCGCGCTCAAAGGTGTCGGCCATGCCGGTGAAGCAGTCGTAAAAAAAACGTTTCATGTCGTCAACAGGCATCGCCTTCGTCCAGAGGTCGATGCGCAACGTTGCGTTTTCAGTGGTATCCCAGATGGCCAGCATCGTGGCTCCGCAATCATGCTTTCCGGTTTTCCCGCTGTCGCCTGCTTCCCATTGTATCCGCTCCGGAATTTGTTCATCGTCGAGCGTGACTAAAAATTTAATTTCAGATTCTTTCATCATCGGTTTTCTGTTTACGCTGATGGATTGAATTCTCCAATCAGCATCATTTCAAATTATCAAATTATTTCCCAGGTTTGTATTTCGAGTCGTTCAGGATTTTTTTGTAATCCGTATTGTTCATCAGCTGAGCCGGCGTTACCGAAGGATTGTTTTTTGCGTACGACTGAATGATCTTCCACCCCAGCCACTGGCCAATCGCTCCCGGCGATTCTTTCGGAAACCCATTGGTGGTAGGACCATCGTTGAGATACTTCATGATTTGATTCTGATCCGAAGAAAACAACATTTTTTTATCAATGAAAAATGACCACGTGTTTTTTTCATTGGCATCACACCATTTCAATTGCGAAGTGGTATAACCTGTTTTGATGGTGTCGGGAACATCGGGCATCATGATGTCGAGGAGGTGAAGAATTTTTCCGGAATACATCACCTGGCTGAGGAAATCATTCTGCGCGGGATCCTGCTCCCATTCACTTTGCACCCAGCAACGCATGCAATCCGGAGCGATGTATTCCTTCCTCATCTTTCTTGTTTTATAATTCGGAAATTGCAGTCCCGGGTAATATTTGGAATCTCCTCCAAGATACATGTCCAGCCCGATACCGACTGTGCTGTCGGCCGCCACCATGGCGTAATTGAATCCTGAAATAAAAGAAATGACCCGGGGAATACTTTTACCCGGGAAATAATATTTGTAATGCCTGAATGCATCCGTCAGTTGCTGATCCAGCGGAGTGAAATCATGAAATATTTTTTCTGACGCAGCTGCAATTTCTTTGAGATCGGCATCGGTGGTGAAGTCACGGATACGGTCTTTCAGTAATGCCGTATCCGGTGATCCGAGTTCCGTGAGTTTGAAACAATAGAGATCGAGGAACTTTCCGTATTTGTTTTTCATCGCCGAAATATTTTCAGCACCTGCAGAAAACAAATCCTGTTCGAACCGTTCCGTTTTCACCTGCAGCGGAATGCCTGAAACATCAACGTCGGTGCGATGACTGGTGCAGGAAGTAATGAACACAACCATGTAAATAAGTGCAAGACACTTGAACAGGAATGGAACTGATAATTTAGGTAACATTGCAGGAGATAAATAAGTCGTGCAAAGATGAAAAAGATATTGGTAATCCTTGGTGTATTGTTTTTTACTTCTGCCCTGCTGAAAGCACAGAGTGACCAGAAGTTGCATTTCGGTTTGAAGGCGGCTCCTTCATTGGCCTGGATCAGCAGCGATACCAAAGGGTTTGCTTCCAACGGCAGCAAGCTTGGCTTTTCCTACGGACTGATCACCGAATTCAAATTCGCCGATCACTATGCATTTGCAACCGGAATTGATGTGGCGTACCGTGGCGGCAGTTCAAAGTTCTCCACTACTGATACCACTGCGGCCATTGTAACGGAGACCAGTTACAGTCTGCAATACATCGAGTTGCCCCTCACGCTTAAACTCAAGACCAACGAAATCGGATACCTCACCTACTTCCTCCAATTCGGTTTTTCGCCCGGGCTGAACATCCGTTCCAAGGCAGATGTCAAAACAACGGTTCAGATCGGTACAAACCCATCTACCGCTACTGAAGAAACGGACGTGGATATCAAAGAAGGCATCAACAACATGAGTGTATCCATGATCATCGGCGGTGGCGTTGAATATACGCTGAGCGGCAGCACGGTTTTACTGGGTGGGATCACTTTTAACAACGGGTTCATGGACATCATCAACGGTGACCAGATCAAAGCGAACAGCAATTACCTCGCTCTCACCTTCGGCGTTTTGTTTTAAACCAAACGAAACATCTACCTTTGCGCCCGTTCCGTTTTATGGAACGGGTTTTTATTTTGATGACACAATTACTATTTGCCTGTAAAGATTCACGCTGCTCCGGGATATGAAAATTGTTCTTGCTCAATTGAATTTTAGCATCGGTGATTTTGAAAAGAACAGTTTCAAAATCAGGGAAGCCATCCGCCATGCAAAAAAAGAAAAAGCGGATCTCGTCGTTTTTTCGGAGCTGGCCATCTGCGGTTATCCTCCTCTTGATTTCCTCGAGTTCGATGACTTCGTTGAACGCTGCAAAAAAGAAATAGCAGGACTTGCGAAAGAATGCATTGGCATCGCAGCCATTGTCGGCGGGCCTTCCGTGAATCCGGGACTGGAAGGAAAAAATCTTTTCAACTCCGCTTATTTTCTTGAAGGAGGAAAAATCAGGAATGAAATTCATAAATCCCTGTTGCCGAATTACGATGTGTTCGACGAGTACCGTTATTTTGAGCCTGGAAAAAATTCTGAATGCATCGAACTGAATGGTGTTAAGATCGCTCTCACCATTTGCGAAGACCTTTGGAATGTGGAAGACGACCCGATGTATGTGAACTGCCCGATGGATGAACTGACAAAAGAAAAACCGCAGATCATGATCAACATCGCCGCTTCGCCTTTTGATCACACGCATGCTGAAAAACGAAAGGCCATCCTGAAACGCAATGCTCTTCAATACAAAATTCCGGTAGTGTATGTGAATCACGTTGGCGCCCAGACTGAATTGATTTTCGATGGAGGGTCTCTTGTATTGAATGATGCGGGAGATGTCGTGCACGAACTGAAATATTTTGAGGAAGATGTTTTGAGTTTTGAGTTTCCGGAAAACCGTGGTTCTGTAACGGGTGAAACAAAAGGAAAACAACCGGTCTCAAAAATTCAAAGCATACACGATGCATTGACTCTCGGCATCCGCGATTATTTTCAAAAACAAAATTTCACAAAAGCCATTCTCGGTTTGTCAGGCGGCATCGACTCAGCCGTTGTTCTGGCTCTTGCTGTTGAAACTCTTGGAGAAAAAAATGTGCATGCCGTTCTGATGCCATCACCGTTTTCTTCCAGAGAATCGGTGGATGATTCACTGGCTCTTTCAAAAAACCTGGGGAATAGCTGTGACATCATCCCCATCGAACCGCTTTACAATGAATACCTGTCTTCCCTTAAATCACAGTTCGGCAATCTTCCTTTTAACGTTGCCGAAGAAAATATCCAGGCGCGAATACGCGGCAACATCCTGATGGCTTTGTCAAATAAATCCGGGTACATTGTCCTCAACACATCCAACAAAAGCGAACTGGCAGTGGGTTACGGAACACTGTACGGCGACATGGCCGGAGGATTATCCGTGATCGGTGATGTGTACAAGACGGAAGTGTATGAACTGGCTCATTACATCAACCGTCATAAAAAAATAATTCCGGAAACAATCATCGCGAAAGCTCCCTCTGCCGAACTTCGCCCTGGCCAGAAAGATTCTGATTCGCTGCCTGATTACAACATTCTTGACTCACTTTTGTTTCAATACATCGAACAACGAAAAGGCCCGGCCGAACTCATGGCTTCAGAATTTGATGCCGCGCTTGTAAACCGCGTGCTGAAACTGGTAAACACCAATGAATACAAGCGTTCGCAGGCTCCGCCCATTTTACGTGTGTCGCCGAAAGCATTTGGTTTGGGAAGAAGAATGCCGATCGTCGGGAAATACCTCTCCTGATTTTTTTTCTCCATTATTCAAATGCATCTGTTGATAAACAGTTTCATTCTTAACACACGGCAGGTGAATACGAATTAGTTTTGCAGGAGTAAAAACAAAGTCGCCATGAAATCATCAATTATTATTTTATTCAAATCCATTTCGAAAGTGAACATCAGAAAAAATTTAATTGCCGGAATTATTTTATCGGCAGTGATCGCCGGCTCATCATTGCAATCATCAGCACAAAAATTTGAAGTCGGGGACAATGTACTCGGCGCAGGAATTGGTCTCGGCAGCACGCTTGGGTTTTCTTACGGGTCATCCACTCCGGCTCTCAGCGCACAATATGAGCATGGGATGTGGAGCGTAGGTGGTCCGGGAACCATCAGCCTTGGCGGTTTCCTGGCTTACAAGAGTTATTCCTATGATGGAGCATATTACCACTACACGTATTCCGAAACATGGAGTTATACCATCATCGGCATCAGGAGTGCCTATCATTATAACGGACTGAATGCTCCGAAGTTTGACCCGTATGCCGGTCTGATGCTGTCCTACGACATCGCAAGTTTCAATTATACCAGCAGCGATCCGAAATATGATTATCTCTACAAAGGAAGTTTTGCAAGCGCTACCCGGTTTTCATTGTTCCTCGGCGGACGATACTATTTTTCAAACCAGTGGGCAGCGTATGCTGAAATCGGTTTTGGAAATTCCATCCTCACCCTCGGTGCTGCATACAAATTCTGAATACGATTCTGACAAAAATAAAAACGGCTCTGAAAATTTCAGAGCCGTTTTCTTTTTTGCTTTTTCCCAAAGCAAGAAGTTGGTTAGCTAATCACCCAGGTTTCTCTTCCGCTTAACAAAGCATCGAGGTTGCCATCACCTTTTTTGGCAGTCATCTGCTGGATCTGGTCAGCCATGCGGTCTTCGTAACACGGCCTGTCTTCCACATAAAATACTCCGAACGGGCGAGGCAGGTGATTGGGATGCTTCGGGTTATCAAAAAAGCGCGACAGGATTCCTGCTTTCACGCGGTCGTGTTCATCATGAACCCACAAATCATTTGGAGAAACACCGGCGTTCAGCTCAACGATAACCGGCATGAAGCCATCGAGCTTGATTCCTTTTTCATTGTTATCACCGAAGATGAGCGGCTTGCCGTGTTCCATGAAAAGAGTTTCATTCTTCTTTGAACTTTTTTCGGTAAACACTTCGAATGCTCCGTCATTAAACACGTTGCAGTTCTGGTAAATCTCAACGAAGGAAGATCCTTTGTGATCATTCGCGCGTTTCAGTATCGATTGTAAATGTTTCGGATCACGATCCATCGACCGTGCAACGAAGGTTGCATCAGCACCCATGCACAGCGCAATCGGGTTGAATGGATGATCCACAGAACCCATCGGCGTGCTTTTGGTAACCTTTCCTTCTTCTGAAGTCGGTGAATACTGTCCTTTCGTCAATCCGTAAATCTCGTTATTGAACAACAGGATATTGAGATTGAAATTCCGCCGCAGGATATGGATCATGTGATTGCCGCCGATGGAAAGTCCGTCGCCGTCGCCGGTAACAATCCAGATGCTGAGTTCGGGACGTGCTGCTTTCAGTCCGCTGGCGATTGCTGTAGCACGGCCATGAATGCTGTGCATACCATACGTTTCCATGTAATACGGAAACCTTGAAGAACAACCGATGCCGGAGATGAATACAATATTCTCTCTCGGGATTCCCAGTTCAGGAATCGTGGTTTGTACTTGCTTTAATATGGAGTAATCCCCGCAACCCGGGCACCAGCGTACTTCCTGGTCCGTTGCAAGATCTTTAGATGTGATTTTTTCTGATGATGTTGTTTCCATCTTTGATGTCATGTGTTAATCTTTGAACCGAACGAATATGAATCAGTTTTGGGAGATAACTTATTTTAGTTTCTCTGCGATTTTTGAATAAATTTCTTCTGCTGCGAAAGGCATTCCCTGGATTTTATTTAATCCCTCTGCCGGAATCAGGTATTTATCACGGATGAGTTTGATGAGTTGTCCGCAGTTCATTTCCGGAATGAGTATATGCTCGAAGCTATACAAAAGTTCACCGAGGTTTTTCGGAAAAGGTTTGATGTAACGGAGGTGAGCATGTGAAACGTCATAGCCATCATTCCTTGCTTTGATCACGGCGCTCTTAATGGCTCCGTACGTGGAGCCCCAGCCGAGTACCAGCAGTTTGCCTTTGCTGGTTCCAACTTCAATCTTTTGGTCCGGAATAAAATCGGCTACCTTTTCAACCTTGGCATCGCGCATACGAATCATGAATTCATGGTTGTTCGGATCGTAACTGATATTCCCGGTTTCGTGTTGCTTTTCAATTCCCCCGATGCGGTGCTCCAGTCCTTTTGTTCCCGGTATCGCCCATGGGCGTGAAAGTTTTTCATCACGCTTGTAAGGAAGGTATTTGGTTTCTGAATTTTTCTCTTTGGTGAATTTCACCTTGATCTCTGCCAGGTCGCTCGCTTTAGGAAACTGCCATGGCTCTGCTCCATTGGCAATGTATCCATCCGTAAGTAAAATCACAGGTGTCATGAATTCAATGGCAATACGGCAGGCTTCGTACACCATATAAAAACAATCGGAAGGAGAAGCAGCGGCAAGAACCGGGATCGGTGCTTCACCATTTCTGCCGTAAACGGCCTGGAGCAAATCGCTTTGTTCCGTCTTCGTAGGAAGTCCCGTTGAAGGACCTCCGCGCTGTACATTTACGATGACGAGCGGAAGTTCAAACATCAATGCAAGTCCCATGGCTTCGGTTTTCAGAGCAATGCCGGGACCGGATGAAGCGGTTACACCTAAGGCGCCGCCAAAACTGGCACCGATGGAGGAACAGATGGCAGCGATCTCATCCTCTGCCTGGAATGTTTTCACGCCAAAATTTTTATGCTTCGATAATTCATGAAGAATGTCAGATGCGGGAGTGATCGGGTACGTTCCATAGAACAACTGGAGGCCTGATTTTTTTGCCGCTGCAACCAAACCAAGAGCTGTCGCCTGGTTGCCCATCATGTTGCGGTACACGCCGGCAGGCATTTTCGCAGGGCTTACTGTAAACCTGGTGGTGAACTCCTCCCTAGTATCTCCGAAATTATACCCTGCTTTTAAAACATTCAGGTTGGCATTCAATACATCCGTTTTACTGGCAAATTTTTCGTTCAGGAATTTCAGCGTATGATCCATGGAACGGTTGTACATCCAATACAGGAAGCCAAGCACGAACATGTTCTTGGCCCGATCAATTTCTTTGGTTCCAAGGCCTGAATCCAGCAATGCTGCACGGGTCATTTTAGTCACATCCATTTTAATGACATTATACCCTTCAAGGGATCCGTCTTCCAAAGGATTTTTTCCGTCTGCCACGCCTGCCAGGCGAAGGTTTTTTGCATCAAAGCCGTCGGTATTGGCAATGATGATTCCGCTCTTCTTCAGATGTTTGAGGTTGGCCCGCAATGCCGCAGCATTCATGGCAACCAGCACATCGCAATAGTCGCCGGGAGTAAAAATCTCCACGCTTCCGAAATGAAGCTGGTAACCCGACACACCGGCAAGCGTACCTTGCGGGGCGCGGATTTCAGCCGGGAAATCAGGGAACGTACTCAGGTCATTTCCAAACAAGGCTGCTGTATTGGTGAATTGGGTGCCGGTAAGCTGCATTCCGTCTCCGCTGTCTCCGGCAAATTTGATAATTACATTATCAAGAACTTCATTTTGTTTCTCCATCTTATTCGCTTTTAATCATTCTAAAAAGAGCAGGCAAAGGTAATGAAATAGGCATCATACAAGCCCGCAGAACCAACATATTTGAGATGATTTTTATCATTGAGTGATATAAATATTCCAGGAACTTTGCATTCACAAACGCATTCAGGATCGGGAGCTGCTCAACTATTCTTTGAAATGTTAACCAGGGCGCAGTCTCTTCACAAAATTACCAATTTTATATTCTTACTTGCGTGATGCAATTTTTCAACTATATTTTTGAAAACTCTTGATTGATACCTTGCTATGTTTAGTACCGCTCTGAAATTAAAAGGCAGGTTTGTAAATTTTGCTTTTCGAAAAAATATTCCATTGAATGCTGCCATCCTCCTGATGATTGCCACAGGCCTTGTTGTTTATTTCTTTTTTCCACGACTGCCGAAGGTGGTAATGACTGATTCAAAAAAGAGTGATTGTCCGGAAAAAATGGATGAGTTGCGCCTGAAAGATTATAAGCTCACCCAGCCGTTGTTGTTTGTAGATATTCCAAACGAAAATTCCGAATTGATCAGTATCAAAAATGAAATCAATGAAATGATCTTGCGGGATAAATCTTCAAACCTTGTCCGTGATGTTTCTGTTTACTACAGGAGGTTGAATGATGGTGCATGGTTCCTGATCAACGGCGCCAAAACGTATACTCCGGCCAGCCTGATGAAAGTTGC
The DNA here is from genome assembly GCA_026391945.1 of Bacteroidota bacterium. Lineage (GTDB taxonomy): Bacteria > Bacteroidota > Bacteroidia > AKYH767-A > 2013-40CM-41-45 > JAPLDA01. The sequence continues at coordinate 36,410 of JAPLDA010000010.1, read as the reverse complement.
TTTTTTGATTTCCATCCTGAAACAATCAGAAACAGATCCAGGCCTGCTGAATAAAAAAATTTATTTCGACAAACATTTTCAAAACGATTACCATCAGAACATAAAAAATTTCGGCCTTGAACAAAAGAGGAATTATTCGGTCAAAGAACTTCTTTCCGATATGATTGTTCATTCCGACAATGATGCACTGATCCTTATTTCACAACTAACAGATCAAAAAGTATTCAGTAAAATTTTCACCGACCTTGGAGTGGCTTCTCCCCCGATGGATCCGACAAAAGGGGCTGATTATGTAATCGCCGTAAATGATTTTTGTAAACTTTTCAGAATCCTTTATAACAGCGGGTACCTCACTGACGCTCATTCTGAATTCGCACTTGAATTGCTTTCAGCCAGCACTTACAAAGATGGACTCCTGAAAAACCTGGAGCCGGCCTTCCCCGTGTCGCATAAATTCGGAGAGCGTGTATCCGGAAATACCGCCCAGCTACATGAAATCGGTATTTTTTATTCTGAATCAGAGCCCTATTTACTGGGAGTGATGTCCGAAGGACGCGATCTGAAGAATCTTTCTACGGTTTTAAGCCAGGTTTCCGAAATCGTTTACCGGAACCACAGGAAAGGAAACTGAGCCTCTGTCAATATTATTTTTGAACCCGGTTGCACGGTTAAATCTTTTTTTTATTTTTGAACTGCGATCGCAGCTTCCATACTGCATTCAATCAGTACCTGACATGATTTTTTTAAAAAAAAATAATCCAAAATTGTTTCGTCATCTTCTTTTCAAAACAATCGTGATGGTATTCGTATGTTCATGCATCAGTTGTTCTGAAAAGAAAAATTCCTCCCTGGTTGATCATTCTTCAGGCTTCACCTTACCAGGAATTCTTGAGTACGATCATAGCATGAAAGATTCTTTTTCTTTATTTAATGCAGAAAACATCGTGGATGCTTCCACTTTTTTTATCGGCAAATACGCGTTTGATGATACGATCCGGATTGATAACTCCGGAGTACAAAGTAACTCCTATGGAGATGATTACATTACCGGTGACAGCACTTCTCTCCGGCAATTGCGGGATTCCTTATCTTCTGATGGATTACAGATCATTCCCGATTACAAGAGGTCTATTCCCATCAACTGGTTATCGCTTTCAAAAGTTGGAATCTATTTCCCGATATACGTGGTGAATGAAACCAGTTCAGATAAATTATTTACTGCAAGGGATAAATATGTTTCTGCCATCCAGGAGGCAAAGGATAAAGAAGAAAAATGGCGACCTATTGAGTCAAAAAAATTCGACTTTATCGGGAATGGAAGATGGGCACTCATCTTACACCCTCATGAATTCGCTTTGTTTATTGTCGCCAAATACGAAGGTGATTTCCAAACCCATTTGCGCATACGAATGAAGGTCGGTGACGTCGTTTATTTATCCAAAGCGTTTGAAGGGTCCATCAACGAAAAACAATTTTATCTGAAACCCGGCTCTTACCAGTATGAGGAGTTTAAGAAAAACAATCCCATTTCCATTACCCGCCGGTTTCTTGGGTCTATTCCCCTTGAACCTAAAAATTAATTTCTTTTATTTCAGGGATTTCGATGACATCCTGTAATTTGGATGATGATTAACAACCCTGCCTTCTGAATTGTTGAAATGTTTCCCGTCAAATTTCCGTTTATCAAAAATCTTTTTCTCTACTTTTACTCAGCTATTAACCATTCCTAAATCCCATTCACAGAACATGAATAAAACCAGATTGACAACCTTATTGGCGTGCGGATTATTTCTCTGTTTCCAGTTTGCATCTGCCTTAAGTCCATCACGCGAATACAAAGTGAAGCCAGAAAAATACGGCATGACGTACAAAGAAGAAAAAGTTTCCACCAAAGACGGCGCCACCTTGCTCGGATGGTTCTTTGAAACATCCAAGAAAACAACCAACTGGATGGTGATCAGCGGAAGCGGCGATGGCAACATGGCTGATAACATCGAACTGGCCGGCCAGTTTCTTTCCGCCGGATGGAATGTCTGCATGTATGATTACCGCGGTTACGGCGGCAGCAGCGAATTTGCCATTGATGCCGACACGTACATTTATCCGCAATTCACCAACGACCTGAATGCCGTTCTCGATTACCTCCGCAAGTCAAGAGCCATTACCAAATTTGATTTGTATGGAGTAAACATCGGTGCTGGACTTTCCCTCGGTGTTGGATTGAACCGCCCGGAAACCCGCAAAGTCATTGCCGACGGCCCGTGGACAGGCCTTGAACTGATGAAGAAAAAAATGAAAGAGAAAAAAGGGAAAGATGTGATCATTCCGTTCGGCTATGATAAAAACATGGAGCCAATGTATGCCTGTGATAAATCAAGGCCGAACATCCGTGGAGTCATGATCATTGTTTCTCCGCAGGATGAGATGATCAATCCTTCCGATATGAAATTGCTGAAATGTTCCACCCAGACATACATCGTGAACAGCAGCCCTTCCAATGCACAGAATTTTTCCACTGATAAAAATGCTTATTTCGAAAAGGTCAGTAAATTCCTGAACCAGTTCTGATCCGTCAGTTGAAGCCATAAAAAAAGGAGTGAATAAAATCACTCCTTTTTTTGTGCCATTATTTTTCCTTAATCACCATCTACCGCTTCCACTGATTTTACTTCAGGAACATGGCTTCGGATGGTTTGCTCGATTCCCGCACGTAAGCTTCGGATGGTTTGCTCGATTCCCGCACGTAACGTCATCGCACTCATGGAGCAACTGCTGCACGCTCCGTGAAATTTTAACCTGACCACCAGATCATCGGTCACTTCCAGCAAACTTACATTGCCGCTGTCTGCTTCCAGATAAGGACGGATCTGGGTGAGCGCCTGTTCGACTCTTTCGGAAATGGTTGACTCTGCGTGCATGGCTTTGTTTGATTGCTTAAATAAAAAATTCATTCACCGGTATCAGTACGCAGCAGCTTCCACCTTCTTTGTGGGTGCCCCCGTTGCATTGCGTATCGAAACCTGGCGCGCTGTGGCATCGGCGATTTCCGTAAACGCCATGGCAGTAGGCGAACCTTCTTCCATCACCGCAGGAAGCCCGCTGTCGCCGCCTTCACGGATGCTTTGTACCAATGGAATTTGTCCAAGGAAAGGAACATTCATTTTTTCAGCCAGTTTCCTGCACCCGTCTTTTCCGAAGATGTAATATTTATTTTCCGGTAATTCAGCCGGCGTGAAATAAGCCATGTTCTCAACCAATCCCAGCACCGGAACATTCACGGCAGGAAGCTGGAACATGTTGATTCCCTTTTTCGCATCGGCCAATGCCACATGCTGCGGAGTACTCACTACGACGGCGCCTGTAAGCGGAACAGCAGAAACAAGTGTAAGATGAATGTCACCCGTTCCCGGAGGAAGGTCGATGAGCATGTAATCCAGTTCGCCCCACTCGGCATCACTGAAGAGCTGGCGAAGCGCTTTGCTGGCCATCGGTCCGCGCCATGGAATGGCTTTCTCAGGATCGACAAGAAACCCGATGGATAAAATTTTCACGCCGTATTTCTCAATCGGCAGCATGAATGATTTGCCGTCGCGTTCATTCACATAGATGTGCTCGTTTTCAAGTCCGAACATGATGTGCTGGGAAGGTCCGTAGATATCAGCATCAATCAACCCGACCTTCGCTCCTTTTTTTGCAAGCGCAACGGCCAGATTTGCCGCCACTGTTGATTTGCCAACGCCGCCTTTCCCGGAGGCAATAGCGACAATGTTTTTTACGCCGGGCAGCAGTAAATCATCCGACTCCCGGCCGGTAGTGGTCCGGGATGTCATGTTCACCGTCACCTTCGCTTCTGCATCCACATAATGAACGATGGCATTTACACAGGCCCGTTCGATCAGCGATTTTAAAGGACATGCCGGCGTGGTGAGAATCACCGAGAAACTTACATGCTTCCCGTCAATCCGGATATCTTCAATCATATTAAGGGTGACCAGGTCTTTTTTCAGATCCGGTTCTTCCACATAGCGCAGGGCTTCCAGGACTTTTTCTTTTGTAATGGACATAAATCAGTTTTGTAATTAAGTTTTAAATTCCGGGACAAAGATATGAATTGCCCGTCAATCCTGTGAGTCTGGCATCCCCCTCCTACATGAATCTTTTTTAATCTTCAATATTCAATTCAACGGACGGATCCCAGAAAACTTTTTTAAACTGCTGAACCTGGTCTTTTTTTGTTTTGATGTTTTCCCTTTCCAGGAGTTCCTTCATTTTTTCCGGTGAGCCAAAATGATGTTTGCCTGTTAACAATCCTGTTCTGTTCACCACGCGGTGCGCCGGAACTTTAGGGCGAATGTTGCCGGCATTGTTCATGGCCCAACCGACCATTCGCGCCGACCTTGCCGTACCAAGGTATTTGGCGATGGCGCCGTAGGAAGTGACTCTTCCTCTTGGAATAAGCCGGGCTACTTCATACACCTGTGAAAAAAAAGAATCGTGCTGGTTCTTCATGACAAACAAAATTGGATGTAACAGATTTTCGATCCCTGCGCAAGAAAAATTTTTTCATACGTAGTTTGAATGGCAAGGACTTCATTTAACACCGGTGATTGATACAGATCATTGGTAGAAGTCATCAAAGAAAAATTATTTTCCTTAATGATTCCAAGAGTGTATTCATACAAACCTGCATTGTCCGTTTTCAGGTGAATGGTTCCGTTTTTTTTCAGGATGTTCCTGTACCTGCCTATGAATTCCGGTGAGGTCAGCCGTTTATGTTCCCGGCTTTGCCTGGGCTGTGGATCCGGAAAAGTGATCCATATTTCACTGACTTCACCCGGTGAAAAAAAATTCCCGACCCGCTGAATTTGCAACCGAAGGAATGCCACATGATCCATGTTGTTTTCAATGGCTGTTTTAGCGCCACGCCAGAGCCTGGCTCCTTTGTAATCGATGCCGATGTAATTATTCTGCGGGTACATCTCAGCGAGGTTCACGGTGTATTCTCCTCTTCCGCATCCCAATTCAAGAATCACGGGCCGGTCGTTTTTGAAATAGTTTTTGTTCCAGTTTCCTTTCATCTCATCGTCAACCGGCGGGTAACTGATGACAGGCTGAAAGACATTCCGGAATGTTTCATTTTCCGCAAACCGTTCCAGTTTGTGTTTGGTCATAATCGCATTTGAAGAAACGAAAATACAAATACAGTGAAAATACAGGGCGGAAGTAAAAAATAAATTTCTGCATTATCCTTTGTAAATTCGGGCTGAATAAAAAATGAAACCGGTGGCTGAAAAAAAGAAAATTCTGGTTGCGCCTCTCGATTGGGGTTTGGGCCACGCCACACGCTGCATTCCAATTATACAGGAATTGTTAAACCAGGGAGAAGCGGTCATCCTTGCCGGAGAAAAAAACACGGAGAGTTTGTTGAAGAAAGAATTCCCGATGCTGGAATTCATTCCGCTTCGCGGGTACAGACCATCCTATTCAACTGTATTTCCCATGTGGGTGATGATGATGATACAGGCACCAAAATTTTTCTTCAGAATATTTCTCGAACACCATGAGCTGAAAAAAATAATCAGGCGACACCAAATCGATGCGGTGATTTCAGATAACCGCTTCGGGCTCTGGAATCCTGACATTTTTTCTGTTTTCATTACGCACCAGGTCATGATCAAATGCCCGCCGGCTTTGCGGTTGATGGAACCCTTCCTGTATTTCATTAACTCCCTTTTTATAAAACAGTATGACGAATGCTGGATTCCCGACGATGATAAAAATCTCAGCGGTGATTTATCGCACCGGCACAAACTGCCTTCCAATGCCGTTTACATCGGAACCTTGTCGAGGTGGAAAGGAAAAATCAATCATCAGCGCGAAAAAAAATATGAGGTGATTGGCATCGTCAGCGGACCCGAACCTCATCGATCATCTCTTGAAAAACTTTTTACTGAACAATTTCGAAATTCGAAAGCATTGATCGTAGGCGGGAAGCCGGGCGAAAAAAAAGAAACGGCCATCCATGAAAACACAACGGTTGTTTCTCATCTCGACAGCCGTGAATTGCTGGAAGCCGTTCTCGCTTCCAACCTCGTTGTTTGCCGTGCCGGCTATTCAGGTATCATGGACATGGTCGCTATCGGCATGGATGCCGTTCTGGTACCGACGCCCGGGCAAACCGAACAGCTTTACCTTGCGGATTACCTGTGTAAAAGAAAATTTTTCTTCAGCGTGCGCCAGGAAAAGTTTGACTTCGGACAACTGAAATCGAAAACCCAAAGTCATTCGGTAACAAATTTTCCGGTAAGCCAGGATTCCCTGCCCGGAATCATTTCAGCATGGAGAAAAAAAATCAATGGGTGGTAATGACCAGGTTGGATGACGTAACCGTGTTGCTCTGGTGCAATGCACGGTCATAAATAAAAACATCGTAACGCATGGTGTCACGGATTTTATGTGGTGGCAGGAATAAATCCATGGCAATGTCGCCCCTCAGGGTTTTGTTGGTTCCATCAGGAGTGAGGTACGGCATTCTTCCGCTTAGATTAAGAGTATCCTTTATCCAGTTGCCGTTTTTCAGATGCGATGACTTAATGATAAAGTTGTAATAGTACTGGCTCAGCGTATCATCAAAAGGAAGACCGTTGCCGGAAGAATAATATCCCAGGTCGCCATCTCCATCCGTAAACGAGATGGTGATTTTACCGCTTACATCATAACCGGTCATGTCTTTTGCAGTAGTAAGTGATTTAAATGTGATGGAAGGAATGTCGGAATACTGTTCCGCCTTCTTGCAGGCGGAGACAAGTACGATGACAACAAAAACAATTATCTTTATTCCTTTCATACCGGTTCTGAAATGATTCTGATGTAAATTTACAAAATAAATAACGATCTCTTTTCTGAAAACTCAAATGGCTCTCATTAAATCTGTAAAAGGTATCATGCCCGAATTCGGCAAGGATTGTTTCCTCGCCGAAAATGCAACGGTGATCGGCGATGTTGTATTGGGTGATGAATGCAGCGTGTGGTTCAACGCCGTCATCCGCGGAGATGTCAATTCCATCAGCATCGGGAACAAGGTGAACATTCAGGATGGCGCACTCATTCATTGTACGTATGAGAAAACCAAAACCAGCATCGGCGATGGGTGCAGCATCGGGCACCATGCCATCCTTCACGGTTGTACGCTTGAAGATCATGTGATGGTTGGCATGGGTGCCATCATCATGGATCATGCAGTCATCCGGAAATATGCAATCGTCGCAGCCGGCGCACTGATCCCGGAACACATGGAAGTTGAATCCGGGTTTATTTATGCCGGCGTTCCTGCAAAAAAAATAAAAGCCATCAGCAGCGAACAAAAACAACTGCTTGATGAATTGCCCGATCGTTATATGATGTACTCTGATTGGCTGAAAGAAGGTCAATGATCATTCAATGTTTCGGATTTAAGAATTGTGACTGGCTTTAGGATGAGGGTAAAAAAACGATAAAAATTATTTCCCCATTTCATCCAGCAGGGTCAGGTACTTTTTGAACCGGCTGGTATCGGTTACCGGAACTCCTGAATCGTAATAACTCACCTGTCCTTTTCCTCCGGTGGAGAGAAGATTTTTTGTCTGCAGAATATTTTTCAGATGCTTTACGGTTCCTTCATTGCCGTCGATAATGTCTGCGAACGGAGAAAATATTTCTATCAGTGCCTTCCTGAAAAAAGGAAAATGAGTACAGCCAAGAACAACGGTTCCGTAAACTTCAGGCTGAAGGTGTGCTAATTTTTTTCGAAGCAACGGCAAAATAATATCCGGATCAAACTGAAATTTCTCTGCTGACTCAACCAGTTCCGGCAAAGCGATGAAGTCAACAATTTTTTCGTTATCCACTTTCGCCACGAGGTCTTTGAATTTCTGTTCCTGCAACGTCAGTGGTGTGGCCAGCACCAGCACGCGTTTGTTTTTGGTACGCTCCACAGCAGGTTTCACCGCCGGTTCCATGCCGATGATGGGGAAATCGTACCGACTGCGAAGTTCATTGGCGGCAATGCTCGTAGCTGTGTTACAGGCAAGAACCAATGCTTTGATACCGATGCGATCGAGAAATGAAACGCCATCAGCAATGTAACCGAGTACTTCTTCTTTGGGTTTTTCTCCGTAAGGCACATGGAGCGTATCGGCATAGTAAATAAAATTCTCGCCGGGAAGTTCACGCAATGCCTGGTGCAAAACGGTGAGCCCACCAATCCCGGAATCAAAAATTCCAATGGGATCGGATGCCGTACGTATGTTATCCGGGGAAATTATTTTTTGCATTCACGTCAAAAATAAAAAAACCATTCCGATAATAACGGAATGGTTTCCAATTCATTTTCAGAAGCGGTTATTTTAAACCAAGTTTCGCTTTTACAACAGGCATCATGTTATCAGAGTCCTGAGCAAAAAGAACGGCACCCAAACTGGTATCAAAAATATAAGAGTACCCTTTTTCTTTCGCGATATCCTTAATGGCTGTCTCCGCTTTTTTCAGGATCGGGCCATACAGTTCTTCTTTCTTTTTCTGAATGGACTCCTGTGCTGTCTGCTGGAACTCCTGGATGCGGTTGCCGAGATCTTCCAGTTCTTTTTCTTTGGTTTGTTTGATTGCATCAGGCAAGGAGTCGCGTTTGCCCTGGTAGACCTGCAATTTTCCCTGGTATTCAGCAGTCATGCCTTTGAGTTGTGAATCGAGTGATTCACCGTATTTTTTCAACGTACTGTCGGCCTGCTTGGTTTGCGGCATGGATTGAATGAGTTCCGAAGAATTGATGTGTCCGAATTTCAGTCCCTGCGCGAACAGATTGCTGCTGATCATAAGAACAACGGCAGTAAAAATTAATTTCAAAAATTTAGTCATGATAGGTGGTATGGAGTTAATGGTTTTACTTTTTAGGTTGATCTTCTGATTTGTTAGGCTCACTGGTTCTCGGTGTTTTGGTTGTACCGCTGCCGGTTCCTGTCTTTGAATCACCGCCTTCTTTCTTCCCCGGTTTGTAGCCAAGCGCCAGCAGGATGTCATCACTCTTGTCATACTTTGGATTGGCATACAGCATGATCAGGTCGCCCGACTTATCAAAAATCACTGCAAAGCCCTGGTCGGTAGCCAGCTTTTTCACGGCATTGAAAACCTTGTCCTGGATGGGCTTTACGAGATCCTGTTTCTTTTTGAAAAGATCGCCTTCATAACCAAACCGCTGCTTCTGCAAATCCTTTACATCTTTCTCTTTGGCGGTGATTTCATCCTGGCGTTTCTTTTTCATTTCTTCCGTGAGAAGAATCTGTTCCGCCTGGTATGCCTTGTAAAGTTTATCGACAATGGAATATTTATCCTCGATATCTTTTTGCCATTGAATGGACATGTTATCCAATTGCTGCTGTGCGGTTTTGTATTCCGTCATGTTATCCAGGATATACTGTGTATTCACATACGCATATTTCTGCGCCATGGTAGCGGAAGAAATTCCCATGAATGCGGTCATGGAAAAAAGAAACACGATTTTTTTAAATCGTTGAACTGAATGAATGAATAATGACATGGTTATCCTTTCTTTTTTAGGGTTGCAAATTTAATCAATTAAAATTGTTGACCAATAGAGAAGTGAATCTGTGATCCGCTGTTTCTTCCGCTCGGATCATTGTATAATTTGTCAAATCCATATCCCCAATCCAACCCGAGTAATCCGAACATCGGTAGGAAGATCCGTATGCCGAAACCGGCTGAACGTTTCACTCCAAACGGGTTGAAGTCTTTGAATTTAAGCCAGGAGTTTCCGCCTTCGGCAAAGGTAAGCAAGTAAATAGTGGCGGATGGATTGAGTGACAAGGGATACCTGATTTCGAGCGCGTACTTGTCAAAGATGGTGCCGCCCACCTGCACTCCCGCTCCATTGTATGGTGTGAGTGAGTTGTTGGTATAACCTCTCAGCCCGATCAGTTCTCTTCCGTCGAACTGGTAACCTCCCGTTAAACCATCTCCGCCGAGATAGAACCGTTCGAGTGGAGCGATTCCAATATCACGGTTATACAATCCAAGAAAACCATATTGAATCTTCGCACTCAGCACGAGGTTCCGGGCTAACTCAGTAAACCAGGTGGATTGAAATTTCCATTTATGAAATTCAATCAGCCGGTACTTCTCCCGGTCATTTGCCGTCTTATAATCGGTGTGATTAAACAAAGAATACGGCGGAGTGAATTGCACAGAAAGAGAAACCTGTGATCCTCTTCTCGGAAAAATCGGTGCGTCGATGGAGTTTCTTCCAATGGTTTCTCCCAAGCTTAAAACATTGGCGGTGCCGCTCGGGAAAACAAAAAAGGAACCGTAATTTTTCAAATCAAAATACTGGTAACTTAACTCATGGTACAGGGTGAAAAAATCATCCGGTTTTTTCAAACGTTTGCCCAACCCGATTGTAAAGCCGGTAATTTTTGCTGACTGCTGCAACGGATCACCGTCATTGCGGCCATTCGGAACAAACCTCGAGCGGAATGCGGAGACGCTGAATGAATTTGGTTTCTTCCCGCCTAACCACGGTTCGGTAAAGGATGCATTGTAGGATTGGTATGCTTTGCCATTGGTCTGGAAACGCAAACTCAGTCGCTGTCCGTCGCCGGAAGGTAACGGCTTCCATGCATTTTTTCTGAAAAGGTTGCGTGCGGAAAAATTATTGAACGACAATCCCAGCGTACCCACCAGTTGATTGGCGCCATATCCTCCTGACAGCTCAAGCTGGTCGCTTGGTTTTTCTTCAACTACATATTCGATGTCAACGGTTCCATCAGCCGGATTGGGCTTTGGATTCACTCCCAGTTTTTCCTGGTCAAAATAACCGAGCTGTGCAAGTTCACGCTGTGTACGGATGATGTCGGACCGGCTGAACAACTGCCCTGGCTTCGTTCTGATTTCCCGCATGATCACACGGTCGTTGGTTTTGGTATTTCCTGTAACGGTTACTTTGTTGATGACAGCCTGCTTGCCTTCGTAGATTCTCATCTCGAGGTCAATGGAATCATTTTCCACATTGACTTCAACCGGGTTGATCTGGAAAAACAAATAGCCATCGTCCATGTACAGGGAAGTCACATCCCTTCCGTTCTGATTCATGTAAAGCCGGTTGTCAAGCACCGACTGATCGTACGTATCTCCTTTTTTGATGTTGAGGATGTTGCCCAGTTCCTGCGAAGAATGTTTCGTGTTGCCGACCCAGTTTACATTCCTGAAAAAATATTTATGCCCGGGATTGATTTTGATTTTGATGTTCACCCGGTTCTCCGTGTACTTGTAAACCGAATCACTTTCAATCTTTGCATCGCGATATCCTTTGTCGTTGAACTTAGCGATGATTTTTGACTTATCCTGCTGGTAGAGGTCGTCAATGAATTTCGAAGACGTGAAAATTTTATACCAGCGACTTTCCTTCGTTTCCTTCATGGCATGTTTCAGCTTGCCGTTTTTGAATTCGGCATTGCCTTCGAAAATAATGTCATGAACTTTGATCTTTTGTTTTTTATCAACGAGGATGTTGAGAATTTCCCTGTTGATGTACGCTGAATCGCGGATTTCCTTCACCTGCACTTCCGCATTCATGTATCCTTTTTCAGTATAAAAATCTTTTACAGCATTTTTGGTGGTGACCAATACATTTTCGGTGACGACTTTATCTCTTTCAAGTTTTATTTTTTCCCGGATCTTATCCGCTTCCGATTTGCTCACTCCTTTAAATGAAAACTTAGAAAGACGTGGACGTTCCTGGAGTTTCAATTCAAGGAAAATCAATTTGCCCTGAATTTTATTCGCCACAATTTTCACATCCGAAAACAATCCCTGTTTCCAAAGGTTCTCCACCGCCTTCGAAATTTTTTCTCCCGGTACTTCTATGGTGTCATCCCTGACCAGTCCGGATAAATTGATAAGCACCGATTCATCCAGGAACTGCGTTCCGGTTACCGTAATTCCTCCCACCTGGTACGGCTTCGGATTGGCGTAATCGAACGACAGGCTGTCGCCACCCACCATCACCTGCGCTCTCAATGAAAAGCAGGAAAAAATTAAAAGAAAAATGAAGGTTATTTTTTTTGTCATGGATTGATTACTTCGAAAGTTGTTCACTCACCATTCCAAACCGACGTTCGCGTTGTTGGTAGCTGACAATGGCTTCATATAAATCTTCACGCCTGAAATCCGGCCAGAGCTTATCCGTAAAATACAATTCGGCATAGGCAATCTGCCAGAGAAGAAAATTGCTGATGCGATACTCCCCGCTGGTCCGGATCAGGAGTTCCGGATCAGGAATTCCTTTTGTGCAGAGATGCTCGGCGATGGTTTGTTCATTTACGGATGATGCTTCCATCTCATGCTTTTCAATTTTAGTTGCAATTTGTTTCATTGCATTCATCAACTCCCATTTGGAACTGTAGCTTAACGCAAGCACCAGCGACATCCTGGTATTTGCTGACGTATCACGGATGGCTTCCTGCAATTCCTGGTGGCATTTTCCAGGAAGTGAATTCAGGTCACCGATTGCCAAAAGCCGGATGTTATTCTTATTCAGCGTTTCTTTTTCTTTGCTGATGGTGCTTACCAGCAATTCCATGAGTGCATCCACTTCATACCTCGGACGGTTCCAGTTTTCGGTAGAGAAGGCATACATGGTAAGGAATTTAATCCCGATTTCTGCGGCTCCTTCAACGGTATCGCGAACTGCTTTGACTCCGTTTTGATGGCCGAACACGCGGATCTTCCCTTTCTGCTTCGCCCATCGGCCGTTTCCGTCCATGATCACAGCAACATGTAACGGCAACTTGCCGGGGTTTATTTTCTCTTTGAAACTCATCCCTACCGAATAAAAGTTGCGCAAGATAATAAAATCACAGAACCGGGGGTCTTAAGAAATGTTAAGTGGCCATGGAGATCAATACCGCCTTCTTTTGAAAGGTGAACAGGAATCTCTTGTTGCACTGTTAATCCTGACATACAACGTGACTCCCGCGAAAACATACCAGTCGCTGTCTTTCGAATTGCCTCTTTGCTTACCGGTATGATTGGGAATGACCACCGACGTATCGCTGAGAAAAAGGGAACGGTCGGATAAGGCTACAGCCACTGGCCCGCGTGCTGCAAGCAACCTGAAAAAATCCGGGTATGTCGTACTCACATCGTCGAGGTAATCGGTGTACGTTCTCCTGGCCCCGACCTCAATACCGAAACCAACATTTCCAAGACTTACTTTGAGACCTCCCCCGATGGGAAGAGCAAAAACAACCAGGTTGTACGGTTCCTCTCCTTCGGTGGTTAAGGGTTGCAATTCATACACCTTTCCATTCAGTTCTGCCTTGGGGTTAAAATGAAAAACAGCAAGCCCGGTAAATAAATAAGGAGTAAAAGAAAAGTCAGGGTTCCCGGTTTCATAAGGAAAGAAGTTGAACTCCACCTGCGGAGAAAACTCCAGGATGTCGGAATAAAACGACAGGTTCCTGTTATGTGCGAAACCGGTTTTGGCCATGGCATCATCACCGGAAATCCTTCCATAGTTCAGCTCGACTTTATAACTCCAGTGGCGGTTCCAGTTATGACGGAAAAAACCGCCGCCTGCAAAATGAAGAAAATCGGTGTTGAATAAGTGAGGGGAAAGTTCGCCTTTGTAATTCGACATGCCAGCCATGAAACCGACTTCGTTATACTGAGCAGATGCATTACCCATTGCCAATAGCAGGAAGCATGGGAATAAAAATAATTTTTTCCGGCTCACCAACATTTTAATATTGTCTTTGAGTACTGAACGAAACGATAAAATGAAGGCACTGTGCAAACCAACGCAGGATTAGAAAAATTATTGATCGTTTTCAGAATCTTGGAAGATGGCCTCTTCCGCTTGTCAGTTTATAATTGAGGCTGAAAATAGCAAACAGGTAAGAATCTTTCTCTTTTGAATTTCCCCGTTGCTCGCCCGGCGCTGTTCTTTCGGGATAGGTTTTCTTATTATATGGAGCATCGTTATCAGAACGATCTGCTAATTCCCAAATGATACTGTTTTTTGATGCAGAAAAATTATAATACTTTGTACTCACGTCATCGAGGTAATCGGTAAATGTTTTCCGGATGCCCACTTCAAGACCAACACCGATGGAATTGCCGATGGTGTATTTGAATCCAACTCCCATCGGAATGCAAAACTGCACCAAAGAATATTTTGCTTTAGACGGATCCCAGCCCTGGCCTTCTGTTCCCAATGGTTGCAACCGGTAAGTTTTTCCATTGTAGGTCGTTCTCGGATCAAAGTAAAAAACGCCGGCACCAACAAAAGCATACGAGTAAATTTCATACCCGCTCAATCCGCCTTTATGTTTCCTGAAACGGTAACGGCTTCCGATCTGCTCCTGCTGAAATGCTCCTTCGAAATTGATATTAAATTCATAGATGTCAGAAGTAAAATTCAGGTTACGGTAATTCCTGAAGGTCTCGGTTGTCAGTTTATCATCACCCGAAATACGGCCGTACGTGAGGTGGGTTTTAAATGCAAAATAGTTACTCATTTTAAACCTGAGGCCGGCCGCCGCCGCAAAGCGCGTCATATCCCATTCAAAATCCTTGAAGTAGTGCGTGCCGATTTGGTTTGCGCCACCCAACTCACCGAGGAAGTTACTGGCGCCAACGCCAAAGCTAAACTCATAACGCTGCCGCTTCCATCGCTGGGCATTCATCAGCGAGGGAATCATGAGCAGGAATAAGAAAACGGAGATGATGCGGATTTTGTTCATGGGATGATTGAGCGCAAATATAAATTATTTTATGAAATAAACTTTTTATGTGTTATTCGGTTTTAAACATAATCGATACCCTGATTTTTTTCACGGATAAAGGTGGTAATTTTTCAACTCAATTCAAAAAACTGTTCTTTGTTCAATTTCTTTTATCAAGCCCCCAGTTCAGTTTCCCTCTCAGCGTATTCAGGAAATTTTCATTGCTCAGCCTGATCAGGTTGATGCAGTACTCTTCTTTTCTTAAAGCGATTTGAAAGCCTGATTCGATGTGGGCTGAACGCGAATCCAGCGTGGCCATGTAATGCTGGCTTCTTCCTTCCACTTCCAGCGAAATGACATTCTTATCCGACACCACAATCGGCCGCACATTCAGGTTGTGAGGCGCAATGGGTGTAATCACAAAAGTCTCCGACTGCGGAACAATGATCGGCCCTCCGCAACTCAATGAATAACCCGTTGAACCGGTCGGCGTGGAAATGATGATCCCGTCAGCCCAGTAAGAATTGAGATATTCTCCGTTCAGGTAAGCATGAATGGTAATCATGGAGGAAGTTTCCATTTTATGCAACGTAAAATCATTCAACGCAATATTTTCCGTTTCAAAAATCGGGTGGTTGGATTCGAGCCGCAATAAAGTCCTGGCATCGATGGAAAAGTGTCCTTTGTCAAGGCTGTGAACCGCATGAATGAGATTTTCTTTTGTGATGCTCGAAAGAAATCCGAGCCGCCCGGCATTGACGCCGACGATGGGAATTTTTGAATCGCGGATCAATGTCACCGTATCCAGCAAGGTGCCGTCGCCGCCGATGCTGAAAAGAAAATTCGTCGTGTTTTGCAAATCCCTGTAATAATTAAAAACCTCGTAATTTTTTAAGTGAAGGATATGCCGTTTGAGAAAATGAAAATACGGTTCGTGAATCATCAGCTTGCAACTGTTTTTTTCCAGTGTTTCAATCACGATTTCAGCAAAAGAAACCTGGCTGATGTTAACAGGACGACCGTAGATGGCAATGTTCATGAGATGTTGATTACTGTTTGATTAAATAGGAGCAGAAAAGTGGAGAAAAATACCCGATTCTCCAAATTTGTTGACTGAAAATTCCAAACGAAAAACAAGATCGTAATACGTCACCAGGTCAATTCCGGCTCCACCACTGTATAACCATGAGTTGGCGAGGCTGTTCTTAACAAAATACCGGTCGTCGTTTGCATACCCTGCATCCGCATACACATTGATGTAAAACGCATACGGTATGGTGGCAAATTTTTCGAGCGGGATCATCCCGGCATGGACCGTATGTGTTGGCATCAATTCAAATTTGAGATTTGTTTTCAACAACCCATACCGGTTGCCCAGCACGACATAATATTCGTAACCCCTTAGGTAAATGCTTCCGAAGCCAAGCCCGCCGATGTTGTAAAACGGCTGCGGGTTGGAATCAGAAATTTTTCCGTACAGCGAAGAGGAGAAGTAGAATTTACCGCCCAGTTTCCAATACCGTTTGTAGACTGCCGACAGGTACGAAAAATCAATGTCATCTTTCAGAAGCCCCAATCCCATTTTGGTAACTTCCGTTTCAAAATAAGAACCTTGTAACGGGTAAGCCACGAGGTCGCGGTGTTCTATCCTGAAAATATACCGGGCGATGAAATATTTTTCTGATTTTTGATCATGCGAAAAAAAATCCGGGTTGAGTTTTACAACCGTGTCTTCCACTTCGGCATGTTTGAATCCCGCTTCCAGGACATGAGTCTGGTACAACCCTTTCCGGTAGGTGTACTGAACAGAGGCACTGATATCCTTCCTCGAAAAATTAACATGGTCTTTGAAATAAACCAGGTCGTTCTGATCACTCTCAAAAGCCGTTTCATGATTCCTTGAATAAGCAAAGGCAAACGACAAACCCGATTTCTGTTGTTTGGAAATAAACGGGATGGAATAAAAAAAACTGATACGCTGTGTGTAGCCCATCCGTAAGGTCATTCCAACGGTTTCATTTCTTCCCCTGAAATTATTCCAGGTGATGATTCCCCCGTAATTGATTTTGGAAAAATCTTTCGTGCGCCACCATTCATTAAAGTTCCTGTCCACAATTTCGAAAATCGGGAACGGAAAAATGTACCAGCGTTCGGCAAGGATGATGTAAACAGAAGCCGAGTTCCTGTCGTTGACCAATGCCGTGACGTGTGCTGAATTGAAGAGAGAGGTATTCAGCAGGTTATCTTCGCTCCTTGTAAAAACCCGTTCAAACAAAAGAGGGTTCAGCGTATCTCCTTTATGAAAAGTCAGCTCCCGCAGGATGACGGAAGACCTGGTGATTTTGTTTCCAATGATGATGATGTCGGTAACTATTTTGGGAAAGGAATCCTGCAGTGCCAGGTCGGTTGGCTGAATCAGGACTTTGACGGTCGAATCCGGGAGTTGCGCCCGGGAAGCAACATGAAAAGCAAACACCAGGAAAAAAATGATGATGGATGTGCTGGAATGTTGCTGACTCATCCGAAAGGGAAACAGGAAATTAAATATCGAGGTAATTCATCAGCGAATCATAACGGGATTTCAGGTCGTCCATAAACTCACTGTGGTTGTAATGTTCTTTTACATTGTAACCATGACGTGAAAAAGACGACAACACCCTGGAAAGATCACTCTGGTTGATTTTAAGGGTGATGTCAATGGTTTCTTCCGCCGCATTCGGTGTAATGTAGGAACTGATGATGACGCCGTTTTCCGATTCAACAATGCGGGCAATTTCACTGAGCACATAATTCTTTACTCCAACTTCCAGCACAATCACTCCGTTCGAATCGGAAAAAACACCGCTGTCGGAATAATGTTTCAACACATCGGCCAGCGTGATCAATCCCATGTAATGGCCATCATCATCCAGCACAGGGATGATCGTCAGTTTTTCTTTTGACATGGCCTTCACCACTTCAAAAACCGGCCTGTTGTAACGGATGAATGGCTTGATTAACGAGTACGATTGATTGGCAAAAGGTTGTTCCAGTGAATTCAGTTTCAGCACATCTTCCTCCGAAATCAAACCGACATAATTCACTCCGTCCACAATGGGTAAATGTTCCACGCGGAATTCTTCCATCCAGTTAATCGCCTTCAGCCCGGTGTCGGACACTTTCAGCGGTGGGAATGAATCATTGATAAGTTCTCTTGCGATCATCGTGGTGCTTCTTACGCGAAACCTGCGTGATAGGTTTTGAAGAGCGCAAACATAAGTATTTTACTACATTTACGATCAGGAAATCTGCTGTAACGGTATGACTCAGTTAAGCGTCAACATCAATAAAATAGCCACGTTGCGCAATGCCCGGGGAGGAAACATGCCTGACCTGGTTCGCGCTGCAACCGACATTCAGCAATACGGCGCGCAGGGAATCACCGTTCACCCGAGGCCGGATGAACGTCATGTACGGAGAAAAGACGTGTATGAATTAAGAAAGGTGATCGTGACAGAGTTTAACATTGAAGGATATCCTTCGAAAGAATTCCTGGAACTGATCGCTGACACAAAGCCGACGCAGGTGACCCTCGTTCCGGATCCGCCTGATGTACTCACTTCCAATGCCGGGTGGGATACCAAAAAGAATAAGATCTTTCTGAAAGACATTCTCGATGAATTAAAAAGTTATGGTGTCCGTACTTCTCTCTTCATTGATCCCGATGAGGAGATGATCGAACAAGCCAAAGAAACCGGAACCGACCGCATTGAATTGTACACAGAAGCATTTGCTTCCGGTTTTATAACCGATCGTGAAAGCGCCATTAAACCATTTGTACGGGCTGCGAAGAAAGCGAACGACCTGAACCTCGGCATCAATGCCGGCCACGATCTCAACCTCGACAACCTGAAATATTTTCATGATCACATTCCCTGGCTGCTGGAAGTTTCCATCGGCCATGCTTTGATGAGCGATGCTCTTTATTATGGCCTTGAAAATACGGTGCAGCTTTATCTCAGGCAACTGAAAGACTGAACTTTTCTTTTCCTGAAACCACATTCCATGAAACTATTCTTTAAAAAAACCGGGGAAGGAAAACCACTGCTTATCCTGCATGGGTTGTTCGGCATGTCGGATAACTGGATGACCTTGTCAAAACAATTTGCGGAACATGGTTTTGCCTGTTATACGGTTGATCTCCGCAACCACGGGAGAAGCCCGCACAGCGAAACATTCAATTACCAGGTGATGGCTGATGACCTGGCCGAACTGATGGCCGATGAACATATTTCTTCAACAAATATAATTGGTCATTCGATGGGAGGAAAAACCGCTATGTTTTTTGCGGCGGCACATCCTGAGAGAACCGAACGGCTTGTGGTGGTGGATATCGCTCCGCGTTTTTATCCTCCGCAACACGATTCTGTGATGGCTGCATTGCAAAACATCAACCTTGAAACGATTTCATCAAGAAAAGAAGCAGAGGATCATTTGAGAAATACTCTGGGTGATGAAGCCACCATTCAGTTTCTCTTAAAGAATCTTTATTGGTCAGAAGCAACAGAAAAAAAATTACCGGTGAAGAAACTGGCATGGAGGTTTAATTTACCTGCCATCAAAAAAAATATCGATGCCATCGGTGAGGCCTTGCCAGCAGGCACACGATTCAACAAACCAGTCTTATTTGTGCGCGGAGAAAAATCAGCATACATCACCAAACAGGATGAAGCGGATATCAAAAAACATTTTCCCCTTTCTCAAGTAGCCACAGTTGCAAAAGCCGGGCATTGGGTACATACTGAAAATCCAACAGTTTTTTTTGATACCGTACTTGAATTTCTGAACCGGGAATAATTTCGCTTATTGCTTATGAAACAAAGTTATTTCGAAATGGATATTCTTCTCATTCGTTTTATTTACTTTTGACGTCTGACATAATTTAAAAATCAACCTATGAAAACCGCCACCATACACACCGCCAAAGGCATCATGAAAGTGGAATTTTTTGAAAAGGATGCTCCGGGAACGGTAAAGAATTTCTGCGACCTTGCTTCAAAAGGATTTTACGACGGATTGACATTTCACCGGGTGATTCCGGATTTTGTCGTCCAGGGAGGATGTCCGAAAGGAACAGGAACCGGCGGGCCGGGTTACAAAATCAAATGCGAACTCACCGGAAACAACCAGTACCACGACCGTGGAGTGCTTTCCATGGCTCATGCAGGAAGGGATACCGGAGGATCACAGTTTTTTATCTGTCACAGCCGCACCAATACGGCACATCTCGACCGGGTACACACCTGTTTCGGAAAAGTGACTGAAGGACTGGATGTGATTGACCAGATTAAAGCCGGTGATGAAATTGATAAGATTGAAATCCTGGAGTCCTGAATATTTTTTTTTAGAATCGTACCAAAAAAAAGTCCGCTCCTTCAATGAAGGAACGGACTTAAACGCAAGTTATTCTCCCTAAAAATCCTTGCTGTCCTTATTTCTTTGGTGCACGCAACAGCACGCCATCCACCACATGAATGATTCCATTGGCAGCAGGAATGGATGCTAAGATGTTGGCATCATCAGCCATCCATTTACCATCCTTTTTATGAAGCGTGATCACATTCCCGCCAAACATGGTTACTTTCTTTCCATCCTGCATCATTTCTTCTTTCATCACACCAACCCATACATGGTCGTATAAAATATCCTGGAGCTTTGATTTATTCTCCGGTTTTAAAAGTTCATCCAGCGTACCTTTTGGTAATTTATCAAATGCAGCATTGGTCGGAGCAAATACAGTGAACGGGCCGTTGTTGGACAACGCATCCACCAGTTCTGCAGCTTTCACAGCGGCAACCAGCGTAGTATGATCTTTTGAACTTGCTGCAACGCCCACGACATTGGGTTTGGAAACATCGTCTTTCACCGTCGACTGTCCGCCTGATGCAGCCGCTTCTGTAGCAGCAGTGGGTTCGGTAGCAGCCGTTGATTCATCGGTTGTCTTGTTTGAATTGCACGAAGTAAGTGCAATGCAGGCAGAAGCGTATGCAAACGCCAGTACGAAGATTTTCTTTTTCATTTTTTCGGGTTTTGTTGGCGGTAAAAATAGAAGCCCCTCCCAAAACGAAACATGAGTTTAATCATAATAGAAATTGATTTTTGTCACTTTTCTGAACTACCTTTTGACAACAAAAAAGGCTTTGAGAAATCTCAAAGCCTTCCATGTGGTGATTAAAAATTACTACTGAACATCGGAGCTACCGCGAAGAATCAACTCCGGTGTACCGTTGTAATTAGAGAGGAATCCTTTTACAGAAACGGTTCCTGTCGGATAAGCAGTTCCTGAAAAAGTTGCTGCACTCCGTGTATAGATGATCAAGGTTCCGGTTGCATCGGTGATGGTGACATTTCCGCTGTAGGTTCCGCCACCTGAAAGCGTGGCACTGTTTACTTGTATGAGCGTGGATTCAAGAGAAGAAAGGTGAGTGGACACGTAATTAGCCGTCACCACATTCGGAGTCACTGTTCCGGTTCCAAGATACGTTGCGCTTGAATTCGGAATGTAATTCAACTCCAGTCCCTGCTGGTATTTAACCAATGAATCGCCGGTAGCAGAAAGATCAATCTCAATCGAATCATTCAGGTTAAAGGTATTGGGACTCATGAAACGAACCATGATTCCGCTGGATCCGTCCTGGAGGATCAGGTTATAACTGTTGATGTTGGCGGTGTTCTTATCTGAAATAACGGTGCCTCTTACTTTTGTTCCGCTCACAAATGTATTTCCGGTTCCGGAAAACAATGGTCTGATGGACCCGATGCTCATCAATCCGCCTGTACCAATCGGTAAAGCAGGCGCACAACTGCTTGGAGCCATTTGTACATCATTGAGATCACGGAGAACAAGTTGTTTCGTAGTTCCGTAAATCTGGAAAACACCCACTACATCTCCAATGCTTCCCGGAATCAAACCACTTCCAAAGTTTGCATAGTTGCTGGTACGCACCACGATAATGTTTCCGAAGGCATCTTTCAGGTTTTTGTTTCCTGAAGTCTGGTTTACCATGTCAGCCCATGTCGTGCAAGGTGTATCAAACTGTACGCCTTCCAGTTTCACAAGTGTATTCTGATCAAGTGTATTGCTCAACGTAGAGAAGTTGTGTACTATTTTGGTGACATAGCTTTGATTCCACATTCCGCCGATCAAATGCTGTCCGACCAGGCTTTGAGGAATTCTTCCTACTGAGCCGGCATCATTGTATCCGCCCAACTGAATCAACCCGTTATAATCGCCGATGACCAATCCTTTGCACTTCACAAAAACATTCCTTCCTGTTTCATACGAAGTATAAAAGTTTGACATGTCGACCACAATATTGATTCCACCTGTAGAATCCTGGAGCACGATGCTTTTGTACAGGTTGCCTGAACGGTCATCAGCCACCACCACTGCTTTGAAAACATAATCGCCGCTGATTTTTGTAATGGCACCGGATACATACAATGCTTTGATCTGCGCAATGGTTTTGTTTGCGGTTAATCCCGGATCCAAACCATTGGCAGGAGGATTATCAACATCCTGTTTCACACATGACGTTAACACTGCTGCATAAAGCATGACAGCGGCAAGTGAAAGAATTTTGTTTAGTTTCATTTTCATGATCTTATTTTAGTATGGTTATTTTTCTGTTTTAATTAATTCATTCGCAAGGTGACATTCACAAAGTAGGTGGCGCCAAATGCGTAATAGTATTTAGGAGCAAATTTATTGACATTTTTTTCCTGGAAATCAAACCGAAGTTGCTCATACCCGTTCGTGACGAATGATGTATTGTCCAGTAAATTATTTACGCCGACATTCAACACAAGAAATGTATTTCGTTTCAGCGCCTTGATTTTGTTGTTCAGTTTCCATGACCAGCCGGCTGAAACATCCAGCGTAAATTGTCCGGCTACCTGCTGTTGAGAGAGTACCTGGTTTCTCAGGGGAGTATTGTCATTCACCTGGTCGATTCCGGATAATGTTCTCCGGGCAGGATTCGCCTGGATGTAAATGTTGTCAAAATAATTTCCGTTGATGTTCACGAACCAGAAATGCTTTGACCGGTAACTGACCCCGATGGTATAAGCATTTTCAGGGGTTCCTCCCACATGCAGGTTGTTCGCATAAACGGTTTCGTTATTGGCAAGCAATGTGTCTTTGTTATCCTGTGTAATGGTGGCCGTCTGGCGGTCGGTGTAAAAAAACTGTCCGACTGCTGCTACAGCAGATGCTGAAAAACCTTGCCCGAGAGCGGCTTCAGCGGCCAGTTCAACACCCACGTGTCTTTTATCAATGTGCTGGATGGAATAGTTAACGAAGGTTTTAAAATCATCATCATAAAAATGGAAGGCATCGGTTCCGTCTTTAAATTCAGTGAGGTAACCAACGGCTCTTGCTTTAAACTTCGGCGATTTGAACAGGTAACCGTATTCCATCGATGAAATTTGTTCTTCCTGCAAACCATTTACATACGCATTCTGGGTGGAAGGAGAGATGAATGCATTTTCAAAAAACGGTGCACGCGTCATCATGGTTCCATTGAAGAAGACATAGTTCCGTCCGTTTATTTTGTAAGTCAGCCCGCCTTTCACTGCATAATTAAAAAATCTTTTCGTCACCGATTCGCCATAAGAATTATCGGAGAACACCCCATTCTTCACTTTACCATCGCGGTTATAGGATGTGTTTGAAAGCTGAACTGCGTAGAACGCATCCACTTTATTAAATTTCAAAACCGTTTGCTCCCATGCAGAAACCTGGCTGATGTTGGCTACATAATCATAACCATAACGGTCGCCAACATACACATGTTCATTGGGTTTGTTGAGGTCGTTCTGGTTGTTCCCGGCAACCGTCTGGTCGGCAAACTGGTTCAGGTTCACAAAATATTTTCCACCGAGGAGGTCTTTCAGTTCTTTATAGTATTCCGATGATTGCGACTGGTACGTGAGGCCTCCGTAAACGGTGATGATGTCGGTGATGGTATTGTGATAAAACGTATTCAGGTTGATGATGCGGTCATCTTTCACACGGTTCGAAAGAACATATTTTGCCGTATCGCCGGTGTTGCGGTTCACTTCATACAAATGATCCCAGTTGATCTGCCGCATGGATTCATTGCTGCTGTATAAAGCAAAAGCCTGGTGATACAGTACAGTGTCGGAAGTTGAACTCAACACATAACTCGGAAGGTTCCTGTAATAATCAGGGCGGGGATCGGTGGCATTGTACCAATCCAGTCCGGACACCTTGCTCTTTCCCGTCATGAAAGAAACAGCGGATTCAAGAGAAGATTTTTCATTGATCGTCCATTCATGTGTTAAAATAAATGTCGGCTGGTGACTGTCGCCAACTACGGCATTTCTCTTTTTCCCGTTCTGGTAACCCCAGTCAGGATTGTAATAATGAGAATTGGCCAGGTCATACATTTCCATGGTGGCAGCACCGGAACGTCCGTTCTTTGTAGCAGCACCAAAAGCGGTAAGCGACAATGAATGTTTGCTGTTGATGGCTTTTTCGACAGATGCAAAATAGGAATGACCGTCATAAAAAGTTCCCGGAATATATCCTTCATCAGCCCATCTGCGTGAATAGGAGAATGAGTACGACCACCCGCCGGAAAGAAGCCCGCTTCCATACGTTGCCATCAACCGGTTATCGTATGCACGGTTGGATGCCGAGTAAGAAACCTGCAATTGTTTGCGCTGATGCGAAGCCCGGCTGTCGATGATGGATGATCCGCCGATACCGCCGAATGAAAAAGCGGCCGGGGCAAGGCCCATCGAACTTTCGCGGCTTCTCATGACATCATTTAAACCGCTCCAGGTATTGAACATGGTTCTCCCGTTAATCAAATCCGTCATGGGTGAAGCGTTCATCAACGTAATTTCATTTCCGGATTCATATCCCCTTACTCTGAAACGGGCAATGCTGAAAGCATACGTGGTTGCAGAAGTAAATGCATCGCGTGATGAACTCAGGGAACTGGAAACATGCCCGGTGGCGGATTCTTTGAGGTCGTCATCCGAAAGAGTCACTGTCGGAATATTATCATTATCGGTTTTGCCTTTTGCACTTTTCAAAAAAGAAAGGGATTTCAGGTTCATCGCCGGCTGATCGATCTTAACGCCACGCAGGAAATAATCAAACTGTTCATCATCGCTTTCGAGTGAGTACACACCGTACGGAACATTTTTAAAATTAAAAACTCCGCTTTTATCCGTGACTGCCGAAACATTGATTTCAGGAATGTAGACTTTTACACCAGACAAAGGAGTTTTATATTCGTCGGTGAGCACACCTGTTACTTCAGAAGTCTGGGCGATGGAAACAAGCCGCGTGCAGAAGAATAAGATGAATAGTACGGTAGAGCGTTTGATCATATTTGTCAATGTATATAGAAAGTGATCCTCGTAAATTGGGTGACAAAGCTAATTAAATAAAGTATTTCAGGAAATGTCTCTTTAGAAATAACAATAACTTCATGGAATGGCCAAAGTCGGCAATACCATGGTTTATTTGTTTTTGTAGCTTTGGCACCTTAACATTCAGAAACCCAATATATGAAACTTCACATTCGGATCGTCCTTTTACTGGCAGGTTTTGTTGCCTTTCACAACTGTTCATACTCACAAGGGAAAAAATACAAAGTGGTGATTGCCGGTTTTTACAATCTTGAAAATTTCTATGATACGATTAACGATCCGAAAGTAAGGGATGAAGATTTCCTTCCCGATGGGCCTTATCTTTATACCAGTGAAGTGTTTCTTGATAAAGTGCATCACCTGGCAACGGTGATATCCCAGATCGGAACCGATTTATCTCCTGATGGCCTTTCTATTTTAGGTTGTGCGGAAGTTGAAAATGAAGGTGTCATGCAGTTGCTGATCCACGATTCGTTATTGGCAGGAAGAAAATATTCGATTGTTCATTACGATTCACCGGATGAACGCGGAATCGATGTCGGCCTGATTTACAACCCGAAATACTTCACCCCGAAATACAGCAGCCCGTTATTTGTTCACCTGCCTGACGAAGAAGGAAGGCCTCATTACACGAGGGATGTGCTGTACGTTTATGGAATGCTGAACGGGGAACCGTTGCATGTTTTTGTAAACCACTGGCCATCCAGGCGCGGTGGTGAAGAAGTGAGTGCTCCGAACAGGGCTATTGCAGCAGGTGTTTGCAAACATGCGATCGATTCCATTGTGAAACTGAACCCGGATGCAAAAATACTGTTGATGGGCGACCTGAACGACGACCCCGTGAGCCCGAGCGTTGCTGAAGTAATCGGTGCGAAAGGCGATCCAAAAGAAGTGAAACCCGGCGGCATGTACAATCCATGGGTCAGTTATTTTCAGAAGGGAATCGGTACACTTGCCTACAATGACTCATGGAATCTCTTTGACCAGGTCATGCTCTCCTCCGGATTTTTAAACAAAAATCAGAAAGGATATTTTTTAAAGGAAGCAAAAATTTTCAGCAAGCCCTGGATGATTCAGCAAACCGGACGTTACAAAGGCTACCCGAAACGCACGTATGATTTCAATAAATACATGGGTGGCTACAGCGATCACTTTCCGACCTACGTGGAGTTGCTGAAAGAAGTGAATTGATTCCTGCAACAGGATTATTTCACAACTAAAATTTCTCCTTTTACGCCGGTGAAGAGTGGAATGCCGCCTGAAGTAAATCAAAATCCCTGACCATATCTTTCCGGTTCATTTACCTGTTCCAATTTCTTATTACTTTGGCTTGACCAATGAACATGGTTTTAACTCAACGACTAGCAAAACTATCATGAAAAAAATTCTACTGACCTTCCTCACGCTCATTTCAACTGCAGATTTTATGTATGCGCAATGGACTACTAATACAGCTGTGAATACCGCAATCGGTTATGCGAACAATAGCTTAACCCCTGAATCAGCTTCCACGTCCGACGGTAAAACATTCATTGCGTATTACAACAACACTTCCGGGAATTACAACATGTACCTTCAACTGCTCGACATCAATGGAAGCAAATTATTCGGAGCCGGCGGAATGCTGGTCAGTAATCTTACTTCCGGCAGTGCCATTTACAAATTCCACATGGCCGTTGATCATGCCGACAATGCCATCATTGCTTTCCAATACCAGCCATTGGCCATGGAAGCCATTGCTTTCAAAGTGGACACCGCCGGCAATCAATTGTGGGGAAGTACCGGTATCGATCTCGGCCCCGGCCTGGCGCCTGCAGTGGGTGTGCTGCCTTCGAACGATGTCGTGTTTGCATGGAATTCATCCGGTATACAATACAGGAAATATTCTGCCGGCGGTACTCCTCAGTGGGCCTCTGTTCTTACTGTCACCAGCCCGACTGCTCACACGGTTTCGAATCCGCAGATTGTTCCCATGTCGAACAACCATTTCATTTTATTATTCACGGCTCAACCGGGATCAAGTTTTACAACGGTCAACCATTATGCTCAGCAGTATGATTTGAATGGAGCCTCTGTGTGGACAAATGCTACCGAACTCTCTCCCGCAACAGCAGGCGTTTTCAACCTGTTGTCATGGGTACCTGACGGGCATGACGGCTGCTACGTTTCGTTTGCAGGCGGGTTCACTCCTTCAAGCGATGACGTAATCTCTCAACATCTTCTTGCCAACGGTACGCTTGGCTGGGGCACAAACGGTGTGGATGTTTCGGGGTCAGCAAACCTTGAATTTGAAAATTACATTGCACATGACCTTACAACAAAAACAACATGGATACTCGAACGTGAAACTAATTCCGCACAG
This sequence comes from Bacteroidota bacterium, assembly GCA_026391945.1. Classification (GTDB taxonomy): domain Bacteria; phylum Bacteroidota; class Bacteroidia; order AKYH767-A; family 2013-40CM-41-45; genus JAPLDA01. The sequence continues at coordinate 8,828 of JAPLDA010000010.1, read as the reverse complement.
TCACAATCCGGGCTGTTCATCCAGAAATTTGATTCGAGCGGAAACAAATTATTGGGTGCCAATGCACTCACGCTTTTCCCTGTCTCAGCGGCCATGTATTATCCGGCAGGGTTGCAACTGATGAATGGTGAACCGGTCTTTGTATTTTATGACAACTCAAATCAATACGATGCGATGAAACTGGATGTGTCGGGCACTGCTGCCTGGACACCCTCAACAACCCATGTCTGTTCTCTCGGAGACGTGAAATCACATCCGCATCTTCTTGGCTTTTTGAACAATCAGGTGGTACATGTCTGGCAGGACAGCAGGGGCGGCAATACCGGTGTGTATGCTCAGAATATTTTGTCGGATGGAACGATTGGTCCGCTTGCAATCATTGAAAATAATTCCGCTGCTTCAACAATCAGTCTATATCCGAACCCTTCGGAAAATCGGTTTATCGTTTCCGGTTTACAATTTACGGGAGAAAGCACATTGGAAGTATTCAATTCAATTGGAGAAAAAATTTTTACTGAAAGCCTGGTGGCAGATCAGAAAGAAATAGCCGTGAACACAAATTATTTTGCCCCGGGAATTTATTATGTGAGCATATCATCCGGAAATTTTCGATTCACTTCGAAAGTTGTGTCGAAATGATTATAAATTCTGTCGATACTATTCCGTTATTCACATCCTTGCAAATTCAACTATTTATTTTCGACTGTTTTATCCGACTGCCGCTACAGCAGCCAACTTCTTTTTTATAAATTCGCCCTCCCAAAACAATTCATGTAATGACACGAGGACCCATTTCACAATTCATGGAGAAACATTATCTCCATTTCAATGCAGCAGCCATGATGGATGCAGTAAAGGCCTATGAAAAACACCTGGCCGATGGCGGAAAAATGATGATCACGCTTGCTGGTGCCATGAGTACGGCAGAGCTGGGCATTTCACTTGCTGAAATGATCCGGCAGGATAAGGTGCAGATCATTTCCTGTACCGGGGCCAACCTCGAAGAAGACATCATGAACCTCGTTGCACACAACCATTACAAACGTGTTCCCAATTACCGCGATCTCAGCCCGAAAGAAGAATGGGATCTTCTCGAAAATCATTACAACCGTGTTACTGATACATGCATCCCCGAAGAAGAAGCATTCCGCCGTCTGCAAAAACACATTCATAAAATATGGAAGGATGCCGACAGCAAAGGCGAACGTTTTTTCCCTCACGAATACATGTACAAAATTTTGTTGAGCGGGGAATTGAAACCGTATTATGAAATCGATCCGAAGAATTCATGGATGCTTGCCGCTGCTGAAAAAAACATTCCGATAGTCGTTCCCGGATGGGAAGACAGCACAATGGGAAACATTTTCGCTTCCTATGTCATCAAAAATGAAATCAAAGCTTCTACCATGAAAAGCGGTATCGAATACATGGTGTGGCTTACCGACTGGTACCGGAAAAATTCCTCAGGAAAAGGAGTAGGATTTTTTCAAATCGGCGGCGGCATCGCCGGTGATTTTCCGATTTGTGTAGTGCCGATGATGTACCAGGACCTCGAATGGCATGACGTACCGTTCTGGAGTTACTTCTGCCAGATCAGCGATTCCACCACCAGCTATGGTTCATACAGCGGTGCTGTTCCCAATGAAAAAATCACGTGGGGGAAACTCGACATCCACACTCCGAAATTCATTGTGGAGAGCGACGCTTCCATTGTTGCCCCGCTGATGTTCGGGTGGCTGCTGGGCTGGTGATTCCAGGAACTTCATTCACGCGTTTTCATCCTGAAATAATTTCCAGGCGTTTTCGTTTTGAACAAACGGGTATGGGCTTCCATAAAATTCCATACACATTTTTCGTTTAATTGTTCTCTGAACATTTCCGGATTCGCCAGTGAATCCGTAGTATTGATCTTCCTTTTATTAAAGTCGCATTCATGATTTCTTTTGAGAACGCTTATGCTGTACTGGGCGTTTCCGAACAGGCTTCGGAAGAGGAGATCAAATCGGCTTTCCGGAAAAGAGCCAAGCTGCTTCATCCCGATAAAAACAAATCAGCAGATGCGCATGAACAGTTTTTGATTTTGCATGAAGCGTACGCTTTGTTATCGGGAAACCCGGAACGAAATTTCCTGTCGGCAGAAAAAGAAAAACGGGAAGAACGCGCCCTGCGCATGCGCAAAGCGGCAGCCGCTTATGCACGTATGAAATACGAAGAGTATCTCCGTGAACTTGAACTGTATCGTTCCTCTCCGTATGCCTGGATTTTTAAAATCCTGTATTACGGTTTGTTTTTTATCTACCTGTTGTGTGCCATGGTATTCGCCTGCATTCCGCTGGTATTGCTGACGTACGAGGTGAAATGGTTTTTCATTTCATGCCCGCTTTGGGTGCTGAGCCTGTTTACCTTCAGCTATGCGTATGGATGGAAAAAAGAAATTGATCCGCTCTTTAAAAAGAAAACTCAGTAAAGAAAAAAACAGTGTCGCCTTATTATTGTGCTTCGGCAACCACTTCCTGCACTTCAGGGATGAGACGTTTCAACAGGTTTTCAATTCCACCTTTCAATGTTTGGGTAGAAGAAGGACAACCACTGCAGGAGCCTTTTAAAATCAACGTCACGATTCCATTTTCAAACGATTTAAAATGAATCGCGCCGCCATCCTGTTCCACGGCAGGCCTTACGTATTCTTCCAGCGTTTCAACGATCTTCGTTTCAATGGAAGATGCAGTAGTGGTGCGTTCAATGGCCGGATCCGATTTCTGTTCCCTGTCGCCGGTAAATATTTTTTCGCCCGACTCCAGGAATCCCTTGATGAATTCACGAAAAAAAGTCTGGATTTCGAACCATTCAATGTCCGGCTTTTTTGTAATGGTCACAAAATTACCGGCAATGAAAACGGAAGAGACTCCGGTGAATTCAAACAACTGCAACGCAAGCGGACAATTAACAGCCAACTCCCTGCTTACATATTCAACACTTCCTTCCTCAAGCAACCATGTGTTTGCAACAAATTTCATGGAAGCAGGGTTGGGGGTCGACTCCGCATAAACAATTACCGGTATTTTTTCGCCTGTCATGATCGTAGTATTATTATTCTGCAAAGTTACCTAATTTTACCTCTTATTATTTTTACATGCAAAGAGAAGTAGATTTTTTAGTCATTGGCTCCGGCATTGCCGGTCTTACGTACGCCCTCAAAGTTGCTGATCAAGGGAACGTGATCATCATCACGAAAACGCTCGAAGACGAATCGAACACCAAGTATGCCCAGGGAGGAATCGCCTCCGTGCAACATGCTCCCGATACATTTGAAAAACACATCCACGACACCCTCGAAGCGGGAGCCGGCCTTTGTGATGAAAAGATTGTAAGAATGGTGATCACCGAAGGTTCTGAACGCGTGAAAGAAATCATTGAGTGGGGAACACGGTTTGATAAAAATGAAAAAGGAGATTATGACCTGGCACGTGAGGGCGGACATTCCGAACATCGTGTGCTTCATTTTAAAGACAGTACCGGCAACGAAATTGAACGGGCTTTAATTGAAGAAGCAAATAATCACCCGAACATTGAAATCTTTACGCATTACTTTGCTGTCGACATCATCACACAACATCATTTGGGCATCGAAGTAACCAGGCACAGTACAGGAATCGAATGTTACGGAGCCTATGCGTTGAATTTACAGACGCATGAAATAGAAACCATCCTGGCGCGGACAACGCTGGTGGCTACCGGTGGAGCCGGCCATGTTTATAAAACCACCACCAACCCGGTCATTGCAACAGGAGATGGTGTGGCCATGGTGTACAGGGCCAAAGGAGTGGTGGAGGATATGGAGTTCATCCAGTTTCACCCGACCGCACTGTACCACCCGGGAGAAAATCCTTCCTTCCTGATTTCAGAAGCAGTGAGAGGTTTCGGTGCTGTGTTAAAGACACATGACGGATCAGAATTCATGCACCGGTACGATGAAAGAAAATCATTGGCTCCGCGCGACATTGTTGCGCGTGCCATTGACAATGAAATGAAAATAAGCGGTGATGATTTTGTTTTCCTGGATTGCACGCACCTCGATGCCGCTGAACTGAAAAAACATTTCCCTAAAATTTATGAGAAATGTTTAAGCATCGGCATTGATATAACCAAAACGATGATCCCGGTTGTTCCCGCTGCTCATTATATCTGTGGTGGAATCAAGGTGGATGAATTCGGGAAAAGTTCCATCCGCAACCTGTACGCAGCAGGAGAATGTGCCCGTACCGGATTGCATGGAGCCAACCGTCTTGCATCCAATTCGCTTCTTGAAGCACTCGTATATGCTCACCGGGCGTCGCTGGATGCAAAAACCAATTTCAGAAAAATAATTTTGAAACAGGACGTTCCCGACTGGAATGCGGAAGGAACTTCATCGCCGAAAGAAATGGTTTTAATCACACACAACCTCACCGAGCTTCAGAACGTGATGAGCAATTATGTCGGCATAGTCAGGTCGAACGTCAGGTTAAAACGTGCGCTGGACAGGCTGAGAATTTTATACGGTGAAACGGAGGCGTTGTATGAGAAGACGACCATCTCACCCCAGCTTTGCGAACTGAGAAACATGATCATGGTGGGATACCTCATTGTGAAAGCGGCCATTAAAAGGAAAGAAAGTGTCGGGTTGCATTACACCACCGATTATCCGCCATTGCAAAGTAAATAACCGGCCAGGCCATTTCATCCATGGAAAATAAAATTTTTAACATCCTGTCGGACAGGGAATTCGATGAACTGGCTATGGATATTTTCCGTTTTCAATCAGAGAATAATGAAGTATATAAAAGTTATATCCGGAATCTTTCCATCAACCCAGGGGAAATAAATTCCATCAGCGAAATTCCATTCCTTCCAGTTGAATTTTTCAAAACACATGATGTATGTTGTTCGCCTGAAAAAAACGCAGCAGAGCCGGTTGTATTCACCAGCAGCGGAACAACGGGATCGGAAACAAGCCGGCACACGGTACTAAACATTTCACTCTATGAGAATGGTTTTCGAAAAGCGTTTGAAATTTTTTACGGGCCGGTTTCCGGTTATTGCATCCTTGCCCTTCTCCCCTCCTACCTCGAACGGAAAGGATCTTCACTCATTTACATGGCAGATGACCTGGGAAAGAACAGCCGGCATCCGCGAAGCGGTTTTTACCTGGATGATCATGATGAATTATCCGAAACACTCCGGCAACTTCAGCGACTCGGTCAAAAAACCATTCTCCTGGGTGTTACCTACGCCCTCCTTGACTTTGCAGAAAAACATAAAATGAATTTCCCGGAACTCATCATCATGGAAACCGGTGGCATGAAAGGAAGAAGAAAAGAAATCATTCGTAGTGAAGTACATCAAATTCTATGTGCACGCTTCGGCGTAAAAAAAATTCATTCGGAATATGGAATGACGGAATTGCTGTCGCAGGCTTATTCCACCGGTGACGGAGTTTTTCGAACTCCTCCGTGGATGAAAATTCTGATCCGCGAAATGAATGACCCGTTCACGCCTGCAGAACCCAACCAGAACGGATGTCTGAATGTTATTGATCTCGCCAACCTGTATTCCTGTTCTTTTATTGCCACGAACGATTTAGGAAAAACACATGGTGAAACTTTTGAAGTCACCGGCCGCTACGACAACAGCGACATTCGAGGTTGCAACCTGATGGTGTTATAAAAAAAGAGGTTGCTTTTTCAAGCAACCTCTTCCTTCGTTCATTCCGGGGAATGATTTTATTGTTTCATCAGAACCAACCGGCCTGTGCTCGTATTATCACCGCAAACAATCCGGTACAGATACGTTCCGTCAGCGATGTCTTTAGCATCCCATTTAACCTGGTAGCTCATGTTTCCATCCACATCGCCATTGAACAGTTCCGCAATCTTTCTTCCATCAAGAGAATATATTTCTACTGTTCCACGTGATGAAGACTCGGAAAGATTTTTAAACTCAATAGTCGCTACTGAATTAAACGGATTCGGATAAGTTGAAGCCTCAATTCCAACCGGAGTCAGGTTATTGACTGTCGTAGATTTGCTTGAACATCCGCCGTGACAATTTGTAATCATCACACAAACACTGCAACTGCTTGAACAGCCATTCGCATTGGTGATGGTTACGGTATAGGTGCCAGGACAACCAACTGTAATAGACTGGCTGCAGGCTCCGTTATTCCAATGATAGGTATATCCGGACGGTGCACATAAAGTAGTGGTTTGTCCGATGCAAAGATTCGTATTGCCTGAAATGCTGCAGGAGAGAGGAGTGTTTGTTACACACACACTGCTCGTGCTGGAACATCCGCCTGCATTCGTAACCGTTACACTATAGGTTCCGGCACATGAAACCGTGATGCAACGCGTTGTTGCACCTGTGTTCCAATGATAACATGCAAATCCTGCAGGTGCACACAAGGAAGTGGATTGACCCTGGCAGATATGCGTGTTGCCTGTAATGGTACTGCTCGGAGCACCGCTAACCGTAACACTCACACTGCATGTGCTCGTGCAACCGCTGGCATTCGTCACTGTAACACTATAGGTTCCGGCACAACCGACCGTAATGCAACGGGTGGTGGCTCCATTGCTCCACAAATAACTTCCGCAACTAACCGGAGCACATAAGCAAGTGCTTTGACCCTGGCAAATGGATGTATTTCCGGAAATTGTACATGTAACCGGTGTTGTTACTGTCACACAAACACTGCTTGTACTTGAACAACCTGCTGCATTGGTTACCGTAACACTGTAAGTTCCGGCACTTGAAACATCAATGCAACGTGTGGTTTCACCGGTACTCCATAAATAAGTATTACCGGTGCAACCGTAAGGAGCACAAAGCGTAGTCGTTTGTCCCTGGCAAATGGTATGGTTACCGCTGATGCAACTGCTTGGAGGAGGAGTTACCGTCACACAAATACTGCTGGTGCTGGAACATCCTGCTGCATTGGTCACTGTCACACTGTATGTTCCGGCACATGAAACCGTAATGCAACGGCTTGTAGAACCGTTACTCCAGTGGTAACATGAATATCCGGCAGGAGCACACAATGAGGTGGATTGACCCTGGCAGATATGATTATCACCAGTGATCGTGCTGGTAGGCGGTGTACTTACCGTAACAGTCTTGCTGCATGTGCTTGAACAACCGTTGCAGTTGGTGACCGTCACCGAATAAGTACCGGCTGTACAAACGGTGATACAACGAGTCGTTGCGCCATTACTCCAGAGGTAAGTATACCCGGCAGGAGCACATAAGCTCGTACTTTGACCATGACAAATTTCTGAATTACCGGAAATACAACAAGGTGGAACCGGGCTTACTTTAACACATGCGCTGCAGGTACTTGTACATCCTGCCTGGTTGGTCACCGTTACAGAATAAGTACCGGAACTACCAACGGTGATGCATTGTGTTGTTGCTCCATTGCTCCAATGATATGCTGCATAACCCACAGGGGCACAAAGTTCAGTCGTCTGGCCCTGGCAGATATTCCGGTCACCGGAAATATGACATGATGGTGGCGGGATAACCGTAACACAGACATGGCATGTGGTTGAACAACCATTTGCATTCTTAACTGTTACTGTATAAGTTCCCGGACAACTAACCGTGATACAACGTGAATGTGATCCCGTATTCCAATGATAGGAATAACCTGCAGGAGCACACAATGAAGTGGATTGTCCCTGGCAAATAACGAGGTTACCGGTAATGCTACATGGTGGTAATGGAATAACCGTGATGTGCATGCTGCACTGACTGGTACAACCGAATTCATTCGTCACCGTCACAGTATAATCACCTGAATCAGAAACCGTGATACAACGTGTTGTATCTCCGGTACTCCACAGGTAAGTATATCCTGCACCATATTGAGCACAAATGGTAGTAGATTGACCTTCGCAGATCGTTCCGTGACATCCGCGGATCAAACAAACCGGGCTTGGATGAATTGAAATCGTTATTGAATCGCGGCCGACACAACCGTTACCATTTGTAACATCAACCCAATAAATTCCGGTTGATGTCGCAGTGATACACTGTGTGGTTGCCCCGGTACTCCAGAAATACGATGTTCCGGTTGAAGCACAAAGTTCAACTGTTCCGCCATTGCAGATGGTTGTTGATCCACCAGGTGTAATCGTTGGATGATACAGCGGAGGAACGGTAATGGATTGTGAACAACGGGCAGCATTTCCGCAAACATCCATGGCTTCCCATGTTTGAGTGTAGGTAACAGAACCATCAGCGTTGGTAACTTGTGTGGTTGAGACAACAGCCAAAGACGGGCTGCCGTCACACAAATCAGTTGCAGTTGGCGTTCCGAACATCACAGAGTCCTGATGGCAAGGAAGCATCCTGTCGGCAGGGCAAGTGATCGCTGGAGGAGTTACGTCAACAACGGTAATGGTCTGTGTTACGATTGGAGATTCATTTCCACAACCATCAACAGCTTTCCATGTTTTTGTTTCTGAGAAAGTGCCAGGGCAAGAACCCGGAGTGCTTATATCAGAAACAAGTACAAGGCTGGCATTGGTGCAATTGTCTGTAAAGGTCGGATCAGTAAAAATTGGTTCCGCTGGGCAGTTTAAAACGAGATCTGCGCCAGGGGCACCAATCACTGGTGCTGTATGATCTACATAAACAATGTGCTGTACACAACTGGATGTATTCTGGCAACCATCGGTTGCTGTCCAGGTGCGGTCAACGCCAGGGTTACCAGTGCAATTGGTAGTTGCAACATCAGTATGAGAAATATCGATTAAACTGTTGCAGTTGTCGGTGGCTGTTGCACT